>NZ_JAXQGA010000013.1:0-100843 GCF_034438075.1 Acetobacterium sp. K1/6 | reverse complement strand
GTGATACTCCTATCCTTTTATATATTTACTATAATATAGTAAATTCAATCACCTGACAACTATCTTAACACATAGTGCATCCAACAGGTCCATCTGGCACTGGGTGCCACCGATCTGCGAAAAAGCATTGATGGTCTGGCACTGATTGTTTCCCATGTGCTGCAAATGGATCCATTTTCAACCCATCTCTTTGCCTTCTGCAATAAACGCAGGAACCTGATTAAGATTCTGGTCTGGGATCACAATGGCTTCTGGATTCATTACAAACGGTTGGAGAAAGGATCTTTTCAATGGCCGGAAAACGGCCATTGTGGGGCTCTTTCGATCTCAGAGCGCTCTTTTCGATGGTTACTCGATGGCATGTCCGTCGAGCAGAAAACGGCCCACACCGAAGCCACCGGACGGATTATGATCTGAGAAAAAAGACCTGGGATTGGCTAAATAAAGCTTTTTTTGTCGGATTTCGCATGGTATAATAAGGGCATGAAAGAAGTCGTGGAAACAACTCAGAAAAAACAGAATAGTGACACCGTAGATGATCTGAAAAATGAAAATGCCAAACTGGCCCATGAACTGGAGATTGCCCAGACCAAATTGAAATGGTATGAAGAACAGTTTCGCCTCAATGCGGCCAGACGCTTTGGGAAATCCAGTGAGACGGTGTCCGATGATCAGTTGTCTTTTTTCAACGAAGCTGAAATCACCGCTCGACCGGAGCAGGTCGAGCCGGTTCTTGAGACCATCGTCGTTAAACGGAAACAGAAACGGGGTCTGAATAAAGAGAGCTTTTCGGATCTGCCAGTGGAACGCATTGTCTATCAATTGTCTGAAGATGAGCAAATCTGTGAAGTCTGTCAATCACCGCTACATGAAATGACCGAAGAAATCCGCAAAGAACTCAAAGTCATCCCGGCTCAGGTCGTTGTTGTGGAACATGTGCGCAAAGTCTATGCCTGCCGTAACTGTGAGCAGAACGCCGACAAAACCCCCATCATTACGGCACCCATGCCGGCTCCGGTGATTCCCGGGAGTTTTGCATCGCCAAGCCTGATTGCCTATCTGATGTATCAGAAGTATTCAGCCGCCCTGCCCCTTACCCGACAGGAACGGATCTTTGGTGATTTCGGGATTGAACTGTCAAAACAGAACATGGCCAACTGGATCATTAAAGCCAGTGAGTGGTGGCTTGAGCCCCTGTATGAAGTCATGAAAAAAAGGCTGATGGAAGAAACCTTCATCATCGCCGATGAAAGTCCCATGCAGGTGCTGACCAAAGATGGGAAACCCTGTGACAGCAAAGCCTATATGTGGGTATATCGCAGCGGCAAGCATGGAAAAGTCATTGTCCTGTATGAATACCAGCCCTCCCGCGCTGGTCGACATGCCGCTGAATTCCTCAAGGATTTTAGCGGATTTTTGCAGACGGATGATTTTGGTGGGTACAACAAGGTGAACAACGTAACCCGGGTCGGTTGCCTCGCTCATGCCAGGCGCTATTATACCGATGCAATCAAGGCGTTGCCCAAAGAAGCCCAAATTGAATCCACCCATGCCCATGACGCCCTGATTTTTTTCAGACAGATGTTTCGTCTGGAAAAGCAATGGGCAGAAGATGAGCTTACGCCCGAAGAACGACACGAAAAACGCATCCTTGAACTGAAGCCGGTCATGGAGGCTTATTTATCATGGCTCAAAACCATGGAGCCGCAGGTGGTACCTAAAAGCAAACTGGGAAAAGCCATTGCCTACAGCCTGTCCAACTGGGAACTGCTGACCAATATTCTTCACGATGGTCAATGTGAACTCTCAAGCAATCTGGCTGAACAGGCGATCAAACATTTTGTCGTTGGTCGTAAAAACTTTCTCTTCTGCAAAACACCCCATGGTGCCAAAGCCAGTGCAACGCTCTACAGTATCGTTGTGACTGCCAAACTCAACGGTTTGAATCCCTTCTACTATCTCGATTACCTGCTTACGCAATTGCCCAATACCGCAATCACCGGTGACCAATCCCTTGATCATTTGTTGCCCTGGTCTGAGACACTGCCGGAAGAATGCCGGTCAACTATCAATAAAGAATAACCGCTATAAAAAAGCAGTCCTTTTGTGAGAACATTATCTCATCAATTGGACTGCTTTTCAATGTGGGCTGTATTTGACGCTTACCCTTAATCAACCTAATTCACTATCGAATAATTGGAGGTATTGGTGATGAAATTTAATAGAAATTACCTCAGTGAGTATAAAGAACTTATCAAAACCACTGATTTACAAAAAGGATATCAGGAATTTATAAAGCTTTTTCGATTTTTGCGCACTGAGCTTAAGAAAGCCCTACCGGAGTATGATTTTTCCGGTCATATTGTTGAAAATAATATGGATTTTGCCTATTTTCAGCTTAGCGATGACGAATTGAGAGCGAGCGGTTTGAAAATTCAGGTCATTTTCATTCACAAGGATTTTCGCTTTGAGGTGTGGGTATCAGGCTATAACCGTAAAATACAATGTGCGTATTACGAAAAACTAAGAGCCAAGACAATACCTTACGCACTAAATAATAATCCTAACCAAGTAGACTACATTATCAAAACACCGCTAAATGAAAACCTTGATTTAGGTAATGGTTTTGGTGTACTTGAAGAAATAAAAGCAGGTGTTTTAGAATGCGTTAAGTATATAAAAACCGTATAACTACGGGTTATCTATGTGCTATCAATACAACCGTCTCCACATGCCATGAACAAATAAAAGATACCCTTAGTTATGTTTTTATATCTCAACTTCTGATAAAGTTAAATTTTTTGCACTCCCGCCCACCTTAACTTCGAGAATTTCCTTATTCTTAACGGTTAACGAGACCAGTATTTCAGATGGTTTTTTCATCGAATATCCTTGCTCAAACACAATGTTCGATGCCTGCTCGTTGTTTATTTTTCCATAATGATACAGGTAGCACCCAAGTGCACCATTTGAGGTTCCGGTTGCTGATTCTTCTGGAATATCATAAAGCGGAGCAAAGTTTCTGCAACTTGCGTAAGCGCCATGTAAGGATTCCAAGGTAAAAACATGATACCCAACGGCATTGTATTTTTGGCTAATTGCCTTAATTTTCCCCATATCCGGTTTTATTTCGTTTAAAATCTTAAGACTTTTTACGGGGACCATAATATCCCGAAGTCCTGTTGATACGACTTGGGCTGACAAATCTTCTGGCATTTGTGAAGCAAAAATATTCAACGAATCGGCAAGTTCATCTTTCTTAATAATCTCAGAAAACACGGGAATCGACTGATTCATCATAACAGCTTTATCTTCTTTAATTTCGATGCCCAGGATTCCGGCTTTGGTCTCCTGTTTATATCTGCCTGGTTTTAACAATCCCAGACTTGCCATAGTATAGAAGGTGGCAATCGTTGCATGACCGCATAAATCAACCTCTTCATTTGGCGTAAAAAATCGCACTTTAAAGTCTGCTACGTCTGATCCCAATATAAAAGCGGTTTCGCTAAATCCCAGCATTGCAGCAATTTTTCTCATTTCCTTTTCCGATAACGTTTCGGCATTTTTCACAACACCGGCTGCATTGCCACCTTCTTTTGTTTTAGCAAAGGCATTTATTTTATAGACGGCTACTTTCATAATCAATTCTCCTTCGTTATCTTAAATCCATTATGTGACTATATCATCATCTCAGTCTTAATGCAATTTCTGAATGAGCGCTTGGGCCGTCGCCTCATCGGTGATCAGAACCTTGATATAATGCTGTCTGGCGGCACTGATAATCGGATCTAGCTTCTCCTTGCCATGGGCAATGCAGATGACATTCTTGGTTTGTTCCAGTACTGATAAATCCATGCTTGTCATAAAATAATCCTCCGGTAATTGGAGTGATTCATGGTTTTCGTACATGACATGTCCTAAAAGATTGGCGTGAGATCTAAATAAAGCCTGAGTAATGTCAAACTTTTTTCGAAACAATGAAAATTCGTCAAAATATGGATAACTAATATTCATCGGGCCGGCAATCGATAAAACAACCGTATCCAGTTTTTCATAAGCCTGTTTCAGTTCGTCAAAGCGTTTCAAATCGTATGATGACATCATACTTCGCTTTTGACAAATGGTAAAGGTGTTGTAATGACAGCTGCCACCAAACTGCCTGGCGAAATTATCCAAAATGACGCTGGGCTGTAAATAGGGATTATTGGTGCCGGATGATCCCACCACCGAGAAAAACTTAAGCGGCTTATCCACCCGTTTTTTTGTCAGTTGAGACGCCACATGGTACAGCGTTTTGCCTAAGCCAATGCCGATATTTTTACACTCCGGCAGGATCTCTTCAAGTTGACGCGCCGCAAAAAAGTATAACGCCTCGGATTGATCCGGCTGTTTCGATAACGAAGGTGCTACGAAAACATCCTTTAGCCCCAACATTTCGCGGATCTGGCTGCCTAATCCATCAGCCGTACAGCTTTCCGGGGTGCTGACCCGAATTTTAACATATCCCAGCTCGCGTGCCAGTTTAAGGATACGTGAAATTTGAGAACGGTGAATGTTTTCTTTTTGCGCTATTTCCTGTTGACTCAAGCCATCAAGATAATAGTATTTTGCGATACGCAAAATGAGCAACTGATCATCGTTTAGTTTCATTTGTTCCCTCTTTCTCTTATTCAATATTCGTGTTGCATTGTTCCCATAATATCGCCGCACCTGTAATTTGTCAAGCATTCACATTTGTGCTTCTTGTTCCACCTTCATTGACATTCCTTATTCTAGAAAGATATAATGAGAATTAATAAGACACTTCAGCATTCACATTTGTGATATTTAAGGTGTTTTATAATCCCTTAAAGGAGAGCGAAGCTATGCGTGTTGCCAACTATCCCCCAGAGCGACTTGATTCCCCCTTGTTCACCAGCCGATCTTCTGAGATCTATGCCTGGGAAGGCTCCCGGTTACTAAAGCTTTTTAACCCCGAAGTCGATCCATTCCTCATTGAAAACGAAAAAATAAATACCATCGAAGCCTATGAAAAAGGTGTCACCAAGGTAAAATGTTATGGGTTGATTCAAATAAAAAACAGAACCGGGATGATCATTGAAAGTGTTCGTGGCCAACCCTTAATCAGCCTCGCGGGATCCTATCCCACCACTGCTTTTGGAGTCCCTAAACTGATGGTAAAATTGCAGACTCAATTGCACAATACCCAAACTTATATTATCCGTAGTTACAATGAGATGGTTATCACCACCCTCGATTCCCAACCCCTTTCTTTCTTAACCGAAACGGAAAAAGACAACATCTTAGTAAAGCTTTCGAAACTCCCTGATGGAAATGCCATCTTGCATCTTGATTATCATCCGGACAATACTATGTCAGATCGTCAGTCTGCAACGATCATCGACTGGATGACCGCTGCTCGTGGCGTCCCGGCGGCAGATGTAGCGGCTACCCTCTATCTCTTAAACGAAGGTGAAATGATTCCTGGTCTTAACAAGGCGGTGGCAATGGCTCTGGAAACGGTCCGAAAACTTCTTTGTAAACGATATCTAAACGAATATCAAAAAATAACCGGAATGACCGATGCAGAAATTGCACCCTGGCGGTTACCGTTTTTAATTGTGCGACTTGGGGTTTGGAACATTGACAGCGAGGTGCTGATCTTGCAAGAGAAAATAAGAGCAGCCCTCAATGAGTAATGAAAAGAATGCCCGAGAAGCTCTTAATTCCTGTATCAACCAATTAAAATCAGCTAACATTGAACTGGGCAATGCCTTTCTGGCTCTGCGACTTTCTGATGATGCCTTTTTGGCGACGGTACCCGTTACTCATTCACATGATTGCGACGATCACCATTTCAGCCTAATCAATCAGGAAGAATTACGCACCGCTAATCAGCTGGCTTACTCAATTTTTCTTGCCGACCACAAAAAAAACGCCGTTATTCTAACCCATTCACGGTTTTGTTCACTGGCGGCCAAAATGGGGCAGGATATTCCTGCTGCTCTGGATGATATGGCGCAAATTATTGGTCTGACGATGAAAACATGTGCCTTTGATGAAGTAAAAAAGATAAACCGTGTTTTTAAAAAAAATCGCGGCTGCCTGATAAAAAGCAATGATCCCGACAAGCAGGGCGCTATCGCCGTGGGGAAGAATCTTGGTGAAGCCTTGATCGTTACCCTATTGATGGAAAAAGCGGCTCAGGTTCATTTGCAGGCCATTATGTTAGGCGGTGCCAAAACATTAAAACCGCTTGAGGCGCAGATCATGCATCTGGGCTATGAGCTCTCCTATTCAAAAATTTCAGGATCGCTTCCTCATCAGACGCCTTCTGATCTTTCCCGGAGCTTATCCAGTCATGAGCTGACCCTGCGAAATCAACTTGTTGAGCTGGGGCAGTCGCTTTCCCGGGAAAACCTGGTTCAGGGGACCTGGGGTAATATCTCCATTCGACTGGATCATCAGTACTTGCTGTGCACACCCTCCGGGATGGGCTATTTAACGCTCACGCCTTATGACATGGTGCAGGTTGAAATAAACACCTTAAAATACGAAGGAAAGCTCAAACCGACCGGTGAAAAGGCCCTTCATGCGGCCCTTTATGCCAGCCATCCGAATGTCCACTGTATCATCCACACCCATCCCGTTTATGGCAGCGTTTTTGCCGCCGCCCATCAAAAAATAGTGCCCCCCAACGCGGAACTGGCCAAATGCCTGGGCGGCGATGTGGAACTGGCCGAATATGCCTTCCCCACTTCCAAACAACTGTCGGTAAATGTTGTCAAGGCGATCAAAGACAACCGCGCCTGTGTGATGGAAAATCATGGCATGGTGGTTTGCGGTGCCACCCCTGACGAAGCCCATGCACGGTGCCGGGCCGCCGAAAAAAGTGCCCGGTTAATTCTGGAAGCGCTCTACCAAAGCAGATGACCGCTACCACAAAACCAACCATGTTAAGCAAAGGAGTCACAAAAATGCGCCATTTTAATAAAATCTGCAAGCAGATTAGAGCTCTCTCCCCCCGGATCACAGTTTCTGAAGAACGGGGCTGTATTGTGCTAAGAGGGGTCGTTGATGACTGGAACACTGTCGTCAAGGCTGGTCAGCTGGCCGTTGATAAAAAAAACTATTTGGGTGTTATCAATGACATCCGTCTAAAGGGATTCAAACAAAATAAAACGCTTCCCACAGTTCAGGATCAAAGTTTAAATGGCGAAAAGCCGGATGTGCTGATCATTGGTGGCGGAATCGTGGGCTGCGCCATCGCCCGGGAACTATCCCGCTACCAGCTGGATATATTACTGGTAGAGAGAAAAGCCGATGTCGCCCTCGGTGCCACCGGAGCCAACGGCGGCGTTGTTCATGTAGGTGTCAATTTTTCTAAAAAATCTCTGAAGCACCGCTATAATCTTCGCGGAAACCAGATCTATCCAGCGCTTTCCAAGCAACTGTCGGTGCCCTTTGAGCAAAAGGGTCAGGTCATGCTTTGCGTGAAAAACTGGGAACGTATATTAGTCTGGATTCTTAAATTAAAGGCAAGGGCCATGGGGATTTCCGGGGTGACCTATTTAAAACGGGATGCCCTCCGGCAGCATGAACCCCACCTGCCGGACTTTGTGATCGGTGGAATGTACATGCCCACTGGCGGTATTACCAGTCCTTATGAAATGACCATTGCTCTGGCTGAAAATGCCGTTGCCAACAAAGCCCGAATCAGTCTGAATACCCAGGTTACCAGTATGGAAACAAGCAATCGTCAGATTATCCATGTGGGTACCAACAAGGGCCGCCTTTATCCGCAGATCGTTATCAATGCGGCTGGCGTCTATGCCGATGAAATTGCTGAGATGGGCGGTGACCGTACCTTTACCATCCATCCCCGCCGTGGAACCGATATCATTACCGACAAAAAATCCGGCTATATGGTTCGGTCCAGCATGGGCATCTCCCCCTTTGCGATCCTGCCGCACCAGCTCTCTGCCTTACCCAAAAATCCCATTAAGCGGATGATTAACGGGTTTACCGGTAAAAGCCATACCAAAGGGGTTGGACTGATTCACTCAATCCATGGCAATATGTTAATTGGCCCCAATGCCATTGAAACCCCCGACCGGGAAGATACCGCAACCCATGGTGACGAGGTTAACAGCATTCTGGAAATGCAAAAGCAAATTGCCACGGAGCTTAAATCCAGTGATGTGATCGCCTACTTTACCGGGATTCGGGCGGCCACCTATGAAGAAGACTTTGTCGTGCGCAAAGGCCTCTTTACCGACAACATCATTCATGCCGGGGGGATTCAATCCCCCGGTGTCACCGCGGCACCTGCCATCGCTGAGGAGATTGCCGGTTGGTGTATCCAGATGCTTGGTCAGTCGATGAAGGTGGTGGTGAATCCGGATTTTAATCCGCTTCGGATTGCTCCTCCACGGCTTAATACCCTGGAGGATTCAAAGCGAAATGCCTTAATTCGTGAAAACCCCGACTATGGGATGATTGTGTGTCGCTGCGAAGAGATTAGCAAAGGCGAAATCATCGATGCCCTTAACAGCAGTCTGACGGTACCGACGCAAGACGGCATCAAACGACGGCTGCGCCCTGGGATGGGGCGTTGTCAGGGCGGCTTCTGTGGCCCACTGGTCGCTCGCATCATTGCCGATCATTTTAATATCCCGCTATCCGCTGTAAAAAAAAGCAGCGAAAATTCTGTGATCCTCTATCATCAAGCGAAAGGAGCGCCCCAATGAAACAGACTGATGTGATCGTCATCGGCGGCGGCCCAGCCGGTCTTTCTGCCGCTTTAGCCGCCCATCGAGCCGGCGCCCAAACCCTACTGATTGAACGTGAACCCCGTCTGGGTGGGATTCTTAAACAATGCATTCATGATGGCTTCGGTCTGGTTCGCTTTTCTGAAGCATTAACCGGCCCGGAATATGCCGACCGCGATATAAACGCCTTTAAGCAAACCGGGATCGAAGCTTTGACCACTACCTTTGTCAGCCGCATTAAAAAAACAGCTAATGGCTTTACGCTAACGGCGGTCAATGAAACCGGCGTGATCACCATCGCGGCCCGATCTCTGGTGCTTGCTACCGGCTGCCGGGAACGCACCGCCCGTCAGGTCTTCATTCATGGCACCCGCCCGGCCGGGATATTCACGGCCGGAACGGCCCAGCATTACATTAATCTTTTAGGCCAGATGCCGACCAAAAAATGTGTAATCCTGGGCAGCGGCGATATCGGCTTAATTATGGCCCGTCGTTTGACCCTGGAAGGCGCCACCGTATTAGGGGTTTACGAAGCCAAACCGACGCCTTCGGGACTAACCCGAAACATTTATCAGTGCCTCCATGATTTTGATATTCCCCTGCATCTTTCTAAAACGGTTACCCGGGTTTATGGCGAAGAACGGTTGACCGCTGTTGAAGTCTGCGCCGTCGATGAAAATATGCAACCAATCAGCGGCACCCGTGAAAAAATTGCCTGCGATAGCCTGATTCTTTCTGTTGGTCTGATTCCTGAAAATGAGTTGGCGGAGAGTCTGGGGGTTGCGCTGGACCCGCGCACCAAGGGGCCCATTTGCAACGCCGCCCTGATGACCTCGGTTGATGGTGTCTTTTCCTGCGGCAATGCCCTTCATGTTAATGATCTGGTCGACTTTGTCTCCGAAAGCGGTGACCTGGCCGGAACATTCGCGGCCAACTATCGCCCTAAACCGCGTTCTGAAATCAGCCTGAAGACAGATGCCAATTTTGCTTACCTGGTGCCGCAACGACTGGATCTAAACGATGATCTAAAAACCATTGTCTATTTCCGCAGTCAGCAGATTTTGAAAAACTGTGTTGTTATTGTCAAAGTCGATGAACAAGAAGTCTTTAGAAAAAACTACTCCCATTTGCGTCCGCCGGAAATGGAACGTCTGGAAGTTGACTTTTCCAGGCTCAACCTTACTTCAAACACAATCCTGTCTTTTGAAATGGAGGTAAGTTAACATGAAAGAGTTGATCTGTTTTCTTTGCCCCAATGGCTGTACCTTGACAATCACCCGGGATCAGCCTGAATTTACCGTTACTGGTCAGAAATGCAAACGGGGCCAGGAATTTGCCATTAACGAAGCGACTAATCCCACCCGAACCTTGTGCACAACGGTGAAGACAAACTTTGCCGAAATGCCGGTGCTGCCAGTGCGAAGTGCCCGAGCTATTCCCAAAAACCATATTTTTGATGTCATGGCAGCCATTAATCAGGTGGTGGTAACAGAAGTTCTTTGTTGCGGTGCACCCGTGATTACCAATGTCTTAGACCTGGGGATTGATATCATCGCAACCGCCTCCATGGAAGCTACTCGGTAAGGCGGTGGTCTAAAGTCGCATAAAGCGCTTAATCAAAAATCGGGTTGGCTTATAATAAAAACCTTCCATCGCTTTGGTGACGGTCGTTAATTCGTCTCTGATTTTTATATTCTGGGGGCAATGACTCTCGCATTTGCCACATTTCGTACAGCGGGAAGCATTACTCGTCTGGCTTTTTACACTGGTTTGCATAATATATTTGCTAAGCGCCGCTGTTTTTCCTTCAATCTCACGGTCATTATAGGTTGAAAAACAGGTCGGGATGTCAACCCCCATGGGACATGGCATACAATAATTGCAGCCGGTACAGGGGATTTTAATCTTTTGATTTAAGATGTCAGTAACCTGGTTAAACAAATCAAAGTCGGCCTCGGTAAAGGCGTTCGCTTCTGCCTGAGAAGCCACGTTGATATTTTCTTCAACCATTGCCTGAGAATTCATTCCCGATAAAACCACCGTGACTTCCGGGTGATTCCAGATCCAGCGAAAGGCCCACTCCGCCGGTGATCGCTTCACATCAGCCTTGTCCCAAACCTTATAAACCTCCTTGGGCAGATTAGTGACCAGCTTCCCGCCTCTTAAAGGTTCCATAATCATTACCGGCAGTCCTTTAGCCGCCGCATATTTAAGCCCTTCTTTGCCCGCTTGCCTGTTTTCGTCAAGGAAGTTAAACTGGATCATGCAGAATTCCCAGTCGTAGATATCGATCAGCTTTTTAAATTCGTCCCGGCCGCCGTGGTATGAAAATCCGATATTAATAATCTGCCCCGCCTGTTTCTTTTCCTCAATCCATTTAAGGATGCCCAGATTAACCAGTCGTGTCCAGATATTAACATCCGTCAGCATATGCAAAAAATAATAATCGATATGATCGGTTTGCAAGCGCTCCAGTTCGGTCTCAAAAAGCTTATCCAAATCTTCATATTTTTTTACTAAGTATGGGGGCATTTTGGTTGCAATCTTCACCCGATCACGATAGCCCTTTGCCAGCACCCGTCCCAATATTGCTTCGCTTTTGGGATAAATATAAGCGGTATCAAAATAATTGACCCCGTGCTCAATGGCATAAATAATCTGCCTTTCCACTTCTTGTTCATCTTTGGCAAAGCGCATACAGCCAAATCCCAGGGCTGAAAGCTTGTCGCCATTTTTAGGGTTGATCCGATATTTCATTTTCGTAGCTCCTTCATTCATTTTATTTATAATTAAATAATTTGTGATCGTATTATTTGTGATCATTTTATTGTGATCGTCGCCAATCATTGCTCTCTTAATCTCAGTGATTTTTGTTTGATTCACTCTTTACAATGCTGAAATCACCAGGAAAAATGACTGATTAGTCATTCATTTTTAAAAAAAATTACGTTTTAATACTATCCCACAAAAAATTAAACGAGGCTTCTAAAAACTCGTCTTCGGCCACCAAATTGGGATTATTAATAAAATAATAGCTGTTCGCATTGAGAATCCCCATCAGCAGATTGCTCATGTATTCCAGATTGACATTTTTAATAATTTCCTGCTCAATCCCTTCAGAAACCAACGCTATAATGTTATTGAACTTACTTAATCCTTCTTTTCGGGTAGTTTCGCCGATGCAAGAAGCATTGCAGAACTGCTGAAAAAACAGGAACTCATCGGTATGATCAAGGCTCCAACCGATGTAATTTATATAAATCCGTTTAAG
This sequence comes from Acetobacterium sp. K1/6, assembly GCF_034438075.1. Taxonomy (NCBI): domain Bacteria; kingdom Bacillati; phylum Bacillota; class Clostridia; order Eubacteriales; family Eubacteriaceae; genus Acetobacterium; species Acetobacterium sp. K1/6. The sequence continues at coordinate 88,801 of NZ_JAXQGA010000013.1, read as the reverse complement.
CTTGCTTCGATAGGTGGTCTCCTGATCAAGCCCATAGGATAAGCGTCGGTTCAAGGATTCTTTGCAGGTTAAATAAAGAAAATTAATCAGTTCTTCCTTGCTTTTAAAATAATTAAACAATGTTCCCGTGGCGACTCCTGCCTCTTTGGTAATTCGTGCCGTAGGGGTATTATCGAAGCCATATTGGTTGAAAAGTTTTAATGCGGCTTTTAATATTCTTTCCCGTTTATCCATTTTTGCCTCCTGAGCTTGCTGATGCGATTATACAATAAAATGACTAACTAGTCAATGGGTGTTTTTAATCTCTGATATTTGGGCTTTATTGATGTCTGCTTTCTAAAACTACGAATTTTTATCAATTCATAGTTTTAAATCGCTTTTGATTTATTCACTGTCGCCACCCGGTTATTGACCTCCAGCTTGCCGTAAATATTATTGATATGTGTTTTAACAGTGGCCAGTGATACACACAGTTTTTCTGCAATCTGTAAATTGGTACAACCCTCTGCCAGTTCCGCCAGCACTTCTTTTTCCCGCTCAGTCAATGCGTCAATTTGCTTTTTTGCTGGGCCTTTCGTTTTTTCTGAAAGGCCGCACTTGGGATCAGCTGCCAGCACCCTGACGATAAAACTATAAGCTTCTTTAGAGAACTCGTTCTTAAATACTGTCTGCCCTTCCTTAAAAACAACCATCACCGATTGGTATTCAAACCAGAAAGGATTAGCGATGCAGTTTTCGGTGGCATAGGAGACCGCCTCAATAAAGAGATTCTGGATAACCCGCTGATCGCCATTGGTCGTAACCAGTAGTCGCAGTTTTAGTAAATCTCCCTCCACAATTTTTAGCTTATTCTGCATTTTTCGGGCTTTAGCGATCAGGTTTTCGACCAACCAAAACGCTTGTTCCGGCTTCCCCTGTTCAAACAAAATACTGATATAAAGCAGCTCACAGTCCATGTTCTCCACGAAATCCTTGGAGTTTTCATATATTTCGACAAACTTTCGGGCCAGTTCCGGATGCTGCCCCCGATAGATGGGATAGCGCAATAAGCGGGCTGAAAAATAACTGTTTTCAAAGGCTTCCTGACCAATGACTGCCAGTAGCAACTTTTCGGTCTTATTATCTTCTCCAATGATATAATAATATTCGGCCAGCGTATACTGATAGGCTCGGAGGATGTTGGTCGGCAGATTAGCCATCATTTTTCGGGTGTTTTCCAGCATTTCAAAGGCCTGTTCCAGAGCCAACTGACGGATATAAACCCCGGCAATGCCAATATAGTAAGAACATCACAAGGATTTTACCTGGCCGATCATTTTTTCAACTTCCCGATAAAGCTCCTGACAGCGATTAAACTCTCCCAGGTCTTCATAGATCTGTGCCTTTTCCGTACGCACAAAAAAACCGATATAGATGTTGCCGGTTTTCTGATAAACATCTTCGGCCACCTCCAGGTAGACAATGGCCTCGTGAAACTGGGAATTGGCATACAGAAAATAAGCTTCTTTAATCAGCAGAAAAGCAATCGTAATCGGATTAAGCGGCAGCTTCCGGATCTCTTCCAGGGACAAAATTTCAGCGGCCCGGAAATCCCACTCACTGCTGTAAAAGAGATTGGATCGCCGGAAGGCCGCAAAAGACTTCTCGGTTTTCAGATTTGTTTTAATAAAAGTGTAAATCTCTTTGCAGGCTTCTTCGTCCACACTGGCATAATAATAGAAAAAATACTGATAGGCAAAATCCGGATTTTTGCCAATTTCCGCCATCGGCACCTTCATCAGATAAGAGAAAGTCAAGGCGGTCTGCGGCATTTTGAGAATCAAAGCCATGATCTTTTCATAGGCTTTGATTTCAAACAGATGATGGAGGCATTCTTCATGATCCCCGAGATTTTCATAAATAGTTGCGGCCAATTGATGGAGTTCGTACTTAGTGGCCTCCGCCTGTTTTTCAAACAAGCTTTTCAGGTATTCCGCCAGAATGGCATGATAACGGTAGATCCCGGCAACTTCGTCAATATTGATAACAAAAAGATTTTTCCCCAGGATGGCTTCCATCATCGGGATAAATGGGGTTTGCGGCAGGTACAGTTTACAGATGTTGCCATTGAAATAGCGGAGTATCGCGGTTTTGACAAGAAATTGTTGTTGATCTTCAGACAAATAACCAAAAATCTCTTTGGTTATATATTCATTTAAAACCCGATCCGACAGTTTCATACTCCCGATGGTGGGAAAGCTTCCATATTTTTCAGAAATGGCCAGCAATTGCAGGCCGCCGATCCACCCTTCGGACAGTTGAATCATTGCAGAAATCGTATCTTCATCTTTTTTAAGTTGTAAGGTCTCCACCAGAAAGTCTCGACTTTCTTTTTCAGTGAGACGGATATCGTCCTCTTCGATCAACAACAGCTTGTTCTCAATCGCCAGTTGGCCCAGATAAAGGGGTGGCATTTCTCGGGTCAGCAACACCAGATGCAGCTGATCCGGCATATTTTCAATGAAATAGTCAATGGTAGATACTAAAAAATGATCCGCCACGACTTGAAACTCATCCAGCACCAGCACAATTTCTTCATCGGTCTTCAAGCGACTCAGAAAATATGGGATTATCTGATAAAGCATCTCCTTTTGCATATTGCTGTCAAGGAGATTCTGGCAATCGGTTTGTTCATCCATCAAGTCGCTGAGAGCATTAATCAGATAATTCCAGAACACAAAGACCTGATTGGCATGTTCATCCAACGTGACCCACTTCAGGTTTTTAATTTCCCGTTCAATAGCAAAGCTTGACAACAGGGTGGTTTTCCCGCAGCCGGCTCCGGCTTTGACAATGGCCACCTGGTAATCGGACAACTGTTCGAGTTGCCTGAACAACTGAGCTCTGATCAGATAATTCTTTCGTGGTGCCGGCATTTTATGTTTGATGGAACTAAACGGCTGGGCATAATCCAATGGGTTTCACCTCCATGGTGTCATTAGCTTGCTAGTGCAAAAGCATTTTTTACTTTCCATATAATCGCGCAATTTATCACTTGCTCTATGTTTGATTAAAGATTTTTGCAAATTGAACTGGAAATTGTGCACTGTGCGGGCGAGGGTCTGACCCCTTGGTCGCTAATAATCGCCCCTACATAAATGTTAATTCAACTTATATATCATTTTACTTTTTAATAACCCCGCCGTCAAGACCGCATCAGAGCTACCGATTAACGGTAACGATAATCTTTGCGGGTGTTGACTATGGCAATGGCCAGAAAGACTCCCGATAAAACCACCACATAAACCAGTTGGTAATAGGTGCTCTGACTGAGGTCGCTTTTTTCCAGCGCATTGACAAAATTGATAAAGTCTTTTTGTGGTAGCAGGTGCAGCAATTTGTCAAACAAGGTGGCCTCTTTTGACAGCGAATAAAAAGAACCGGCCAGGATGGAAGTCAGGATGATGATGGCGGAGCCCAACATGTTGGCGGTATCGGCGACATCAAAGAAGGAATTCAGAAATAGCGCAAAGGCCGTGGAAAGCAATGCCAGAATGCCAATGAGCCCGGCATAAAGTGGCAGTGAAAAACCAATCTCGATCCCGATCAGGGCTGCTGCCCCCAAAACCAGAAAACTGGGTACGGCAATCATGAAAAAGATGAACATCCCCTGCCCGAGGATATAGTGAATAAACGGAATTGGCGACATGGCAATGCGCCTGATGAGATGCGTTTCCTTGTCCTCGGCAAAAAACCGGGCATAGAGCACTCCCTGAATGAGCAGAAACATCATCATAAAACCCAGAATATTGGTTCCGGTCTGTCGGGCCTGACTGGTGTCCGGGACAAAACCAGTCGGGTTCGCAAGCGCTGTTTCAACCATCGTTTTGAAAGCCGGATTTTTGATGGTGGTGATCGCATCGGTGCCATCTGCTGTGATCGTAATGACGGCATCATAGCGACTTTGCACCAATGCTGAAGTCGTCGGTGCCACGTCCAGAACCGTCACATTAAAATAAGGGTTCGCCATCAAGGCCGACTCGTGCTCCGATAATACCTGCTGATTGGGGACCACCAGGGCGATATTACCCTTTGTTTCGATGCGGGTTGTCAGCAGAATCGCGGCTGATATGGCCGCGATCATTAAAATCAACGAGATCACCAGATACATTTTTTCTTCCCAGAGTCGGTTACAATTGTTTTTAAATACTGCTAGCATATGCAATCCTCTTTTCTGAATGTTTTTGCACAAATAGTGAAAACGACAATGGTGGCCACAACCAGCCCCATTACCGTGGGATAGAACCAGGCATAATTGTGATCATAGATCATCGCAAAACTGGTATTGGCCAACCACTTAGCTGGTGACAGATAAGAAAGACTTCGCACCACCGCTCCGTAGCCATCCATGGGAAATAAAAGCCCTCCCAGAATGGCAAAGATATTGATAACAATACTGAGGATCTGATTGGCTGTGGCTTCGGTTTTAAAAATACAGCAAAACATCACGCCCAGACTCACCGAGAAGAGCTCCGTCAAAACCAAAAGAATTAACAATTGGGGAACGGCATCCACCTGGATCTTAAAAATCGCAAACGTCAATACCGCAACCGCAAGATGACAAAGCAAACAGAATAAAAATGATGAAAAGATCTTGGACAGGTAGATCAATCGTTCATTTCCCGGAGCGTAAATAATCCGCATGTTGGGTTTGCGGATCGTCACTTCCATAAAGGCATTGGCCGAGGTCATCCCGCTGGAAATAACCGTATAGATCATCAGGGTAATACCATAGTAATCAAAGGCGCTCACCGCCCCGCCGTAGCTGTCTTTTTGCAGGAAGCCCAACACGACAATCAGTAAAAATGGAAAAGCCAGATTGTAAAAAAGCCACATCGGATTTTTAAACAGGTTTTTGAAATCTTCCCGGCTGATTAAATAAAGGTTTCTTAAATTGATCGCAGTCATTATTTTTACCCCCTAATCTCTTAGACTTTTTCCGGTTAAACGGAGAAAGACATTTTCCAGACTGGCGGTTCGGCAGAACAGATTGCGGATTTTTGTCTTGCTGGTGATCACCAGCGCAATGATCTTATCCAGGTTCTCAATGTTCTTCAGGGTCGTAATGGTTAACGTTTGAGCCTGTTTTTCGACTTTCTTGATGCCTTCAATTTTATAGAATTCATCCACATTCAAGTCATGGTCTTCTTCAATTTCCATAATAAACTGCCGTTCATCAAAGATATCCTCTTTCAGACTTTCCTTGGTGCCTTCGGCAATGATCGTGCCACTGTCCATAATCAGAATTCGGGTGGAGATTTCTTCGACCTCTTCCATATAATGGGTAGTATAGAGAATGGTCATCCCATGCTGACTCAACTTTTTGATGGAGCTGAGGATATGATTCCGGGACTGGGGATCAATTCCTACTGTCGGCTCGTCCATGATCAACAGCTCCGGCTCATGGGCGATGGCACAGGCAATATTCAGCCGCCGTTTCATCCCGCCGGAAAAAGTTTTGGCCTTGTCTTTTCGGCTTTCCAGCAGACCCGAAAAATCCAACGCTTTAGTGACCTTTTCGTCAAGCTCACGACCTTTTAAGCCATAAAGGGATGCAAAAAAGCGAACATTCTGCTCGGCACTGAGATCCTCATAAATAGCCAGATCCTGGGGCACGACCCCCAGATTTCGCTTGAATTGGTTCAGACAACCGCTAATGTTTTTCCCCTGGTAGCACATCTCGCCACCATCATGGCCCAAAATACCGCATAGTATGTTGATGATTGTGCTTTTCCCGGCCCCATTGGGCCCCAGCAGACACAGAATCTCCCCCTTTTGGACTTCAAATGATATCTCCTTGACAACCTGCTTTTGATCATAGCTTTTTTTTAGTTTAATTACGGATACAATCGCGTTCATTTCTTTTTTTCCTTTCCTGTCATGTTCTTGTCTTTATTCTATCGGAAAACAAAAAAAAGAAAATCAACCGAAAGGTTGATTCTCAGGGTTGATTTGCGGGGTTTAGTTTCTCTTCCTCAGTGTGATCCTGAGTGGCCCTTTTGAAGTCGTTAATATAGTGTTTCACTTTCCCTCACCTTTAAAATAGTATGAAAAAGCTGTATTTCCGTGAGTTCAGTCAGTTTTGGCAAGAATTAATCTGTGAGTCGACACCATTACCAAACGGATGATTAACTGCCCTCAGACTGTTAAAACAAGCTTTCGGGCACCAACGTCAATCATCAGGTGTTGTTCTCCATGAGAAAGCAGATAAAAATTGGAAACCGCCATCTCCTAGTGCACCGTGAACGAGAAAATAATAGCATTTTTGTATTAACCTTATAAATAACAGAATTCGACAGAAAAATGCGTCCGATATCTGATATAATAAGATGTAAGGTTGAGTTTCCCAAACATTTTAATCAACTAGTTGAAATTTGTTTAATCAGTTAAAAGGAAGGGTTACCTGTTACTTCCTTCGAGCTGAAGAAAGGCGCTAAAATGTTAGCAAAACTAAAAAGTATTCTCCACGAAAACTCTCTTTGTGTTTTATGTACTGAAGCAGATGGAAAACCCTATTGCTCATTGATGACCTATCTCCTGATGGATGATCTCAGTGTTCTTTATCTAGTTTCCACCCGGGAATCCCGTAAGTATCAGAATCTTCTGACTAATCCCCGGGTTAGTGTCTTGGTTGATACCCGTCAGAAACTCGGCACTTCCGCTACAGAAAAGATCATCTCGATTACTTTTGAAGGATTATTCCAACCCCTGGCAAATTCTGAAGCCCAAAATATCAAGGCGAATTTAGTCAAGGATCATGGGGAACTAACAGAAATTTTCAATCATCCAGACGCTGTTGTCTTTGCTATAAAATTAAAGTCATTTTTACTTTTAGATGGACCAGTCGATTCCTACAAGGGGAGTTTATAAGCCCTTAAATCATTCTGCTATTCTATGATTATCGAATCCTCTTTTTGTCATGTTAATTTACAATGTGCATAAATTGCATATTGCTTTTTTTATCGACTTCGATTTTTAAATTCATTGTTGACATATCAACTGATTACTGACTAATGTCTTCCTTACAATTCAATCAACGAATCAATATATTCTACTCTGCCAGATTTTGATCTTGTCTTATATACAGAGTGTTCGTTTTCATATCAAAATCTCCATAAGGGCTTTAATTCGTTTCTCGTCGCCAAAGTTTTAGATATAGTCCAGCAAATAAGGGAACATTTTTGTCTTTTTTATCTAAAACAACGTTTGACTGCTTTGGTGGCCAGGCCCAGATCAGGGCGGTACCGGATACTCAGACGATCACAAATGGTAAGTTCCTTGTATTAAACAACGATTTTCCTGCCCGAATTGGTTTTGCCGGAATAAGGCTAAGAGAACACCAATCTTACTTGTTCCTAAAAACTAGGACACTATCTTTTTTAACCAGATGGCTTTCAGCTTCCCGACCTTGACCACTCTGTATAAATGTGTTCGGGGATGTTTTCACTTTCCACTTTTTTTATAAGAATCCGCCCGTCTTTTTCGATAAACAACGACTCGATTTTCTTCTGTTAGTTCGCTTTTTTTCGTTAATACTATGATTGTAATACTTGTATAGACCAATCGAACCAAAAGTCTAGTACACAAGATGAGCGACCAGCAGTAATGCCAAACATTGCCAAAATAGCACCATTTCAATCCACGCTCCTGCGAGAGGAGCGACTGCAGCCTTTAAAATCTGGCTGCGCCGCCTTGATATTTCAATCCACGCTCCTGCGAGAGGAGCGACGTGACCCGGATGATGCAGGACTACTCCATTATCTGATTTCAATCCACGCTCCTGCGAGAGGAGCGACCCAATGATCATTACAGTCCCCGCAGCGGATCATGATTTCAATCCACGCTCCTGCGAGAGGAGCGACCATTGCCATCACACCTCACCCCCTATCATATTTGATTTCAATCCACGCTCCTGCGAGAGGAGCGACAATCAACGTTCTTTCCCATTATCCGTACTTATCATTTCAATCCACGCTCCTGCGAGAGGAGCGACCCGTACCCAAAGAGACGTTTAACCAGACGAATAATATTTCAATCCACGCTCCTGCGAGAGGAGCGACTACCCCTGGTACTATTTGGTATCTGCGGGATATTATTTCAATCCACGCTCCTGCGAGAGGAGCGACGCGAAGTACCAGGAAGAAATCAAACAGATCAAACTATTTCAATCCACGCTCCTGCGAGAGGAGCGACTTTGATGCTAAATCATTCAACCCCCAAGCATTTGGATTTCAATCCACGCTCCTGCGAGAGGAGCGACCTGGGGGATAATTTCGGATCGGAGTATCTTTCGGATTTCAATCCACGCTCCTGCGAGAGGAGCGACAGCCATCGCTAAGGCTATCCGCAGCCATATGTAATTTCAATCCACGCTCCTGCGAGAGGAGCGACTATAAGCCTGGTATAATTTCCTTCACAGATTTAAATTTCAATCCACGCTCCTGCGAGAGGAGCGACAAGTCCGGTCTGGTTCCAATTGCTGCCTCAGTATCATTTCAATCCACGCTCCTGCGAGAGGAGCGACCCACAACGCCCGTTCATGCGGATCTAAATCACAATTTCAATCCACGCTCCTGCGAGAGGAGCGACGTGAGCGCCATTCGTGACATCCACATCCTCAAACAATTTCAATCCACGCTCCTGCGAGAGGAGCGACTGGGTTGATGGGCAGTTTTTTTTGGACATTTCGGAATTTCAATCCACGCTCCTGCGAGAGGAGCGACGGTGGAAAAGGGTCGTTGCCATAACTGTCTTTGATTTCAATCCACGCTCCTGCGAGAGGAGCGACGGTATGACCGGAACAATGAGCGCAAAAGTAACCGGCATTTCAATCCACGCTCCTGCGAGAGGAGCGACCGGGTTGATTCAGACGATGCTTGCTACACATTACAAATTTCAATCCACGCTCCTGCGAGAGGAGCGACAAAACAGAAACTGGAAGCCATGAAGATATTTCTCATTTCAATCCACGCTCCTGCGAGAGGAGCGACGTAGACGTTCAATTAATCCATGATTTCAAAAGTCAGGATTTCAATCCACGCTCCTGCGAGAGGAGCGACATTAACTGAAAATACTTGAACATCTTGATCTATTATTTCAATCCACGCTCCTGCGAGAGGAGCGACTGATATGGCCCGCCTTGCTGAATCGGTAAAAACCCATTTCAATCCACGCTCCTGCGAGAGGAGCGACAACCCATTATCACGTAAACAAATTACAGGTAGATATTTCAATCCACGCTCCTGCGAGAGGAGCGACCCCATAAAGGCAATGATATTATAAAAATCAAAGGATTTCAATCCACGCTCCTGCGAGAGGAGCGACATATTAACAGCGCGACTTCCGATCCAACCGACAAAATTTCAATCCACGCTCCTGCGAGAGGAGCGACGTCAAGCCTGGATGCTAACAATGTTAAAAGCTAAAATTTCAATCCACGCTCCTGCGAGAGGAGCGACTTTCATAGAAACTTTTTACCATGATCACAATGTATTTCAATCCACGCTCCTGCGAGAGGAGCGACACGCGGCCAGCAAGGCATTTTTAGACGAAAACGAATTTCAATCCACGCTCCTGCGAGAGGAGCGACGCCGGAAGATTTAGATATTATTGATGGCATCGGAATTTCAATCCACGCTCCTGCGAGAGGAGCGACAATAAAAGAATTAAATGAAACAATTGAAATTCTAATTTCAATCCACGCTCCTGCGAGAGGAGCGACCAGGTTGAATCAGAACCGGCAGCACCGATTATCTGATTTCAATCCACGCTCCTGCGAGAGGAGCGACAATTATCATGGACAAATCAAACAAGATGCTGGATATTTCAATCCACGCTCCTGCGAGAGGAGCGACAGTATCGTGAGATCTTTGGCAAGAACGAGCGTGATTTCAATCCACGCTCCTGCGAGAGGAGCGACAATTATCGATCACAATTAATTTAATTCTAACTTATTTCAATCCACGCTCCTGCGAGAGGAGCGACCGAATTCCCGCTAATAGACAAAATGATGACCAAAATTTCAATCCACGCTCCTGCGAGAGGAGCGACAACATAAACGCAGTAGTAGATTATTTAAATAAATTTCAATCCACGCTCCTGCGAGAGGAGCGACCTGGTTTTGAAGATGTAGCTATTAAGTATTTGGGATTTCAATCCACGCTCCTGCGAGAGGAGCGACAAATGCAAGAAATGTGTACTTCATCAAATTCTGGATTTCAATCCACGCTCCTGCGAGAGGAGCGACAATCATTCCTTCAGGTAGCGGGATCGGGTCTAATGTTATTTCAATCCACGCTCCTGCGAGAGGAGCGACCCCATTCGTAGTCATCAACTAAAATCCTACCAAGATTTCAATCCACGCTCCTGCGAGAGGAGCGACCTGGGAATTATCAGAAAAATATGGCGTTCCTTTTATTTCAATCCACGCTCCTGCGAGAGGAGCGACTGCATTTAAAATGCGAAATTAAACTATTTTTATGCGATGTTCATAAAAATCTACTATTGTGCTACTTTTTTTAATTTAAAAGGTATTTATAACATTTTTACTACTTCTTCATCTTGTAAAATCGACTAGTTTTCGCTGTTAGATTCCGACTCGCATTTATTCCATAATATCTCCTCCTATCAAGCAATAATTCATAGAATAAACACATCTTTTTCAGGATCATAAGTATTATTTTTTCCTATCATTTCTACTCTCCCCTGCCAGTTCTTACCTAATCGATAAAATCGCAAACTATCCCGTTCATGATCAATAATTTGAGATAGTTGATGTTTTATCTCCACGTACATAGCAGGCTCAATATTACATTCGAAAACAGAGTTTTGAACACGTTGTCCATAATTAACACAAACCTTTGAAACTTGTCTCAGACGCTTTTTCCCATCTCCAGTTACCGTACTTACATCATAAGTGATCAAAATCATCATAATAATTTCACCATACTTAAATTAAAAATGGTGGGTACTCGTCGAGATCACCTCTAATATATCTTGCCAGTAATTGCGCCTGAGCATATGGTATTAAGCCAATCATAATCTTTTCCTTCAAAAAGGGATGGGTTATTTCTTCTCTTTTTCTATCTTGCCACGCAGTCAAAATAATTTTCCGCCCATCATCGTCCATAATAACACTTCCATTTTCTTTCTTAATAAAATTCCCCTTGGCAACCTGCTTTTTATTAATCATTGTAATTACAAAGCGATCTACCATGTAACTTCTCAATTCTTCGATCACATCCAAAGCCAGGCTGGCTCTACCCGGACGATCGGTATGAAAAAAACCAACATAGCTGTCTAGACCAACAGATTCCAAGGCTGATTGAATTTCATAAGTTAGTATACTATACAAATAAGATAATAAAGCATTAACATTATCCATGGGCGGACGTTTGTTTCGTCCATTAAAATAGAAATCTTCTTTTTGTTGGAGTATCATTTCGTCGAAGCAGCTAAAATACTTTCGGGCCCCTTCTCCCTCGATTCCTCTTAAGGTATCTTTGTTTTGAATTGTCTCAATGCTTTTTATTTTACTGAGCAAATCCTCACAAACTGAATTAATTTTATTAACATCCACTTTTTCTCCATGGTCGCGAATAACTCGTTTTAACACTTTTCTCGAGTTTATCATTTTACCGGCAATAAACTGTTTGGCTAATTCAAGTGAAATATCTTCATTATCCGCATAGCGATATTGCGTTCTTCTTAAATACACATTACCGTTTGTTTTTCCAGTAAATCGTCCGCATAATCGACCCGTAGGTGTTAAAAAAGTGATCGAAATATTGTTTTCATTGCATAAACGCATTGTTCCCGGACTAACCCCATTATAATTGAAGCAAATAATTCCTTCTAGAATATGGATAGGTAAGCGTTTAATTTCCTTATCATCTTTTTTGATTACGATATTTTCACCATCTTTTGAAAGATAACATAATTCGTCAGTAATATAAAGCGTATTCAACAATTTTCTCATCACTATTCCTCTTCTTCTATACGGTTCTTTATATAATTTTTTACATTGACTTTTTTCTTTGTCATTCGCGGCAAACAAAGGTCGTATAAGGAACATCGTGAGCAACTTTTGTAGTTCTCCGCTTGAGACGTCTCATGTTTTTCAAAAAATTGATGCATAGATTCCGATAACTCATAAACTAAATCTCTCAGTTTTAGCGTAATCTCAACCTTCTGTCTCTTTTTAATTTTATCATAGAATAAATAAGAATACTTAATTTCACAACCCAAACCCTCTTCTAAACAAATCACTTCGGCCACAAGTTGAACAATATCACGCTGGTCTTTTTTCTCTTTACCTCTTTTGTATTCAATAATGATCGGTTCCCAAAGGCCTTCACGCCCTTTAACAGGGATACCAGTCGAACTTTTATGAAACTCAACCATATCTAATATTCCAGAAAAACCCAATGTTTTTGAAACGACCGGTATTCCTCTAGAATAAAACACATCTTTTCTAGTTTCATTAAGAAGTGGATTATCAACTTTTTCATGGAGATATTCACCTTCCTTTGTTGCCTGGTTATCCGCCCATATATTTTCAATATGAATCAAACACCATTGACGTTTGCAAAAATAAAAATGTTGGATTCCTGAAAGCATCAAATAGTCTTCTTCGTTATATTCCTTCGATAATTTCTGCATTGACTCCCTTCTCCCGATATTCTTTCATAGTTTTTTCATTTAGACCAATCATATAATCATCAAATTTATGCGGAATATCAATACCATCTTTGAGAGAGAACTCAATCAAGTCATGAATTTTTGAACTGGAAACATCTCCTGTTTTACTTTTATGTGTAACCCAGTATATATTTTTTACTACCATACTTCCATCAGGGCGCGCCGAAGACACATCATTGACAAACAACGTTCGCAAAGCTTCCTTGATATCTTCAGCGTCGCCATCGCTAAAACCTGTTTTCTCTGCAAAAAAAGTATTGATGCTTCCTTTGATAATATAGACACCATATTCGACAAAATGCTTTGTTCCCATGGTATCTGAAGCTTTTTTGCCATCTGTTTCTTGACCGTTTGTGCTACGTGTAATTTGTATCGAACGAATATCAATAGGGTCGATACTTTTTGCCAAACTGATGGATACAGGACCTCGTATTCCTATGGAACGGCTGTTAAATGTCATAACTTGTCCGAAACTTCTGACATCCATCCATTTTTCGCAAGCCATTTTTGATATGCCTTTATCTGTAAATTTCTTTTCTTCTTTGCCTGTACCAAATACATTTTCGTATCGTTTTTGTAAAGACAAGAATCCATCATCACTGCGATCATTTGATTTTACAAAAATTTCTTTTCCATTATCCTGGAGTCTGTTTCGGATTTTTCTTTTAATGCATACATCGCTAATTTCTCCGTATCCGTTATAATCTTCTCTGGGCATATTTCCATTTAGTGGATCACCGTTCGGGTTAGCACCCTTGACTTCTAAAACAACCATAAAATCAATTTTTTTGCTTAATAAGCTCATCAGTACATTCCTCCTCATTTGTTTGAATTTCTTTTTTAGTATAAAAATCTTTCCTTTGGTGATAATAACCCAACACGAAATTTTCGTTTAGTTTTTTATTGTTATCTGCCATAGGTTCCAACTCATTAATGATCTCACTTACCAGTTTTTTGTAATACCCACCTTTTTTTGTTTTGGAAAGCTTACCATAATATGGCATGAGCTTTTCTTCCAGGAGCATCCACGTCGTTGCTGGTCTGCGAGTAAAAACAGACCATAACCTTTCAGCATTCGTTAAGCGACTTTCATTATCTCCATAAGTATCTCTTTCAACTTTTTCCGCTACCGCTAAAAGACGACCATACAGATAACTCCGATCTAAATTTTGCTTATCAAGCATTATACTAACCTCCTCGTGGTTCGGATTGCCATAGTCTGCGTTGCATTTTTTTATAAGTGCACAGGCTGCCGACAAAATATTATTCCAATTATTTTTATAAGACATTCTATGACTCGCATTTTCAACCATTTTTCTTTTAATATCTCTTGGGAAGGGCTTCTGATCAATGATACAAGGAAGTAAACGTTCGATCGTCGATTTTTTCAACTTACTATTACATATCATTTTTCCACTATTTTCTGTCCCATAAGTGAGCTCTGTCAGCCGGTATAAAGGAAATGCTTTTTCAATGAAGCCTTTTACTTCATAACTGTAGGCACTCCAACTCATGGTTTGATACCAGTATGTAACCCTTTCATATAAATCAGATTTGCTTAGTTCCCTGAAATATTTGACTGAGATTCTACCATTACTTATTTTGTCTAATATCAGCACATAGTATTGATTATTTTCACAAAGCTGATTACTCTCGCCTAATATAAAATTGCTTGCTATTTTTGTCGATGTATTGATATCATATTCGTCAAGGATATTCAGGTTTTCTTCATTGCCGATATCGTCAGAGAACCAATTGATTAAATATGAATTTTCGCCAATAAATCGATTCGTCTTTGGATTATCCATCAGGTACTTTAACATATTATGAATTTTTTGAGAAGTTTCATACCCAATACAAATCACTTCATTGCCATCTTTAAATCGTCCGTAATAAGTCCATTTATTATTACTGGTACCAATCATTTTTGAAGTACCTAGTAAGCTACGGTGTTTAGATGTACAATATTGAAGCTTATTGGAGATATCACAAATTGACTGTTCTTTGTTTTTTAACATTTCTCTTTGATAGGCTTCATAATTCTGGTGCAATTTTACACATTTTGTTACTGTAATAGTTTTTTCGAGTTCTAGTTTAAAAGTGATAAATGTTTTCTCAAGATCGACTACTATTTTATCTTCTTTACCATTTTTTTCTTCGTAATAGGTTAGTTTGTATTTTTCCAATACTGGATTCTTTCCATGATAAATTGAACTCATTATATTTCCCATTACAGAGGATTTATTCATATAGTTTCTGATAATCAATAATTCCCGACAGGGATTGTTGTTTATGCTGTATTCATACCAGCCTTCTAAAACGCCTAAGTAATCCTGATGATTTTTTTCATCTAGCTTTGAAAGATATTTGAATGAGTCACATAATGGATGTGGTGCAGGTCCTGATGATCTAGTAAGCGAATCTTCTGTAATTGGAAAAATAATCCAACTATCTTTCGGAAGATACTGAGCATCAATAAATTCCGAGTCTTCATTTATGGTAATCTCGATAATATCATTTCCATTTGATCGCTTATTGGTATGAAAAAGTGGTAGTAGAACCGTTTCAGAATCAATTCCTTTGCAATTATCCACTAGCTCATTTTCCAAACACCGATTATATGTTTCATACAATCGATTCAAAAGACTCATTTTTTATCCCCCCAGTCATATTCCTCATCGACCATCGTCATTTCATGTTCTCCAAAAACTTTCATCTCCTGCTGATGCAATTGATGCGTAATTTCGCATTCATCAGGTCGACAAAACCTGATGATCCCATCTTTCATCACGGTGTTTGAAAAGTTTGAACTTAAATGATTATATGTGTTATCATTATGCCCTTCATCTGGATAAACAAAAGAATGAAACATCATTCCAAAAGACAAATACCTGCCGTTGTAACCGGATTCTAATGAATTGTAAATTTCTTCATTAATTCTCTCGACATAACCCATACATTCCCGAGTGCCGATAAAAATATCCCGGCGACCACCTTTATTGATGCTACGCAACATAATTTCCTGATGCTTTACTTCTTGTCGATCAGACTTTAAATCGATTCTGTTTTCGTTCCACTCAAAATACACCTTCACCAGATACTCGACATTTTTAAGATAAGTATAATAGTTTAGATCATTCCCATCTGATTTTAAACTTCTAATGCCTTTGGTTTCGGTTTGAATTGTTTCCATAACTTTTACCTCATCAATATACCAGATCAAAGTTGGTTTCCAATAAATGCATTCTGTAATACCTTTTAAAGCCTGGTATGTAGGAACTTGGTAGGTAAACTTTTCACCCCCTCCTTTACTCATCGGATCTGTAAACAATGCATACTCGCCATTTAGTTTATAATAAAATGGTTTGGATTGAAATTTTCTTTCCAAGATACCACCTCCTTTAAATCACAAAATTTTCTGCCGGGTAATTCCCTTCCAGCACGACTCCAATTGTCCTATCATAATTTGCTTCATCCAATATAAACGCAATTGCTTCGCCATCATAATTCTGGTATATTGAACAAGCATTTTTAAACTCATCCAGATTATAGACATTGACAGTATAACTTTGTAACTGGCGCAATGTTTTTTTTATTGTCCGATAATCGGAATTTTGATTGGCTTCGTTTAATTTGGTCAGCAAAGCTTCATTTTTATAAGGAACGATAATTCCCTGGGTT
This sequence comes from Acetobacterium sp. K1/6, assembly GCF_034438075.1. NCBI lineage: Bacteria > Bacillati > Bacillota > Clostridia > Eubacteriales > Eubacteriaceae > Acetobacterium > Acetobacterium sp. K1/6. Next base: position 72,382 of record NZ_JAXQGA010000013.1, on the reverse strand, counting down.
TGGTTGTCGATTAAATTAAAAGCATTTGCGGCACTCTTAAATGCCTGCCGCAACTGTCTTTGAAATGGCTTTCCAGAATTGGCACGATATTCATTTGCAGATAATTTATTATCACTTAACCATTCGAGAATATTAGTTCCATCTTTACCGACAGCATAAACCATAGCGGTGTTTTTATCATCATAATATTTTTGGTAATAGATCTGTTGAAGAATGTCCATGTTTAGATCTCCTTCACCATGTTTTTTTCTATAAGTGCGCAACGCTCCCTGGCACGAATCAACAGTAGCCTTGATGTCCTGCAACATTTTCAGATTCTCTTCAGCGTAATTGATTAGATATACCAAGCCCTTTTCCAATCGATTTTCCCGATTGCATCGGCCAGCCGCTTGTATGATCGAATCGATTCCAGCCAGCGAGCGGATTACTGTATTAAAATCGATGTCGACACCGGCTTCGATCAACTGAGTGCTGATACAAATAATTTTTTCGCCTCTCTTCAATGATAGTTTCAAGTCTCTGATTACCTCTAATCGGTGACTTGTGGTGCTAGAATAAAAATAGTACAAGTCGAAATGAGAAAATCCAAAATTAATAAAAACATGGTACGATAAAATAATTGTACTGAAGGAGGATCTCATTATGGCTAAACAACATGATAAACAATTCAAACTGGATGCAGTCCGGTACTATGAAGAACACAAGGAACTCGGTATGCGTGGCTGCGCTGAAAATCTCGGCATTGGTTGCAGCACACTGGGGAAATGGAGCAGGGAACTTCAAAACACCGGTAATATTGAAAGTCGTGGCTCGGGCAATTATGCATCCGATGAAAGTAAAGAAATTGCCCGATTAAAACGGGAGTTACGTGATACTCAAGATGCATTGGATGTCTTAAAAAAGGCTATCGGCATTCTGGGAAAATAACCGAAACAATTTATGTTGAGGTTACCAAAAAGGCGGAAGCAGCTCGACAAGAGAAGCGCCCGGTTTCCGTCTCCGGAATGCTGCAAAAATTGGGTGTATCACGAACCGGGTATCGTTCGTGGGTCAACAGAAAACCATCGAATACCCAAAAACGGCAGGAAGTCATCAAATCCAAAATTAGGACCATTTATAATGATTCAAAGCAAAACTATGGCGCTCCGAAAATCGCTAAAAAGCTGAAACAGAGCGGTGAAATAATCGCCGAGCGGACTGTTGGTAAATACATGAAAGAAATGGGAATCAAGGCCCAGTGGATCAAACCCTATACAATCACGACTAAAGATTCTGACTTCAGTAAAAAACTCAGAAATATTCTTGACGAACAATTTAATCCTGAACGCCCTAATGCTGTTTGGTGCAGCGATATCACTTATATTTGGACAATGGACGGATTTTTTTATCTAACCAGTATCATGGATTTGTACTCTCGAAAAATCATTGCCTGGACACTGTCAAAAACGATGAAAGTTTCCTGTGTAATCGACACCGTCAATAAAGCTAAAAGCCGCCGAAAAATTGATGCGCCCCTGATTATTCACAGTGACCGCGGCAGTCAGTATGTTTCAAAAGAATATCAGAAAGCAACGGCAAAAATGCAGCGAAGTTATTCCAAAAAGGCCTATCCCTGGGATAATGCCTGCATTGAATCTTTTCATGCCATCATTAAACGTGAATGGCTCAATCGCTTTAAAATCTTTGATTATAACCATGCTTACCGGCTGATCTTTGAGTATCTGGAAACCTTTTATAATACAACGCGTATCCATAGTCATTGCAATTATATGTCGCCGGATAATTTTGAAAAACTCTTTACTAAAATGCAAAACGAAAATTTGCCAATAGCAGGTTAAAATGATTGTGTGTAAATTCTCATTTTAATTTGTACTAAATCTTGACATAGGACCATTGCACACATGTTTGTGGATAAATATACCAGTCTCCCATCAAATATTTTTGACGCGTCTTCGTATAAAGCCTTAACCGCTTTTTTTGTATTTAGAACGATTAACACATTATCGTATTTATCAACGCAATCCATAACCAGTGACCGCAAGTCAGTGGTACTCATAATGTCAGTCGCATTTTTTCCGGTTTTATTTATAAAATCAACTCTCTCAAAAAGCTGTTTTTGTTTTTTATTTAAACTGATGAGATCTTTATCAACACTATCCTTATTTCCATACCTTATTTTATAATCAATACTTTCGTCATCCAATAACGGCTGAGTAGCCGAACACAGAACAATATTACAGTTCATCACCGTTTTTAAAAAATTAGCCATTAAATTAAAATTATAAACTGCTTTTATTGGCAAACTTTGAATTTCATCAAAAATAATGACCGCGTTTTTTAATTGATTGAAACGGCGCAGATTATTTGATTTACCTTTGAATAAGGTGTTGAACAATTGAACCATAGTCGTTAATACGACTGGCTGCTCCCAGCTGTCTTCGAGATACTGTTGCCACATAAACTTTGGCTGATCATCCTCGTTTTCATTTCCTTCACCATAGTCTTTAACAATATTAGAATGATGTTCCAATACAAAATCATCATTATTGATTACCCGTTTAATTTCTCCCGCATTCTGTTCTAATACTGACAAATATGCAGTAATATAAAAAATGCGATCTTTCTTAAATTGTTTTGCATTATTAATTGCGTATCTCAGAGTTGTCAGGGTTTTCCCCCCACCAGTTGGCACTTCCATGGTAAAGATTCCCATTTCGTTTTTTGTCGAAATATTTTTTGCGTCTTCTGATATTTGACTTCTAATTTTCGAAAGCTCTGATTGCTCGTGTTTTGCAAATTCTGAATACACCTTTTCGATATTTATATGAGCATTATTAAAAAAAACTTCATATTCTCTGGCACAAATTTCCTTAATTAACTCCGGTTGTTCAACCGCAATTGAGTCATTAATATCCGCATTTTTTAAAAAAGAAAGAATTAATCGCACTAGACAGCCCGCATAGAAAATCTTTATTTTTTTCTGTTCTTTTTTCGAATCCACACTTTTTACTAGACCATCAAACTTCTCATTCATAATCGAACAAATCTCAACATAACTTTTTATGACAATTTCTTCAATTGAATCGTAGCCTCTTTTAATTAAGTACATTTCAAGTTCTTGGAGGCAGGGCAGTATTTCCCGTTCATAGTTATTGTCTGTTACTGCATAATTTAAACGAACAAGAAAATTGTCAGCAGCATCCTTTTCGTTGATCACATCCATCAGACCATGATGAGCAAAGATTGTATAGCAAGTTATTTCTTTAAATAAATCAATCTGGTCATAACGAGTGGATTCACTGTTTTTTATTGTTTCACAAATATCTGAAATAGCTTTTCCACCTGCTGAAGAATGGACGACATGAGCTTGCGTATCTTTGGTGATGTATTCATAAAATGCTGATTGTGCTTTTCCCAAATCATGCAGTATTCCTACCAAAAATAAAGTGCTTTCTAAACCATATGGTTTGGCATCTTTTGATGCATTGATGGCGACATTAAACAAATGATCTTCCAGCATTTGATAACATATTTCTCCTGAAACAACGCTTTTATGTGCGACTGCTTTACTTAATTCCAATGTGAATTTCCTTTCTTTTCAAACTTATTTAATTTCCGCTCATCTGAAACCGATAACAATGAAATAATAAATCAGTTTTACATTTGTATCAGTTGCATCTAAAGCTAGTATACGCCTGACCTAATGAAATGAGTATGATAAATTTTAGTTATTCTATTTTCAACACCTAATCCTTCTTCCCATATTTGCATTATCACAATCCTGTCTCCATTTTTGATATAGGTTCAACTTGTTATTTTTATTCGTGATTCTATATCACTATTACTTTGCATTAAAAAAAGATGACATTTTAAGTGTCATCTTTTTTTAATCTACCCCACAATCACCGCCACCCCATCCGAAATTATAGCAACCATTACTTTATCATTCTTAAGAGGATTCACAGACCCCGTCAAATTTAATTTTTTTTACCTCGATCTTTAGTATACATTACTAAAGTAATCCCATTTAGTAAAATCGTTACTACAAGCAGCACTCCGGCTACAAAATTCACAGCGCCAGCGGTATCCATTAAAGCCGACCAGTCCTCAATCTTAACCAAATAATGATTGTAAATCACCTGAAAATAAATCGCAATCGCACAAGCACTAAGACTCAAAATAGAGCGCATCGACCAACTATTTTGAGTCTTATTTCTATATTTCAATAGGCTAATAATCGGCAGAACCCAAGCCACCAACCCTAATACCAGACTACCTATATTGAATAAACCCATTAATACGACACCTCCGTCTTTGATGCTACAACTTTACTATTGTCATTATACTTCATTTTCCAATGATTTTATAAATATTTTCACAGCTGAGTAGAAATTCTACTCTCCAGCCGCTATCTATCGAACATCTCATTTTCAAACTGTATTCTTTCTTGACAATCCAGCTATTATGTATTACCATGTAGATAGTAACTTGTAATGCATAATAGCATCGAAAGGGGGAAACCCGGTATGATCCCATCGCAAATGCTTAAGGGTACCCTAGAGGGTTGTATTCTCAAAGTGATCAGTTATCAAGAAACTTATGGCTACGAGATTTCTCAAGCCCTCCAAGAATATGGCTTTCAGGACATTTCTGAAGGAACGATCTATCCCCTGTTGTTAAGACTGGAAAAGAACGGACTGGTAACAACCCAATACCGGACATCTTCTCTGGGACCAAAGCGAAAGTATTTTCAAATTTCTTCTGAAGGAGAAATTGCCCTGACATCTTTTTTTGCAAATTGGAAAGAGCTGGAAAATGCGGTTAATCAGCTTTTTCAAAATGGAGGACAAAAACATGAATAAACGCACACACGAACTGAATCGTATTAACAATGACTTGGATAAACTGCTTGATCCCGAAAACGAACCCGCCATGACGGATATTGTCTGCTATCTGCGTGGTGCCAGTATCTCTTTATATAATCAGGAAATCATTCGACAGGATCTACTCGAAATGGTCTTATCCGCACAGGAACGAGGCGAAAATATTCAAACTGTCATCGGAACGGATTACAAAACCTTCTGCGATGAGATCATCGCCAGTTTTCCTCCAAAAAGCAACCAGGAAAAAGTGATCGATTTTTTTGACACTGTTTTCCTTAGTCTTTCCATTTTTTGTGCCATCAATATTATAATGGCAAACGAAACCCTTGTTTTGATCCACAATCTCATCGTTGGCGAACCGCTCAATTTTAACATCTCCATTACGTCTGGTTTAATCGTTTCGTTGCTGATTGCTTTAGTTGCAGCCTTCGCAATTGTAAACTTTATTATGAAAAATTCTTTCACCATCGGAAACCTCTTTCACAATAATCGGCCGACTGTTTTACTCGTTTTGGGATCTTTCCCAGTATTCCTGATAATTGCGTGGTTCGGACGAAACACCGTTTTTACTGTCAATATCTTTATTGCCTTACTCTTTTCACTCGGTCTCTATTTAGCCCATTGCGTTTTGTCCCGTCTCTGATAGTCATCACCAAAAATACTGGTAGTCCTGACATTTATGGCTCCCTTCGATAACAAGTATTTCATTGGTTTGAGTGTTTTCTTGCTTGTTTATATCCTCGCCAAGGCGTACTTGCTCATTTCATGGTTAAGCAACTTCATAATCGTCAACTCGTCGATCGCATCCGTTAAAGCGTTGTGTAACTCGCAGTATTCTGACTTCGCACTTAACATTCGGTATACGCTCTCCACGCCGTAGCCGCGCTTCAATCTGCCGGTGCCATAGCATTCGGCACAATCAGGAATGCTGGGATTGTGTTGTCGATATGCCGCCACCTTCATAATGTCATACCAGGCAAGATGTTTTAATTCTGGCAGATGACGATAGTCAAACGTGGCATTGTAAGCAAACATCGCCGTGGCTTGATGATCTGAAAGAAAATACCGCAATTCGGCCATTGCCTTTTCCCGTGAACACTCAAGGTCAGGTTTGATGCCGTTGGCATACAGTGCGTATGTGTACATCCCGCCGTGATCTTTAAACGGCGTGAGGATGTAATATCGTTTGTCGACCAACTCAAAGGTTACAGTATCGGCGATAACAATCCCAACCGACATAACAGCATCACCCCAAGTCGTCTCTGTATCAATGACAGCGAATTTACTCATTGTTTTCTCCTTTTTTTGCAATGCTCGCACTACTTTCCGTCAGCTTTGACACTATTTTATAATTATACGCCTCAACTACTTAATTGGCTAGCAGAAATCACTTTTTTCGCCACGCTGCTTACGTCTATTCACTTTATTATTTCCCATGATAAAAGCTAAAAGCACACCCAACAGGATATGCTCTTAAAGTTGTTCTCATGCTCAAAACTATTATACAGCTTTTGCAAATCATCTACAGCACCAACAAGATCCGCGGCCATTTCTCCGAGACCTACAATTGTTCATCTTTCAACTCATAAACATTGATCATAATCGATAGCTGTATGCCAATCCAATTTATAAGGCCCTGGCATTCTGTAGCAAGATAGTGCATTAATTAGCATATCCAGCTAAAACCCTAAAAAAGATGACACCAAAATGTCATCTTTTTTTTATTATTGTTTTCTTAGATTGCTTTTCGTTATTCCACAATAACCGCCACCCCATCCGGGATCACTGTAACTGTTGCTTCTTCATTTTTTAGGTAATCTCTGGCCAGCGCCAAAGCCTCATTGACATCCTTAGCCGGAGTCATTTGAAACGCTTTAATCATTGTTTCCGGTGCTGCTGAGATATAAATCACCTTGGCTTTTAATAAAATCCGCGCCAGAATCTGAGCCTCCCACTGATCGGGGATGGTTTCGTCTCGGGGGGTATTGACAAAGCCATTAAGCATCTTCTTAAGGTCTTTCTCATCTCTAAAGGTGTTAAAGAAAGCTTCTCCGCCATGGCCATCGTTGGACTTAGCCAACATGATGATCACCCCGTCTTGCTTGACAGCGGCTTCGGCAGCAGTCATGCCTTTTACCGCCTGATAGATGTTCTGATCCAGAGGATAACCACCGTTGCTGGTGATGACAATATCGCTGGGGGTGGCCTGAACCTTGCAGAGCTTTTCCAGAAACTCCCGGCCCTTGATATGGGCGACATCACAATCCCCAGCTACGGCATGAATCACTTCTTTTTCAGAATTGATCACCACATTGACGACAAAGGCCAGCTTGGCCGTTCTGGCGGCGTAGAGCATATCAATATGGAGGGGGTTTCCCTCAATGACGCCGGTGCGGGCTTTGGGATGGGCAATAAATTCGCCGCAATGATTGGCCAACACACTGACTCGACTGGCAATTCCCGGCAGCACGCTTTTTCGTCCGCCCGAAAAGCCGGCAAAAAAATGAGGTTCAATAAAACCTTCAGAAACCAGCAGATCGGCTTCGGCGGCCAACTTGTTGATAATCAGCTCGCCACCGGAAGGCAGCGTGCCAATTTTTACCAGGCTGCTTTCATCGCCTGAATCATGGACCACAATCTTCTCTGTATCAACGATCATCTCGCCAAATTTACCCACCAGTTCTTCACGAGTGGTCAGCCGATGAAACCCGGTGGCAATCAAAATGGTAATCTCGGCCTCGGGATTTCCTTTACGAATTTCACTAAGCATCAGCGGCATAATAATTTTACTGGGTACCGGCCGGGTATGGTCACTGGCAATAATGACAACCTTTTTTTTGTCAATCGACAACTGGCATAGCTTTTGCGAATCAACGGGATTTTGAATCGCCGCTGCCACCAGCTCGGTTTGGGATTGTTCAGGATGATAATCTTCAATTTTGGATACGAGAATATCGTTGAGACAGGTCTTATCCAGCTTTACAATCTGTTTTGCTTTTCCATATGGTATTCCAATTTCCATGGTCTTATCCTTTCTGATTAGGCGAAAGACACTAGAGAGGGTTACTCCCCCTAGTGCCTCAACTTCCAAGTTTGTCAATAAAGACAACTTATACTAACGATCTTTATTAAGTTTCTTACCTTTACCCAAAGGTGCTTAGTAACCCTTCAATTAGTGGGGCACCAAAATAAACCACCAGTCCGATGATTAAAACGTAGATGGCACAGACCTTCAGGGTTGCCTGAAGAATCTTTCCTTCGCTGCCGATGATGCCGGTAGCCGCAGTCGCGACAGCAATACTCTGAGGCGAGATCATCTTACCCGCGGTGGCACCAGCGGTATTCGCCGCGGCCAACCAGTAAGGACTCATGCCAATGGCGTTGGCGGCCTCGACCTGAAGCCCACCGAAAAGCACATTGGCTGAGGTATCGCTACCAGTAACAAAGGTTCCCAGGGCACCGATGAGTGGGGCAATCAGGGGATAAAAATCGCCGGTAACCAGTACTAGAATCTGGGCAATAACCCCGATCATACCACTGTAACCCATCACCTTGGCCAGGGCCACAATTGACATGATGGTAATCGCCGATTTAAACATTTGTTTAACCGTTTTTCCTAGAATCGTACTGATCTCTCCGAATTTAACACCTTGAATCAGTCCGCCCAAATAGGTGGCGATAATAATCAAGGTTCCCGGGGTGGCCAGCCAGTAGAAGGTCATCGGCTTGCCGTGGGCTCCGGTATAGATCTGAACCGTCGTACTGACTTGTTTTAACAACCCGTTAATCATCGGGAACAGGGATGAGCAGAGAATGATAATGGCAAATACCAGAATAAATGGCAGCCAGGCCATGACGGCCGTTTTTACGGGGATTTTTTCTGCATCTTTAGCCGCGGTATCCTTATAAAAGACCTTAGCCATCAAAATCATCACACCCATGCAGATTACCGATCCGACAATCGCCGGCAATTCAGCGCCTAAGTACTTGGCCACAAAGATCTGCGGTAAACCAAAAGATAATCCGGCCATTAGGGTAATAAAGAAAACACCTTTTAAAGCTTTCACGCTTTTCCCGGTAATCATAACCAGGATAAAAGGGATAACCACAATCATAACAAAAAGCTGGATCGCGATGGTAAAAGACAAATCGTTTACATTAAGCCCCGTAACTGATGCCAGGGTGCTCACCGGCAAACCGATGGCGCCAAAGGCAGTGGGAGTCGTATTGGCAATCAGACAAATAATGGCGGCGAACACGGGGTTAAAACCCAGGGCCGCTAGAATGCTGGCGGGAATGGCGACGGCGGTGCCAAATCCGGCAATCGCTTCTAAGAAACCACCAAAACCCCAGGCCAGAATTAATACCAGAATCCGCTGGTCTGTAGAAACCGAGCTCATCATTTTTTTAATCGTTTCCATACCACCGGTATGGGTCACCAGGTTATAGGTAAAAACAGCAGCGACTATGACCAGAAAGATTGGCCAGAGGGCCATGGCGGCCCCTTCAAGGGCGCCAGTGAGACTGTCGATGACTGGCATCTGCCAGACAAGAATACTTAAAACAACGGTAATTGCCAGAGCAATGGGACAGGCCTTTTGCCCGGGGATCTTTAAGACCCCCAGGGAAACAATTAGCCAGGCCACCGGGATCAGTGCAACAAAGAATAGTAACAAGTTATCCATGATTCACCTACATCTGACAGACTTTTTTAGGATTCAGCAGATTCTTGGGATCAAAGGTTTGCTTGATCCCGGCCATCAAGGCCAGATGTTCAGTTCCGAAATCATTAAGCAGATATTTTCGTTTGGCATAGCCGATGCCGTGTTCACCAGAAACCAGTCCGCTAAACGTCAGGGCCTTGGCGTACATCCGATCCATCGCTTCTTCGAGTGTAGCTTCCCATTCTTTTTGACCCAGCTTGTCCCGGCATACATAGATATGCAGGTTGCCATCACCGGCATGACCAAAGCTGGGGATCCGAACATCCATTTCCCGAGCCAGATCATGGGTAAATTCAATAAACTCGGCAATCCGGTTTCGGGGTACGACTACGTCGCACTCATCCATTTCGGTGGTGGATGCCTTAATGGCTTCGAGGAAGGCGCCCCGTGCCGACCAGACTGATTCTTTACGTTCAGCCGTATCGACAATATAAACATCTTTGGCCCCTTCAGACAAACAGAGGTTAGCGACTACTTCATATTCGGCTTCGACCTGTTCCTTGGTGTTACCATCAAAGGTTAGTAAAATATAAGCATTACTGCTGGAATCCGGAAATTTTTTCCCCAGGAAATCTTCGGCAAAAAGAATCGTTTGGCGTTCCATAAATTCAATCGCGGTGGGTATTGCCTTGGATTTGATAATCTTGGGGACAATCCCGGCGGCGTCGCTGATATTATCAAAGGGAATCAGCAGGCTTAAGGTCATCTTGGGCAGGGGCAACAATTTAAGGATCGCTTTGGTGATCACACAAAGGGTTCCTTCGGAGCCGACTACCAAGTCTTTTAAGCTGTAACCCGAGCTGTTTTTAACAATTTTTCCTCCTAATTCGATGATCTCACCGTTAGACAGTACGACCGTCAGGCCTCTTACATAATCCCGGGTAACGCCGTATTTCACGGCCCGCATACCACCGGCGTTGGTGCTGATATTGCCAGCAATGGTGGCGGATTTTTCACCGGGATCGGGAGGATAAAAGAGATCACTTTCTTCTACAAATTTGGACAGTTCCATTAGCAATACCCCGGGTTCAACCGTCACGGTCAGGTTTTCGGTATCCAGCTCGAGAATATTGTTCATTAGCGTGGTTTCAAGCATAATCCCGCCAAACAGCGGTACACATGCCCCGACCAGCCCGGTGCCGGAGCCCCGGACCACCACGGGAATATTATTTTCATAGGAATATTTCATGATTTTTGATACTTCTTCGGTGGAGGTTACCTTGATTAGCACCTCCGGATAGGAATGGATGCTGCCCAGCTCATCATGGCTAAAATCTTCGCCGATTTCATCACCCACAAAGATCCGTTCGGCGGGAATCAGATCCTTTAAAAAAGCAATATGCGCTGCTTCTACTTTTTTATAATTCATTTTAGATAACCATCCTTTCTGGTGTTTCTATGGCTTCAGGCATTGCCAGGGTTTTCCCTGCTTCCATGCTTTCGGGTTCGTCAATCATTTTTAGAAGTTCTGGCAGGACCTCATATAAATCCCCCACCATGCCACAATGGGCAATGTTAAAGATTGGTGCCTTAGGATCGTTATTTATAGCAATGATATATTCCGAATTCTGCATCCCGGCAGCAAACTGAACGGCACCAGAAATACCCAGGGCGATGATCAGTTTGGGTTTAACGGTTCGCCCACTGAGGCCAATCTGCAACCTGGCATCAAACCATCCGGATTCGATTCCGGGACGGGTGCAGGCCACGGTAGCGCCGATTTTTTGTGCAAACTCACGGATCATCTCCAGATCTTTTTCACATTTCACACCCCGACCAACGGCCACAATGGTTTCTGCTTCAGACAGGTCGACACCCTTTTCTTTTTTAATTACTTCCAGTACTTCGATGGCTGAGATCAGTTTGTCTTTTCCTATTTCCATCACTTCAATACTTCCCCATGGTTCTTTGACTAATTCTGGCGCAGTAAAGACTTTATAACGAACGGTACAGAACTGCGGTCTGGTGTTTTCAGTAACAATCTGGGCCATGATATTACCACCAAAGGCTGGCCGGATCTGAACCAGATCGGTATTCTCTTTCATTTCTAAAATGGTACAGTCGGCGGTGAGGCCAGTCCAGTAGCGGGCCGCCACGCGTGGCGCTAATGACCGTCCCACGTTAGTGGCACCGACTAAGATAGAAGATGGTTTAACTTTTTCAATAAAGTCTTCCAATACATTAGCATAAGGTTCAATAACAAAATCTTTGAGCTCCGGTTGGTCATAAACAAACACCTTATCGACCCCGTAATTTAATAGTTCATTGGCTTTTTCTTCAATATTAGTGCCCATAAATAGGGCGTACACTGGATGCCCGATAACTGCTGCCAATTCCCGAGCTTTACCAATCAACTCAAAAGTAACCGGATGAATCTTGCCTTCAATGTGATCCACATAGACGGTAATACCGCGGTACAGGCTTTTGTCAATGGCAACTTTTTGATCTTCTTCCAGTACTAGCACGCCGGCTGGTCCGTTTTTTAAACACATCTTGCACATCTTACAAGCGGCGGTAACTTCTAATTTAGCGTTTTCATATGAGAAGGCATCAAAGGGACAAATTTCTGCCAGTGCCTCAAAGGTTTCGCGATCGACATTTTCTTTGATTATTTTAATTCCTGCCATGATTTTTTCCTTTCTATCCTAACTATTTTTTCCTAAATATTTTTTTTCGGTTAAAATTCCCATCAGTGCCTCTGCCAGAACCTTGCCATCACCGGAAAAGCTTGTTTTTTGCACGTTGCTTTCTGGTGGGAAGATCCGTTCTACCTGGGTAGGAGAGCCGCTGAGTCCATATTTTTTTTCGTCATTATCGTACATATCTTTTAGCGTTAACACCTTAATTTCGGGATTTTCGGAGATTTCCAGTTTGCGTTTATAAGAAGGTAATCGCGGGGTATAAATATCCTTATCAACGGTGATCAGACAAGGGTATGGTACCCGCTGGATTTCCAGGGATTCTTCCATATTCATTTGCAGGGTCAGTCCCTTTTCATCGGCAACTAGAATTTTGATCACATTAGTAACGTGGGGAACTCCCAGAAATTCGGCCATTTCCGGGCCAACTTGGGCAGTATCACCATCGGTGGTCTGCTTGCCACAGATAATCAGATCAAAATCGCCCAGTTTTTTAGCACCCTGAGCTAAGGTATAGCTGGTCGCTACTACATCGGCACCACCGAATTTTCGGTCTGATAATAAACATCCCTCATCGGCGCCCATGTAAAACGATTCAAAAAGCACCGCTTTACTTTGCATCGGCCCCATTGACAAGGTCGTAATCGTACCGCCTAATTCTTCTTTTAAACGAAATGCCGTTTCCAAGCCATATAAATCATAGGGGTTCAGCTTTGATTCAACCCCATCCCGAATCAGGACCCCTGTTTCCGGATCAACTTCCACATTGGACGTTCCTGGAACCTGTTTGATACATACCAGTATTTTCATACTCACCCTCCATAAAATAAATTAAATTGACATTTGTAAGTGACTCATGAGCTTTGTGTTCCGTTTTGCAAATGCCTAATTATGCACATCATTATCCATGCGAAATTTTTTTGCTGCCGTTTTTTTGCAAGCGGCAGCAAGACACTGATCGCTCATTATAAATTTCGCTGTTACCTGTTAAACCCTCTTAAACCCATTCATAAACCGCTTGACAAAAATTCTGATAAAATTTGATAAAATTCTACTATCATTGGTCTAGTGGTCAGACCACTAACCTGTTGCCATTATATGCGTTTCGTAAATCCTTGTCAAGTGTTAAAATAACGTTTTCAAAAAAACTTTACGTTCCGTTTTTTTATCCTTTTGAATTTTAAAACCGGCTATGGTATAATAATATATTATGACTTTTATAAAATTGAATGAAATGAAGTGTTTAGATGTTTAAAGAAATTGCACACACCAAAATATATTTGCAGATTTACGAGCAAATTAAAGAAAATATTGTCAAAGGTAATTTGAAAAGCGGTGACCGACTGCCCTCTGAACGGCAATGGGCCGAGCAATTAGGCGTATCCCGGGCCACCATCCGTGAAGCCATTCGCGCATTGGAGATGATTGGTCTGGTAGTCTGTCAGCAGGGTGAAGGCAATTTTATTGCTGAGGATTTTGAAGATACCCTGACCCAGCCCCTGACCATTATGTTCTGGCTGAGCAATGGTCAACTCAGAGAGGTCCAGGAACTCCGCCGGGCGCTGGAAACCGAGGCGGCCAAACTGGCGGCCAAAAAAATGACCCCTGAACGTTTTGCCAGTCTTGAAAAACTCTGCGATGCCATTGAAACTGAAACCGATGAAGCTATTCGGGCAGAACTGGACAAGCGCTTCCACTATGAGATTGCCATGGCCTCGGAAAACAAGATGATTCATAACGTTTTATTATCGTCGGCAACCCTGATTGAAGCGTTGATCAAGGATATTCGAATTGCCATCTTAACAGATGAGGAACGCGGCCCGGTGATTGATTTGCAGCACCGTAAAATCCTCAATGCCCTAAAAGCTAAAGAACCCCTTAATGCGGCCTTTGCCATGTCTCAGCATATGGATCTGATCGACGGATTTGTGGCCGGATTAGAGATTGATAAAAATTGAAATCGTCGTGTTGTATGAGTTCGCTCATGCAACACGCTTTTATTTTTCCTCAGTATTCTTCCCCCCGTTCCCCCTCTTTATTTCAATCTGTCATGTTCTAATTGACAATTTCTTTATGAACCGATATACTTACAATAATTATACTTAACTAACAATGTAACCTTTATGTAACTTTTTTCATTACGACTAGTTTCCCAAAATGAGGAGAATTTTAGCATGCTCATCAATAAACGACTCATTCACATCGTTCCTGAAAGTAAAAAAATGATTACGACCAATGTTTTTTTTCAATGGACCGCCTTGCTTTGTAACATCGGACTCATGTTTATCATCGCCAGTGCTTTTGAAGCCTTGTATTTAAAGCAGTTGTTCTTTTATCCGCCGATTCCCATCATTTTAGTTACATTACTCTTGATACTAACGCGTTTTTTTTCAATACAAACAGCGATTCTTTTTAGCTATCGGGCGTCGCAATCTGTGAAAACAAGATTAAGACGAATTATTTATGAAAAACTCGTGCTTCTAGGTCCGGGATATTCTTTGCATGTTTCAACTTCCGAAATCGTCCAAACTGCTGTTGAAGGAGTCGATCAACTCGAAACTTATTTTGGTTCCTATCTGCCCCAATTTTTCTACAGCCTGATCGCACCACTAACCTTATTTCTAGTCTTGTCCTCGGTGAGTTTTTTATCGGCACTAATTTTACTTCTCTGTGTCCCATTAATCCCGATCTCCATTGCCCTGATTCAAACCTTTGCCAAAAAGCTTTTGGGTCAATACTGGAAAAAATATACCAACTTAGGCAACACCTTTCTCGAAAACTTACAAGGCTTGACGACCTTAAAAATCTATCAGACCGATTCCTTTAAACAGCAGGAGATGAATAAATCCTCCGAAGCCTTTCGCATCATTACCATGAAAGTTTTACGGATGCAGCTTTCTTCGATTACCGTTATGGATCTGATCGCCTTTGGGGGTGCCGCACTGGGGATTATTCTCGCCATTTTATCTTTTAAGAATGGCGAAATCAGCTTGAGCGGTTGTTTGTTGTTCCTGCTTCTGTCAGCCGATTTTTTTCTTCCCATGCGCCAATTAGGAAGCTACTTTCATATCGCAATGAATAGCATTGCCGCCAGCGAGCGTATTTTCACCCTGATTGATCTGCCCGAACCGATAAGGGGTACAAAATATTTTCCTGATCGCTGGAGTGCCATTGTTTTTAACAATCTCTGTTTTTCCTATTCAACACAGCTTGATACCTTACAACACATTGATTTGACCATCTCCAGAGGGAGATTTACGGCTATTGTCGGCGAAAGTGGTGCCGGTAAGTCGACCATTGCCGCTCTTTTAAATGGACGTTTGCAAAATTATACGGGGGAATTAAAAATTGGTGGGATCCCACTTCATCAAATTAAGCGTGATTGTCTGATGGATGCGATCACCTTCGTTGGTCCTCTGGCTTATCTCTTTAAAGGCACGGTGCGGGAAAACTTACTGATTGCCAGTCCTGATAAAAAAGAGGCCGAACTCTGGAAAGCCTTGGATGAAGTGGGCCTGTCCGGTTTTTTAAGAACTGAAAATGGCCTGGACACGCTACTTTTTGAAAAAGCAGCGAATCTTTCTGGTGGTCAATGCCAGCGCCTGGCCCTGGCTAGAGCTCTGCTCCATGATAGCCCTATTTACGTTTTTGATGAGGCTACCGCCAGCATCGATGTTGAAAGTGAAAACCTGATTATGAGACAAATCGAATCATTGGCCCAGCGTAAAACCGTTCTGCTGATCACCCATCGTCTGATGAATGCCCGTAATGCCGATACTATTTATGTGATGTCCCAGGGAAAAATCGTTGAGCAAGGTACCCATCAACAATTAATTAACCAGAATGGCTATTTTAAAAAATTATGGCATACCCAACATCCTCTTGAACAATGGGAAAAGGAGTGTACTAAACAGTGAAAAAACGAAGTGATTTTAAAATTGCCTTTAAACTGCTCTTTTTAGTAAAGCCCCTGCTTTTCTTTATGCTGTTGGCAGTAATCCTGGGTATCGCCGGTCATCTTATCGCAAGCTTTATCACCATCATGGGTGGCTATGCCATTGCGGCGCTGCTCCAATTTCCCGTTTTCATTTCAGTTACAACGGCTTTATTGCTGGCCGGGTTTTTTGCCGGAATACGCGGCTTTTTCCGTTATGGAGAACAACTGTGCAACCATTATATTGCTTTTAAACTGCTGACCCTAATAAGAGAACAGGTCTTTAAAGCCCTGCGGCGCCTATGTCCGGCCAAATTGGAGGGCAAAGATAAGGGTAATCTGATCAGTCTGATCACCGCCGATGTGGAACTCCTTGAAGTCTTTTATGCCCATACCATTTCACCGGTACTCATCGCTCTGGGCTACAGTCTTTTTATCTGTTTTTTTATTAGCAGTATCCACTTTTCACTGGGTCTTCTCACCGTCATGGCCCACCTTTTTATTGGTGTTTTAATCCCGCTCTGGGTCGCATCTTCCACCAAAAATGAGGGTCGGGCCTATCGTACCGCCGCCGGCCAATTAAGCGCTTATGTCCTAGAAAGCCTCCGGGGCTTAAGTGAAACCATTCAGTACCACAACAGTGCTGAAAGATTAAAGGAAATGGACCGCCAGGGTGCGCTGCTCTCATCCCAGGAAAAACGGATGAAGCAACTTTCCGGACGAACCTTATCAGTCTCCAGCCTGTTGATTCTGATCTCCGATTTTGCCATGCTGTTGCTTGCTTCCCAGTTGTATCTAAGCGGAACCATTGGTTTTGATGGACTGCTGATTGCCTTTCTGGCCTTAAGCAGCTCCTTTGGGCCGGTAATTTCTCTTGCCAATCTGGGTTCTGGTCTGCAAAATACCTTTGCTGCCGGCAACCGCATCCTTGATCTGCTTGAAGAGGCACCCGAGACAAATGAAATCGCTGGTCAACCCGCGGTCTCCTTTTCAGAGGTGAAAATTGAAGCGGCCAGCTTTTCCTACTACACTGATACCGCTATTCTCAATTCGGTCGATCTTGAGCTTCCACCAAATAAAGTTATTGGCATTACCGGCAAAAGTGGCAGTGGCAAATCAACCCTGCTTCGCCTCCTCATGCGTTTCTGGGAAGTTGACAGTGGCTCCGTTAAAATTTCAAATACGAACATCAATACTATCAATACCTCAAATCTGCGGGATCTGGAAGGTTTCATGACCCAGGAAACCCATCTGTTCCAGGAAACCATTGCAAATAACTTAAGGATTGCCAAACAAGATGCGACACCGTCAGAAATTGAAGCAGCCTGTAAAAAAGCATCGATTCATGATTTCATCCTGTCCCTCCCTCAAGGCTATCAAACCCCGGTTGGGGAGCTGGGCGAAACCCTTTCCGGTGGCGAACGACAACGCCTCGGACTGGCCCGCATCTTTCTTCATGATGCTCCATTATTTCTACTGGATGAACCCACCAGTAACCTGGATAGCCTCAATGAGGCCATCATCCTGCAATCGCTTAAAAAAGAGGGTGCTGGTAAAACCATTGTTCTTGTTTCTCATCGGCAATCAACCTTGAAGATTGCCGAAACCATTTTTTCCATGGAAAATGGAAGAATGAGCTGATCATTTTTAAATTTGGAGGCACATCAATGAAAATTAAAAAAGGATTCTATCTGATTCTGGGGTTTATCAGTCTGGCACTTGGGGCTATCGGTGCCATCCTGCCAATTTTGCCGACCACGCCCTTTTTACTACTGTCCGCCTTTTGCTTTACCCAAAGTTCCGAATGTCTTCATAACTGGTTCATTCAAACAAAGCTATACCAGAATAATCTAAAAACCCTGGTTAAAGGCCAGGGCATGACAAAGAAAGCTAAAATACGTGTTGTTTCAATGGTAACACTCACCATGCTACTGGGTTTTATCCTAATGGGTGGCACCGTCATTGGACGGGTTATTTTGGTTATTGTCTGGATCTGCCATCTGCTTTACTTTATTTTGGGGGTCAAAACCATTGCTGCCGAAACACCCTTCTCTGATACAAACTAGTCGTTAGAAAAAGCGCTGCATTTTAAAATGCAGCGCTTTTTCGTCATAAACTAATCTAAAGTATTTGACAAATTAACAGTTGTGCCCGGTAGGGGTGATCACAAATCGCCCCTATATAAACTATTTAAATCAATGGATATCGATTCTTTTATAAAACTATCGCTCATATTGGGCCGTCAGCATGGTTGCAAAGATGCCCTTTTTCTCTTTAAGTACCTGAGGACTTCCAGTTTCGGCAATCATGCCATCCTTGATGACCACAATTTTATCGGCCCCTAAAACAGTTCGCATACGATGGGCAATAATCAGCACGGTCTTGTTTTTTACCAGCTCGCCCAGGGCACTTTGAATCTTGCTTTCATTTTCAGCGTCCAGGGACGCGGTTGCCTCATCGAGCAGAATAATCGGTGCATCTTTTAAAATCGCCCGGGCAATCGAGATCCGCTGGCGTTCGCCGCCGGACAGTTTTTCGCCATTTTCCCCGATCCGGGTATCATAACCCTGAGGCAGTTGCTTGACAAACTCGTCGCATTGGGCCAGTTGGGCTGCTTTAAAAACTTCCACATCAGAGGCATCTTTTTTTCCCAGGCGAATGTTCTCCAGAACACTGGAATTAAACAGGGTAACATCCTGAAAAACGATCGAATAATGATTAAGCAGGGCCTCCGGATCAACCTGGGAAATATCATTGCCACCCAGGGTAATGGCCCCTTTTTCAATATCCCAGAAGCGTGCCGCCAGCTTGGCAATGGTGCTTTTTCCGCCGCCGGAGGGTCCCACCAGAGCGGTGACTTCTCCCTGGCGGGCAGTAAAACTGATATCTTTCAAGGTTTCTATATCATCCTGGTAAGAAAAACCCACATTCTTAAACTCGACATGATAGTGTTGCGGATTAAATGCGGTGATTCCTTCCTGCTTGGGCATCTGGGCCATCTCCTTCATCCGGTCGATACGGACATTTAAATATAAAAGCAGGGCCAGGTTATTCATCACTTCCATAATCGGGTTATAAATGCGGGCGGTAATGACCATAAAGGCCAGATAAGCAAAAACGTTAATCGTACCTTGAGCCAAAAGCGCGGCCCCGTATAACATCACACTGGGAAGCCCCAATTTAAGCAACACATAGGAAAGATTAATGGCCGCCCCGGTTAGCAGCTCGCTTTTAATCATGTCATTTTCAAGTTGATCAAGCAATCCACCCAGTTCTTTTGAAAAAGTAGCTTCCTGATTGTAGGATTTTATTTCCTGAGCGGAATCGAGCCCTTCCTGCATCTTGTCTGAAATCACTCTTTTGCTCTGATAAAGCTCGGTGTGCACCGTACTCTGGTACTTTCTGGACAGATAAAAAACCAGCGCCGCCACCGGCACAACCCAGAAAACCGCCAGGGATAACTGCCAATTATAGAAAAACATCATGATCCCCATCACCATAATTGTGATCACAGAGGCATAAATCTGGGGAACCGCATGGGAAAAAAGGGTTTCAATCTGGGTTGCATCTTCCATGATGGTTGAACTTAAATCGGCAATGTCCTTTTTCCCAAAAAAAGCCAGCGGCAACTTCCGTAAGGTTTCGGCCAGATTGATCCGGCTTTTGGCACTTTCCTCATAGATCTTGGTGTAGGCTGAGCGATACTGAAAATAAGCGATCGCAAACATCACCAGGAAAAATACCACCGCCATGATCACATAATACATTAAACTGTTTTGCGGTGAAGTCGCTGGTGATAACAGCACCTGCATGTATTCATCTAAAAAGATAAAGCCAAGAACCACCGGTGCCATAAAGGAAAATTCCATAACAATTGTCCAGATTATGGCCTTAAAAAGATCGCTAGCCCCTTTTTCCGACATGGCATATTTATTTTGAAAGTATTTGATCATCTTGACCTCCATTGTTTGCACTGCGGGCGTCAATTTTCCACGCCACGGTTTGTTGATATTCATCCCACATTCTTCGGTAACAACCGCCTCGCTCCAGCAAGTCCTGATGACTGCCCTGCTCGACGATTCGACCATTGTCAATCACTAGAATCCGATCCACATTTTGAACGCTGGTCAGGCGGTGAGCGATCATCAGTGTTGTTTTTCCCTTGCTCAGGGCTTTAAGGGCTTTCTGGATTAAATGCTCATTTTCCGGATCGGCAAAGGCAGTGGCTTCATCGAGCAGCACAATTGGCGCATCCTTGACCATGGCCCGGGCAATCGCAATCCGTTGTTGCTCACCGCCGGAAAGGTAGGTCCCTTTTGCCCCGATCACGGTATTCATACCCCCGGGAAGGTGATCAATGATTTCCCGCGACTGCGATAAATCAATGGCGCGGTTAATTGTTTCGGCACTAACGCCTTCTTTCCCGAAGACAATGTTTTCTTTTAATGTGGTCTTAAAAAGCTTGGTGTTCTGGAAAACCAGAGCAATCTTATCCATTAGTTCGTTTTTGGGAATCGCTTTGACATTAATTCCGCCGACTAGCACTTCCCCCGCATCGACATCCCAAAACCGGGCTGCCAGCCGGGCAATCGTGGTTTTTCCGCCACCAGAGGCCCCAACTAAAGCCATGGTTTCTCCTGGTTTTAATTTAAAACTGATTTTATCAATGGCTTTTTTATCGGCCCCTTGATAGGAAAACACCACGTCTTTAAATTCCAGACTGTATTCTTCGATGCGTTCGGTTTTTTTTGCCTCCGCCATTGCCGGATATTGAATCAGGTGATCAAACCGATCGATGGCCTGTTCGGCAATCATGGTGTTTTGCTGAAAGTGCATGGATTTCATTAGCAGCATCGAAAATATCGGCGTGAGCAATAAATAAAAAATAAAATCTGCCAACACCATCGGCAGGCTATCCCCTCTGCCAATGAGCAAAATTGCCATCGGGATCAGAAAAAAAACGGCCGACTGCATCACCACGGTATAAAACGACATCGGTTTTTGCCAGAGTCGGGTGTAGGCCGCTACCATCTCTTTATATTTAACAATACTGTCATAAAACCGCTTAAACGAAAAAATGCTTTGACCAAAGGTTTTCACTACCGGAATGCCGCGAATGTATTCCACCGACTCCGAGCTCATTTCTTCCAGGGCATCATAATAGCGCTTCTGAAATTCCTTGCCCTTATCGCTCATCATAAAGCTCATAGTGATAAAACCAATTATAATCGGAATCATCGAAGCCAAACCCATCCGCCAGTCGACCGTAAAAATCAGTACGATCAGTACAATAGGAGAAACCACGCTGCCAGCAATGTCCGGCAATTGATGGGCTAAAAAGCCGTGGGTTGTGGCGGCACCATCATTGACAATCTTTCTGATTTTCCCACTGGAATGCTGATCAAAAAAGCCCAGCGGCATGGCCATAATTCTTTCCATACCCAGCTTCTGCATTCCGATTTCGACATGAAAAGCCGCCAGATGAGAGCTTAACAACGACAAAAAATAAATAACCACGCCCAATATGGCGCACCCCAATGCCAGCCAGGCATAAAAATCGATATTGCTCAGCTGGGTCATCTGCGGATTTAACAACAGCTCCCGGGTAATGAACCAGACAAACACAAAAGGTACAATATTAAGCACCGCTGATAAGCCTGACAAGATCAGCGATACGGGCAAAAGCACTTTCTTTCTTCCCATATAGGGAGTAAACCTTTTTAAAATAAACTTCTTTTTTTCTGTGTGCATACGTTTATCCTTTCTTTTTCCAAAAAGTACAGCCTTGTTAGGAATTCCTAACAAGGCTGATTATATGCATTCTATCTCCCCTTCTCTACTCCAACCGGATGCTTCCGACTCCAATTAGACAATTTTTTTTATATTGCATTGGTGATACGGCCAACTCCTTTTTAAAGGCGGCAGCGAATTTGCTGGCATTACTGTAACCCACTCGCCCGGCAATTTCAGTGACATTTTCTTTTCCTTCTAAGAGCATCTGGGCGGCAATCTGCATGCGATAGCCCCGGACAAAAGAAAAAATGGTTGTGCCATAGACCCCTTTAAAACAGGTTTTCATGGCCGTTAATGAAATACCAAATTGGCGCGAAAGCTCATTTAAGGTAAATTGCTGATCCAGATGACTAACCAGATAGTGCTTGATCTGTTTAACACACTCCACCTGAACACGACTTAAATATTGCGGCACCTCAAAATTCTGACTGACATCAACGGTGCTAAGAAACAAAAACAGCTCCAAAATTTTTAATTTAAAATACCCCCGTTTAATTTCATTCGGAACGGTGTAAAGCTCCGAAAAAATATGATTAATCGCTGTCGTAGCCCGCATAATAAAACAATGATCCCCGAAACAGAGCCGCTCCCGCAACGCATAAAGATCGATTTCGATATCCTCCATCAAATGATTCGAAAGTGTTTTGGCCGCTTCTAAATCAATCACCACCGAAATGCCGTAATAATGCTCCAGCGGAAAACTGGAATTTTTTGTCCGCCTTCCTAACATATTGACGGAAAAATCTCCCTCTTTCAAATAAACAAAGGATCCATCCTGCAATTCCGTTTCAAAACGTCCCTGATTACAATGATTGATTTCCATGACATTTTTTTTGGGATACCGATTGTCAAAACACTCCCCCATCTTAAAGTCATTATAGGTCAGCTCAATTCCCGGAAAGACCTCATAGCTTGTCATGGTTCCCTTTCCGTTTTCTGCAAAAAATTCATAAACGGTACAGTGTTCGTTTATCGCTACTATTTTTATATTGCTATGATAGTGTTTTAAATTCTCAAATAGAAACCCCATTTCAGTCCCTCCATTATTGTTATATAAGTATAACACTTTTCTAAGAAGAATCACAAGCTTTTCATTTAATTGACATCAAAAAATTTAATAACTCTTATCTGCCATTGAAATTTTTGTCTTTTTGGAGCCTTATTAACGAATCAGAGTGGAAATAATCATGATAAATTGCTATGCTTTCATTGAATCTATTTAAATAACCGCCAGCAGGCGGTTTATTTTGGCAGATTCAGTTAGCTTTGTCTAACTATTATGTGCTTTACTTCAGGAGGTTTTTATGAACAACAAACTGCAAGCCAAGGATTTAATTAATGTCGGTATTTTTACAGCAATTTATTTTGTAGTTTTCTTTGTCACCGGTATGGTCGGTTATATTCCCGTTTTAATGCTGGCGATCCCCTTTCTTTGCCCGATGGTTGCCGGGATACCCTTTATGCTTTTTCTGACCCGAGTTAATAAATTCGGGATGGTCACCATTATGGGTACTATCCTAAGTCTGCTGATGATGCTCACCGGCCATCCCTGGATTGGTGTTCCCTTTGGGGTGGCTTTCTCACTAATCGCCGATGTGATACTCAAATCCGGCAATTTTACCGATTGGGGGAAGATCCGCATCGGTTACGTGGTTTTTAGTGAGTGGTTAATCGCTCTATTCATTCCGATATTTTTTATGCGGGACAGTTATTTTGTAACCATTCGCGAAGGTTATGGGGATTACTACACTGATACGCTGATGGCCATTACCCCAACCTGGGTTTTCTTTCTGATGATCGTGTTCATCGCCCTGGGCGCATTAGCTGGGGCCTATCTGGGCAAAGCGATCCTGAAAAAACATTTTAAACGGGCCGGTATTGCCTGATGAATCCATCAACCTTTGCCAATGAGCGACGCAGTCATTTCTGGCTGGACCCCAGAACAAAAATTCTGATGCTTCTGGTTGTCAATATTGTCCTCATCGGCGGTGGCTACAGCGGCTTATCCGCTGTCATACGGCCACTTTTAGCGTTGTTTCCGCTGTTTCTACTCCTTGCTGAGCGTCAGTATCGGCCAGCTATTTTTTATTTTATTTTTATTGCCCTGGCCATGAGTGCTGAGATCTTTCTGGTCACTCAGACCCAGGGGCTTTTAAATCTCGTTTTGGTCATTGGTTCCGGCCTGCTGTCCCGGTTGATTCCACCATTAGTGATGGGCTATTATCTGGTTACCACCACCAAGATCAGCGAATTCGTAGCGGCCATGGAACGCATGCATCTACCGCCCCAGATCATTATTCCTTTTTCGGTGATGCTTCGCTTTTTTCCCACTGTGGCTGAAGAAAATGCCGCCATTTCTGACGCCATGCGGATGCGGGGAATTCGTTTTGACGGCAAAAATATTGGTGCCATGTTGGAGTACCGGGTTGTTCCCGTACTGATGTGCACCGTAAAAATTGGTGAAGAACTGTCTGCCGCTGCCCTGACCCGGGGACTGGGGAAGCCGATTAAACGAACCAATATCTGCCGGGTCGGGTTTGGTCTCATCGACTGGATTTTAATTGCCGTAACCCTGACTTTGTTTTTTGCCTGGATTCTTTTATAAAGGAGATTACCATGATCCAATTAAGCCAAATCAATTTCACCTATGAAAACAGCGAGGGCGGTGGTTGCCTTCATGATCTTAATTTAACCATCAATCGGGGGGAAGTCATTTTACTGTGTGGCGGCTCCGGTTGTGGCAAAACCACCTTGACCCGTTTGATCAACGGTCTGATTCCCCACTTTTACAGCGGCCAGCTTTCCGGCGAGGTTTTAGTAAACGGCAAGAATGTTTCACAAATTCCCCTCTATGATACTGCTGAGCTGGTTGGTTCCGTTTTTCAAAATCCCCGAAGTCAGTTTTTTAATGTCGATACTACCAGTGAGTTGGCTTTTGGCTGTGAAAATATGGGCTTAGCAGCTGATGAAATCGGTCGCCGAATTGACGATGTTTCCCGGGATTTATGTCTTGATATGTTGCTGGAGCGGAGTATTTTTGCCTTGTCCGGTGGTCAGAAACAAAAGATCGCCTGTGGCTCGGTGGCGGCCCTGGAGCCTGAAATAATCGTACTTGATGAACCCTCTTCCAATCTGGACGCGAAAGCTACCCGGGAACTCCAATCCTTAATTGCGCTATGGAAATCCCAGGGGAAAACCATCGTCATCGCTGAACACCGACTTCACTATTTGCAGGAGCTGGCCGATCGCGTTGTTTTGATGGATAAGGGGCGGATTATCAAAATCTATCCCGGCACGTCCTTTTCACTTTTGCCCAAAGCCGAACTGGAGCGGATGGGGCTGCGGATTCTAAAGCTTAAATCATTGTATGGGACACCCTTGGCTGTTCGTCCCGCTTTTAAGAGCACTTTTTCGATCTGTGATTTTAATTATGCCTATCGCCATTGTGATCCATGCCTGAAAATTGCCAACGCCTGTCTGCCCAAGGGTGCTGTTATTGCAGTAATTGGCGAAAACGGCTGCGGGAAAACCACCTTTGCCCGATGCCTATGCGGACTCGAAAATAAGTGTTCCGGTACCCTTAACATCAGCGGCTGTGATCTAAAGTCTCGGGATCGTCTAAAAAACTGCTTTATGGTGATGCAGGATGTCAACCATCAGCTGTTTTCCGAAAGTGTTCTGGATGAGCTGCTGATTTCCATGAACGAAGAAAACGAAGCCGAAGCCCTAAAAATCCTGGAGAGCCTTGATCTGTCTGAGCTCAAAGACCTGCACCCGATGTCTCTTTCAGGCGGACAAAAGCAACGGGTTGCGATTGCCTGTGCTGTCGCTTCCTGCCGTCCCTTTATCCTTTTTGATGAACCCACCAGCGGTTTGGATTTAAAACATATGCAGCAGGTGGCAACTAATATCCAGCAACTTTCGGATCTGGGGAAAACTCAGTTTGTTATCACCCATGATCCCGAACTGATTCTGGCGGCTTGCACCCACGTTCTCCACCTGGATGATGGCGATATTAAGAAAATTTACCCTCTGGATGATGGCGGTGTCACTGAAATGCTATCTTTCTTTATTGCCGATGATGGCCTTTCTAGTAGGGTATCTGATGGTTCTGGTCTTTATCCTGGCGTTGAGCTTTTACAGCCTGCCGATTGGGCTGATTGCCCTGTCCGGTATTGCCCTTTCCGACCTCGCACTGATCTGGATGGGGCAGCGCAGCAAACGCAATTCAACGGTCCACGCCAGCTCCCAGGAGGAAATGGTCGGCGCGGTGATTGAATATGTCCGGGGCATTTCGCTGGTCAAGGCCTTTTCACAACAGGGGGTTTCAGTTGCTGGGATCCGAACAGCCTTTGAAAAAAGCCGCGGATCAATATTAAAATCAAAAAGGACTATATCCTCTGTAATTGAGAAAATATAAATTATCTTGAATGTGTTGAACTGTAAGCGTATACTTTATATAAGACTAATAAGAAAGCGAGAAAAAAATGAAAAAAAGTATTCGCAAATGTTTTGTCGGGATGTTAGCCTTATTGTTGAGTGTCGGGATGGTTCCGACAACTGTGTGGGCTGAAACGACTCCCAATGTCCGCTATCGGACCCACGTTGAAAATAAAGGCTGGCAAGAATTTGTTTCCGATGGCGTTCTCAGTGGGACAACCGGCGAAAACTTACGGTTAGAAGGCATACAAATCGAACTTGAAAATCAGGTCGCAAATCTTGACGTCGCTTATCAAACCCATATCCAGAATTATGGTTGGGAAGATCAAGGCGATAACACCAACTGGAAAAAGAACGGCGAAACAAGCGGAACCACCGGCGAAAGCTTACGGTTAGAAGCCATTCAAATTAAACTGACTGGCGATACTGCTGATCAATTTGATATCTGGTATCAGGTTCATGCTCAGAATATGGGTTGGCTTGCCTGGACTAAAAACGGCGAAAGTGCCGGCACCGAAGGATTTGGCTATCGCCTTGAAGGCATCAAAATTCAGATCCTGCCGGCCGGTTCAAGTGCCCCCAGTGGCACAGTGGATCAAGATGAACCGTTTTATAAAAAATTGATTCAAAGCCCGCATGAGGCGATTACCTATTTAAAACAATTGCTGGCTCAATTAGGGATGCGTGTAGATGAAGAATATAAATATACAGGGTATTGTAACAAAGGATTTAAATTAACTGCTGTTAATAGTCCTATTCAGGAACAACCTTACATTGTCTC
This sequence comes from Acetobacterium sp. K1/6, assembly GCF_034438075.1. Lineage (NCBI taxonomy): Bacteria > Bacillati > Bacillota > Clostridia > Eubacteriales > Eubacteriaceae > Acetobacterium > Acetobacterium sp. K1/6. The sequence goes on along the minus strand of NZ_JAXQGA010000013.1, from coordinate 45,188 downwards.
TCCTAAAGGAAGTCTATTTAATGATTTTAAACAATTCTACTTATATCAAGCCGAAGGTGATGAAACGATCTGCTATCTGGCCACTGAAGACGAAGCTAGGCAGTATCTTGATGACTATCTAATCGCATCTGAAGCCGATGTTCCCGAAATCATCGAGTTTCAAGGAAAATTCGAGCAGAGCTGCTATAGGTATTATGGCTACGATGAAATTGACGGTCAAAAGACTACCATCTTCATGTATGATGTTTTCCCCGGTGGCAATATTTACGACAATATTTTACACCAATACATCTATGAATACCCGGTCGTTTAAACCGTGATCGATCCGCGGCAATCGTTAATCCGATTGTTTCCGATCGTCAAAATACCTCAGCTCCAGCGATTCCTAACATTAACGGATTAAAACAAAAAAACAGGATGTTAAACCCATCCTGTTTTTTAGTGCTATTTTTTTATTAAACTAAGGCTTCAAATTTTTGCAGGTATTCTTTCAAAACCGTCTCAATGATCACACAGCCCCCGACCGTATCGGATTCGATATTAAGGGGCATAATCGGATCGTGAAGAGACATTCGCAGTAGACACCAGCCGTTACCGGCCGTTCCATCACAGCTTACCCGGACCCCTTCATAATTAGGCGCTACCACGGTCCAACCGGGTTGGCTGGCGGCAAATCTTTCAAAATCGGCCAGCACCTTTTGTCCATAATCTTTAAAATTCTCAGTGGCTATTTTATAGCGTATCTCTTCGGCTTCGACCGGCTCTTTCAGTCCTGCCAGAAACGAGCTAATCGGTTTGCCAGCCTGGTGGAGTTCGGCAAACTTAATCAGCGCCATGGTGACCAGATAAGCGCCATCGTCGAGAAAATAGTTTTCTTTAATAGCGCCGTGGCCGCTGGTTTCCATGGCTAAATGGGTTTCGATACCTTCTTCATTTAACCGGATCGCTTCGTTGATGACATTTTTATAACCGCGTTTAAAACGATGATGTTTCCCGCCAAGACTCTCAATATACTCTGTTAACCCGGTGGAGGTAATCGAATCCGTAACGATGGTTGACCCCGGATAATCCGCTAAAAGCAGACTGGCAATAAAAGCAATAAAGCCATTGCGGTTAATAGCATTCCCTTTTTCATCAATAATCGCCGCCCGATCCACATCGGTATCAAAGATGATCCCCAGATCGGCCTGGTTGTCCAATACCGCCTTGGAGATATGGGCAATGGCCACGGCATCTTCCGGGTTGGGCACGTGGTTGGGGAAATGGCCGTCGGGCTCCAGATACTGGCTGCCGCTGGTATCGGCACCCAGCGGTTTTAACACCTGGTCAACAAAAAATCCGCCGGCTCCGTTACCGGCATCAACCACAATCCGGGCTCCGGCAAGCGGTTGCTCCGTTTTTGTTTTTTCGCGGATAAACGCGACAATATTTTTAGAATAGGACGGTAAAAAATCATAGTCCTGTGCCTGTCCGCCGGGCGTGAAGGATGTTTCAATCGTTTCGGCCAGTGCCAGAATCTCGCTGATATCGGCTTTGTCAAGGCCGCCATCGCGGGTGAAAAACTTAAGTCCATTTCGGTTAAAAGGCAAATGACTGGCGGTTACCATTATCGCCCCATCGGCCTCGATAACCGGATCGATGGTCGTCATAAACATCGCCGGGGTGGTGGCAATCCCGCATTGATAGACCTTGTTGCCCTTGCTGACCAGACCCAAAGCCACGGCCTGCGCCAGGTGGGTTCCGGACAGCCGGCTGTCTCTTCCGACCGCAAAGGTCAGCGGTGCTTTGCCTGATTTTTTTTCCAGCCAGGTGGCAAACGAAAAGGCTATTTTCATGGCCATGTCCTGGGTGAAATTAACGGCTTCGCCGGCAATCCCTTCAAGTGCCACCCCCCGAACATCGGAGCCATTTTGCAATTTTCTAATATCTTTAATCTCCATTTATTGTTAATCTCCTGGTATGAATCATGTACTAAGATCCGGGCCGTTTAGGCTATGCTGTTCTGGTTGAGCGAAACCTCGAGTACTCGGCGGATTAATTTATTAAAGCCCGCCGCGTATCAATAATACGCAAGGATTTGAATAAATTGATCCAACAACGTAATCGGGCATTTTAGCCAACCAGAGACGACACCATCACAGCCTTGATCGTATGCATCCGATTTTCAGCCTCATCAAAGACCTTGGAATGCTTACTGCGGAAGACCTCATCAGTAACTTCCATTTCAGTTAGCCCGAATTTTTCCTTAACTTCCCGGGCGACGGATGTCTCCTGATCATGGAAGGCTGGTAAACAATGAAGAAAGATCACCTCATTATTACCAGTCGCCTTAATCATTTCCATGTTCACCTGGTATGGTGATAACAGCTTGATCCGTTTAGCCATCTGATCTTCTTCACCCATGGATACCCAGACATCAGTATAGATGGCATCAGCACCTTTAACTCCGGCTTTAATATCGGCAGTCAGGGTAATGGTTCCCCCGGTTGTTTTGCAAAGTGCTTTCATTTCAGACACCAGTGCTTCTTCCGGGAACAGGGATTCAGGGGCCACCGCCACAAAATGCATTCCCAGTTTGGCACAACCGATCATTAGAGCGTTGCCCATATTATTCCTGGCATCTCCCACATAAGCCAGTCGTTTTCCTTTAAGCGATCCGAAATTTTCCTGGATGGTCAGCATATCGGCCAAAATTTGAGTGGGATGATCTAAATCGGTTAAGCCATTCCAAACTGGCACTCCGGAATATTCGGCCAGCGTTTCCACTGTCTTTTGTTCAAAGCCGCGAAACTCAATACCATCATAAAAACGTCCCAAAACGATGGCGGTATCCTCAATCGATTCTTTTTTGCCCATTTGACTATTGGTCAAAAAGGTGACATTAGCTCCTTCATCAAAAGCCGCCACTTCAAAGGCGCAACGGGTTCTTGTTGAAGTTTTTTCAAAAATAAGAACAATGTTCTTACCTTTTAGCAGGGTGCCCACCTCGCCTGATTTTTTCTTTGCTTTTAGTTTAGCTGAATAATCAATGAGATACTGTATTTCAGCTGGGGTAAAATCTTTTAATGTCAATAAATGACGACCTTTTAAATTCATAACGCTTCCTCCGTTTATCTCTTCTTTCATCTATTTTAACTGATAATCTTTACTTTCACAAGGTAACATCGTTCATCTACAATCAATTCTATAAAACCAACTGCTATAACGATCGGATTTGTTTAAAACGCGTCCCGATAAAGGGGCATCGTCATACAGCGAGGACCGCCCCGACCCCGTACCAGTTCAGATGCTTCAATACCAATCACTTCAATACCATTTTGACTGAGCACCTCATTGGAGCGCTCATTTCGGGTATAAGCAACAATGACACCCGGGGCAATTGCCAGCGTGTTGGTACTGTCATTCCATTGTTCCCGGGCGGCGGCAACCGGGTTGCCGCCGCCACTTTCAATGAGACTAATGGCCGGCAAATCGAGCACTGACTTAAGTGCCTCAATCAAACTGTCTTTTCGTTCATAATGCAGATAATCCGCTTTGCCAGGGGTCATAATGACCGTTTCCACCTGTTCAAGTATCCCCGGGTAGACAATAAACTTGTCAACGTCTACCATCGTAAAGACGGTATCCAAATGCATAAAGGCCCGGTTGCGAGGGATTTTTACTGCCAACACCTTTTTTATGCCCAACTCTGCCTTAAATAGGTTTTTAGCCAGTTCTTCAACCCCCTGAACCTCAGTTCGTTCACTACACCCCACCGCCACTGCAGTGGGGCTTAAAATCAGGACATCGCCACCTTCCACTGAAAAGAAGTTGGTATCCTGGTAAAAGGTTTTATTTGCACAACTTTTAAAGATCGGATGATGTTCATAAATAGCCGCTAAATAGCGACTCTCACGTTTTCTAGTCCGGGTGGCCATGGCAGAAATGCACATGCCATCATGAATAGCCACAGCTGGATCGCGCATAAAATACAAATTTGGCACGGGATTTAAATAAAAAGCATAGGGTTCCGGGCCTTTTAAATAATCAGTCAGCACCCGGTGCCGATCGATATGGTCAAGTTCTTTTTGCAGCACCCCGGCAATTAGGGCATCGCCCAGGGCATTGCTGTCTAAGGACATCAGGTATTCATTTAAGAATCCATCAATGTAGTTTCCCGATGAGGGATTCTTGTCGATGACTTCAGCGATGATATTCTCCCGAACCGCGGTATTTTTTAAAATATCTTTTAATAAGTCCTCGACATAAAGCACCTCGGCCCCACGTTTTCTAAGGATCGTGGCAAAGGCATCGTGCTCCTCCTGCATCCGTGCCAGCCAGGGGATATCCTCAAACAATAATTCCTTAAGGGAATCGGGAACAATCCGTTCTAGTTCCTTTCCCGGTCGGTGAACCAGGACCTTTTTCAGCTTTCCAATTTCAGATTCTATTCTTATATTTTTAACCATCTATTTACTCCTTTTTCAATACCACTCATTATATCATCGGTGATAAAAAAATCCACCTATTCTTAACGAACTACGTTTTTCTATTTTTCAAATAGTTATTGACACCGCAAAAATTTAATAGTAAAATAAATCCCGTAATATAACACTGTTATATTACGGGGAGGTATCCGGTATGTGCGAAAAGAAACAATCCACTCTGGACAGAATCATGGCTGAAGGCAAGAAAGAATTCTTAGACAAAGGTTTTAAAGATGCTTCTCTGAGGAATATAGTAAAATCTGCCGGTGTGACAACTGGAGCCTTTTACGGCTATTTTCCCGATAAAAAAGCTTTATTTGAAGCGCTGGTTGATCCTGCTGTTAAAGGGTTTAAAGAACAGTTTATCGCCGTACACAAAGCATTTGAACAACTCCCCCGGGACGTTAAAATGCGAGTTGCTTATGATGACTCTTCACCCCATCAGAAAGAGCTCATCACCTATATCTATGATCATTTTGATGCTTTTAAACTGCTAATCAGTTGTGCTGAAGGCACTGCTTATGACGATTTCATAAACAGCCTGGTTGAAACTGAAGTCGCAGCCACCCTGGATTTTATCCGGGACACCGGTTGTGACGCCCTGATCTCTGGACGGGCCTCACCCGAAATGTTGCATATACTCTCGAGTGCCTACTTTGCTGCCGTTTTCGAAATCGTTGTTCATGACATGCCTAAATCAGCGGCCGACAATTATATTGAAAACATCCGGATTTTTTTTACTGCCGGATGGAAATCAATATTATATTTATAAAACCGAGGTTCCTTGTGAACCTCAAAAAAACATTTTCGTGTTAGACATTTCTAACTAAAAAGGAGTTGCAATGAAAGAAACAGTTGTAAATAGTAAAGAACGACAAAAGCAGTCAATCTTAGCCGACAACCTGTGGAAGGTCATGTTTAATGTTTCCTGGCCGGCCATCATCGCGATGGTTCTTTATGGCTTGAATTCTATCCTGGACGCAATCTTTGTCGGCCAATTTGTCGGCGAAGTCGCTCTGGCTGGGGTTTCAGTGGCCTATCCACTTGCGCAAATCAGTGTCGCTTTTGGCTCCCTTGTTGGCGTCGGCGCCGGTTCTGTCCTCAGCATTGCTTTAGGCAAACAGGACAAGCAAGTCCAGGAAAAGCTCATGGGTAATGTCAACTTACTCGCACTGCTAATAACGATACTCTATATGGTCATCACCCTGATCTTTTCAAAACAGCTCCTTACCTTCATGGGTGGCAGCGGCGAATCCCTTGTCTTTGGTGACGCTTATTTCAGAGCAACAATCTGGGGCGCATTTTTCTGGATTTACGGTTTAGCAGGCAATATGATTGTTCGTGCCGAGGGCAAAATGAAATCAGCCGCTGTTATGATGGGTGCCGGATTAGTTATTAATGTTATCGCCAATTATATCCTGATGGGCGTATTCAATTTCGGTGTGGTCGGCGCTGCCTGGGGCACCAACATCGGGATGCTTGTTTATACGTTAATTGGCTGGTTTTACTTTGGCAAGGGTTTTTCAACTTTCAAAACAAAAATGCTGTCCTTAAGCTGGGATAAAGAGATTGGAACAACCATCATCCGCCTGGGTCTGCCTTCCCTGATTATGAGTTTTATGAGCCTTATTCAGGCTGTATTAGTTTTTAACGCATTGGCTAAATATGGTACCACTGCCGATATAGCCTTTTATGGGGTCGTATATCGTATTTTCACCTTCCTGATGACCCCTATTTTTGGATTAATGCGGGCTTTACAGCCGGTTATCGGGATCAATTATGGTGCCGGTCAATATGATCGGGTGATCAGTTCCTATAAAATTTTTGCGCTATCTGCGATGTTACTGACACTTCCATTTTGGATTATTTCTATGATCTCCCCTGAGTCAATCTTGGGACTGATGCTTGCCGATCAGGTGTTTGAAGTTACGCTACTTGGTTATTTCAGAATTTACATGGCCATCCTACCACCATTGTCGATTATCTTTATGGCGATGACCCTATTCCCTTCAATCGGCAAGGGAAAACCAGCCGCCTTAATCGGAATCGCCAGACAATTGGTTTTTTATGTTCCAGTCATGTTATTTTTACCGGGAATCGTCGGTGTCGCTGGTATCTATTACGGCTCTTTTGCCATTGACGTCGTGATTGTTGTCTGGACAGCTTTTATGGTTCGAAAAGAATTTAACTTATTGCGAACCCGCGCTCAGGAAGTCCGTTTAACGACATAATTTAAAGAAAACCACTTCGAGAAGAACTAAGTTCTTTGTTCGCTTCAACCTAGAAACCTGTGAGCATTGACATAAAAAAAAGAAGAACCTGAGTTCTTCTCTTAATGTGGTTATTTTATGTTGTCGTTATGAAACTAACAGTGCGCCATCCGTTTCATTCTCATCTAGTAATACAATTTTTACACTTTGAGTTAAAAGATCAGAATAACTAAAAGACAATTTCTGTTCTTTTCTTTTATCTTCTTGAACTCGAACGGTAAAAATACTGGGATAAGTGCTTTCAATTACCCCTTCTTTTTGGTAGAGTTTTTTCTTGCTTTTATGTGCTTCAAGTTTGACTCGTTTACCAAGACAATTTTCCACCTCGCGTCTAATGTCCATAATGGTTGCTTTTGGCATGAACTTCACCTCTCTGTGGTTTTCTCTTTGTTAGTATACCACAGTTTTGATCAAAAGTAAAATTTTTTATTATAACAAGACCTGGTTTTTTTGTCAATATGTAATTTTGATTTTCGTTTACAGCTTGTTTATCGTTTACAGTTCTGGCGTTTTCAAGTCTTTGCTCATTTTACTTCTAATCCCACCAGCTCATCCGTGTTTTTTCTTATGAGCATTGGGGTTAGGTTCTGGGGTTTCGTTAAAAAGCGAATACATTTCCTTCCCATAGCGCAGGGCTTCCACAATCCGCATCGGGTTATGTAGCCAAATGGCATCATCCAACTTGGTCAACACTTCAAAGGACTCAAATCCCCAGGTACATAAAACCGGCAGCATTTCTGCTCTTAAGGCGGTTTCATAATCAACGGTGGAATCCCCGACAAATAGACACTCATGGGGTTTTACACCCATTTTTTCAGCTAATCTTAAGGTTGTTTCCGGATTTGGTTTTCTCAGTTCATCTTTTGTAAAACCGACCACATCGACAAAATCGTAGTCTTTGAACAAAGCACTTACCAACGCTTTTGCTGCCGCATCTGGTTTGTTGGTGCAAACGCTAAATGGGATTTCATGGAATTTTAAATAATCCAGCAGTTTTGTAATTCCCGGATAGGGCCTGGTTTTTTTTATGTAGTTTGAAGCATACTCCGCTTTTAGCATTTCTGTTAATTCATCAACAAAAACATCATCACTCCGATATTTTTCCGGTATGGCATCCCGGGTCAGATTTCTTAAGCCTCTGCCAATTAATTTTTTTCCCTCGTCATAGGAGTGAACCGGAAATCGATTGTACTTCAAAATCCCGTTGACCGAATCAATCAAATCTTCCAGCGAATTGACCAGGGTACCGTCTAAATCAAAGATAACGCCCTTATACTTATGCATGTTGTCCTCCTGTGATATTACATATTTTTTATTATTATACCCCATTTTTTTAATAAATTTTGTTTTTTTAACAACTTTGGATTATAATAAGATTATTAATTTTCTCTGGAGGTATCATTTTGGGTTACAAGGAAGATAATTATCTGAATCTCAGTAAATCTTTAATTAAAAAACTTGAAAAACGAAATTTTAAGGGCTATTTTTGCAAAACCGCCCATGAAGGCCTAGAACTGGCTTTATCGATGATTCCTAGCAGCGTCAGTGTGACCCATGGCGGGTCTGAATCGATTAAGGAAATTGGTCTGCTTGATGCGGTTAAAAATGGCAATTACCAATATATTGACCGCAGTCTGGCTAAGACGCCGCAGGAAAAAAGAGAAGTGGTTGCCCAGGGAGTACTCGCCCACACGTTTCTGACCGGTACCAACGCCATTACTATGAACGGGGAACTGGTCAATGTGGATGGGATGAGCAACCGGGTAGCACTGATGTGCTTTGGTCCGGAACAGGTAATTGTTATTGCCGGGATCAACAAGGTGGTTGCCAATACCGAGGCCGGGATTTATCGGGCCCAAAATATTGCTGCACCAGTGAATGCCATCCGTCACAATGCCAAAACGCCTTGTTATGATACCGGCAACTGTGCCCACTGTCATAGTGATGACTGTATGTGCGCCAATATCGTGGTCACAAGACACAGCCGAATCCCTGATCGAATTAAGGTTATCCTGATCGGAGAAAATATTGGCTACTAAAACAAATCATGAAGCTAATGCCTTAAATGCGTTAAAACAAGCCTTTTTGGTCTATCCTCAAACCATCAAGAAAGAACCTCGGGTAGCTTATGCCGGAACCCGGGGTTCTTATGGCGAAGAAGCCAGCCTGGCTTTTTTTAAGCAGCACTGCGAGCTGTTTCCCTTTAAAACCTTTGAGGATGTTTTTGTAGCCTTGAGTCAGGGGTCAATCGATTACGGAGTACTCCCGATTGAAAACTCATCCACCGGGTCCATTGCCGCTGTTTATGACCTGCTGTCCCGTTATCAGTATTATATCGTCGGCGAAGAAGAGATCAAAGCCCGACACTGTCTGCTGGCGCCAAAGGGAGCCAGCTTTGAGACCATTGCCGAGGTTTATTCCCATCCCCAGGGATTTTCACAATCCCAGGAATTTCTAAATGATTATACCCGCTGGAAGTGCATTCCCTATTACAATACCGCCATTGCTGCGGCTTATGTTGCTGAAAAAAGCGACCCCACCATGGCCGCTATTGCCAGCAAACGGGCCGCAGAAATCTATGATCTGGAAGTACTGGCTGAAAACATCAACTTTTCCCAAACCAATGTAACTCGGTTTGTCGTTATTTCCCGGAAGATTGAACTCTTTAAAAATCCTACCCGGGTCAGTATTGCCTTTCGGCTGCCCCACCGTCCCGGATCACTTTATGAAATCATCGGGATTTTTTCGGTTTTCTCTCTAAATCTCTGTAAGATCGAATCTCGCCCACTTTTAAAAGAGAATTGGGAATACCTGTTTTTTATCGACTTCACCGGCAATATTTCCCAAAACACCCTGGTGAACCTGTTGCCGATCATCGAAGAAAAGGCGGAATATTTTCAATTCTTAGGGTATTATCCGCAGTTTGAAGAAAAATAATCTTTATCATGACTAAACCAATAAAACCCCAGATTTTAGACATTAAACCGTCTTAAACCTGGGGTTATTAATATTGAACCTTAATCATAGAAGGTCATTCTGATCTCTCCATTGGCGTCTGTCACGGCGCTGTAGTCGTCAGATTGACAATTCGGACAGCGGGCTTTTGCCTTAATCCGATAATGGCCATCGTGACATCGTCCAGCTATGGCTTCCACCTTTTCATTAAAAGAAAACGCTGGATCCTGCTTTTTTATTTTTTCCAGTACTTCTTCCTGGCGGATAACTTTTTCTTCGCCACAGGTATCGCAGTGGAGCAGATAAAAATCCAGTCCACCACCTTCCCGGACTTCAAACTCGGTTTGGCACTGATTGCACCTGGCCATAAACTGTCTACCCAATTTTTCCGCCTCCTTATTTTAAGCTAATCAGCTACTTTAGGCTAATAGCTGCAAGACACTCTGTGGTTGCTGATTAGCCTGAGATAGCATTGCCTGGGCCGCTTGCTGCAGGATATTGTTTTTGGTAAAATTCATCATTTCCTTGGCCATATCCACATCCCGGATCCGGGATTCTGATGAGCTTAAGTTTTCTGATGCTGATTCCAGATTTCTGGTGGTATGCTCCAATCGGTTCTGGTAGGCACCCAATCGGGAACGCTCGGCAGAAACTCGGGAAATCGCCGAATCACAAGAACTAATGGCATTGTTTGCCAATGTATAACTATCCACCTTTAAACTGGAAATGCCCAGTGCCGCTGCCCGCATATCGCTCGTGAGCAACTCCATGGATTGCCCCGTATTGGCACCGATTTGAATAGCAAATGACTTGCCAACTGAAGATGCCAGATCCGGCCAGGTAATGTTAAAACCGCTCATCGGTTGATTGACTTCTGATGCACTGGCTCCGCCTGTTTCCGGCATGATCGATTCGGCCGTTTTTGCGGTACCGGCAGCAGCATCTGAACCGGTGGCTGAACCGGTATCGACTTCATTTCCGGCATCTAATACAACACCGGTTGTCGCACCCAAACTGCCCGTTGTTACATTTGCTTTAAACTGAGCGATCCAAGTCGAGGTGCTGTCAAAACTCAGTCCAGCATGTGTCGCCTTTACCGATGCCAAAGCCTGATCAAGATTATGCGTCGGATTTGCAGCCAGATAAGTGGTTACTTCTCTAATGCCGGTTGCCCCACCATTAAGGCGTATCTGCTTATCCAGATACCGCGTCGCTAAATAGGCTGATGCATAGTCATTGGAATTTCCATCCCAGGCCCCATAAGAGCCGTCGCCGATATTTGACACCACATTTTCTATACTGCCCAATAATGCAATGCCCGATTTAAGCCGCTCGTCGCCACCATGGGTAAACTCCGCGATCCCCTCATTAAACCAGATTGGTAAATCTCCAAAATTCATCGTCGACATCATCACCGCATGAGTAATCTCATGGGCAATCACCCGATCCACATATTGGGGTGCCGTCCCCCCATCGATAGTATCGGTGGGTTGGGAATAAGCCAAATTAATCTTTAACGACAGATTTGATCCTTGCCCAGTAATACCAGGGGTTCCTACCATATTAGCGGGGTCCGAGGTAAAACTGCCTTGAACATAGGCCGCATAGCTGCTGGACGGATCATTAATAATTTCCACACTCATATTAATCCCACTGGCCGTTAAGCCATAGCTACTCGTTACGAGATCTTCCGCTTCTTCTAGCCACCACTTTTTAAGACTGGAAACCAGATTCAGCTGATCTGACGCACTGACCGAGGCATTGCCCTGATTGAGCAGCTTCATGGTATTAAATTCGGTGTCATTGCCTATCCGGTCAACTTCCTTGGTCAGTTGATTAATCTCGTTTTGAATGGCTTCCCGGTCTTCCACAGCATTGACATCATTGGCCGCCTGCACCGACAGCTCCCGCATCCGCTGGATTAGGGAGTGCGTTTCGCTCAAAGCCCCTTCAGCGGTTTGGATTAGTGAGATGGCATCTCTGGCATTATTGCCAGCCTGATCCAGCCCTCGGATCTGTCCCCTCATTTTTTCAGAAATAGCCAGTCCCGCCGCATTATCCCCGGCCCGGTTGATACTCTGCCCGGAAGATAATTTTTCCAGAGACTTGCTGACATTATTACTATTATTTGTTAATTGACGATAATTATTGATTGCCATGATATTATGGTTAATTCTCATTTGGTCACCTCCTTCCACGCTAAATCTACCAGGTCATCATGATCAGATAAAAATACGAAGCGAACTTGCTTAAGTGACAATACTTACTAAACACCAATATTCAACATTCGCATTTCAATATATATCGGTCAAAACGGAGACAACCATTAGTTTTTTTAGTAATTTTTTAACATTTGCTAAACATTTCTTTTTTTTGTTTTTCTTCTCTCCATTTTCATAAAAAAACGACGGTACCAGCGCACCGTCATTTATTTATTTCTTTATAAGCTCAATCCTTGTATCATGTCCGTTCAGACTAAACACTTCCCCCACACCGGCTTTGATGGTGATCGTATCCGCCAGGGTTTCGGTTTTAATAAAATCAGTAAAGATCTCAATGGCCCGATCCATTTGTGCATCACTGCTATAGCTAATGTCGATGCGGTCCATGACTTCGTAGCCGCTTGACTTTCGTAGTTGTTGAATGCGAGAGACAAATTCCCGGGCACAGCCTTCATCGAGCAAATCCTGATTTAAGCTGGTATCGAGAATGATAAACTTGTTGTTAAACATCTGCACATTAAAGCCTTCTTTAGCGGAAATTCGAATGTCAATGAAATCTTTGCGCAGTTCAAGGCTTTGTCCATCCAGCTCAATTACAAAGCTGCCATCGGCTTCAAGCTTGGCTACCACCTCACTGGCGGGTGCCGATGCCAGTGCCTTGCCCAACAGCTTGACATTTTTGCCGAGCACCGGGCCGGCCACCTTAAAGTCCGGTTTTAGGGCATAGTTCATAAAATCACCCAAATTTTCTTCAAAGACGACCTGTTTAATATTTAATTCTTCTTCGATCAGGACACATAAATCGCCCAGCGTTTCCCGGTATTTACCATCCACAATAATTTTAGACAAGGGTTGTCGCACCTTGATCTGGGCTTCTTCGCGGGCCCCCCGACCAAGGCTGACCAGTTCTCTGACCAGATCCATCGGTTCTTCAATGGCATCCTGTATCAGCTCTTCATTGGCGGTGGGATAATCGGCCAGGTGGACAGAGATACCATCAGTCAGTTTTTGGTACAGTTCTTCGGTGATATAAGGCGCAAAGGGGGCACAAAGGCGAACCACGCCTTCTAATACTTCCCAGGTGGTGTTGTAAACCGCTTTTTTATCTTCCGTCAGTTCGGTTCCCCAGAAGCGGCGGCGATTGCGGCGGATGTACCAGTTAGATAAATCTTCATTGACAAAGTTCTGGATTTTTTTGACTGCTTTGGTTAAATCAAAGACTTCCATTTCTTCCCTAACTTCTTTAACCAGTCGGTTATATTTAGACAGAATCCAGGCATCGATTTCCGGACGCTTGGCATAGGGCACAAAAAACGCTCTTGGGTCAATGTTATCGGTGTTGGCATAAAGGGCAAAGAAATGATAGGTATTTTTCAGGGTGTTAAAGAACTTGCTTTGCACCTCTTTGATTCCCTTAACATCAAAACGGGTCGGAGTCCAGGCTGGTGATACATAAAGCAGATACCAACGCAGCGCATCAGCCCCGTATTCAGCAAACATTTCTAAGGGATCAACACTATTGCCCTTTGTTTTCGACATTTTCTGTCCTTCAGCATCAAGAATCAGGTCATTGACCAATACTTTTTTATAGGGTGCTTTTCCGGTTACAAAGGAGGAAATTGCCAGTAATGAATAAAACCAGCCGCGGGTCTGGTCAATCCCTTCACAAATGAAATCAGCCGGGAATTGTTCTTCCCACAACTCTTTATTTTCAAAGGGGTAGTGATACTGGGCAAAGGGCATCGAGCCGGAATCAAACCAGCAGTCAATGACATCTTTGACCCGGGTCATTGTTTTGCCACAATCGGGACAGGTGAAATGGACATCGTCGACGTAAGGGCGGTGCAGCTCAATGCTTTCATCGATGTTTTCAACAGCCCGCTCGACTAATTCTTTGCGGGAACCGACGGTTTCCAGCTTACCGCATTCCTCACAGCGCCAGACTGGCAGCGGTGTACCCCAGTAGCGGCTGCGGGAAATCGCCCAGTCGTTAAGGTTTTCCAGCCAGTTACCGAAGCGTTTTTCGCCAACAAAATCCGGGTACCATTCGACGCCATTATTGTTTTCAATCAAACGGTCCTTAATCTTGGTCATTTCCAGATACCAGCTTGGTTTGGCATAATAGAGCAAAGGGGTTTTACAGCGCCAGCAATGGGGATAGTTATGGGTGACTTTTTCTTTTTTAAACAGTTTTCCTTCAGCCTTCAGCCATTTAATAATATCCAGATCGGCATCGATGACAAATTGTCCCTTCCAGGGGGTGTCGGTGTATTTTCCGTCCTCGGCCACTGGCTGCAACACCGGCAGGTTGTACTGACGACCAACCTTGTAGTCATCTTCCCCAAAGGCGGGAGCGATATGAACAATCCCGGTACCGTCTTCGGTGGTGACATAATCGGCACAGGTGACAAAAAAGGCTTTTTTATCGGGAACCACGAACGGCATCAGCTGTTCATACTCAACGTATTCCAGCGCCGAGCCCTTCATTTCTTCCAGAATCTCGTAGTCTTCACCCAATAACTTGGGTGCTAAAACCTTGGCGCAGATATAAACTTCATCATTGCTGCGGGCTTTAATGTAGTCGGCATCGGGATGAACGGCCAGGGCGACATTGGCCGCCAATGTCCAGGGGGTGGTGGTCCACACCAAAAAGTATTCGTTGGCATCGCTTCGTTTAAATGCGGCCACAACGGTATTACTTTTTATTTCCTGATAACCCTGGGCAACCTCGTGCGATGCCAGACCGGTACCGCAACGGGGACAATAAGGCATGATCTTGTGACCTTCATAAAGAAAGCCTTCTTTATTGAACTTATCCAGAATCCACCAGACGGTTTCAATATAATTATTATCCAACGTAATGTAAGGATCTTCCATATCGATGAAATAACCCATTTTGCGGCTCATTTCTTTCCATTGGCTTTCATAATTAAAGACCGATTCCTTACATTTTTCGTTGAACTTATCGATGCCGTAAGCTTCAATTTCCAGTTTGCTGGAAAGACCCAACTGTTTTTCCACTTCGATTTCCACCGGTAGGCCATGAGTGTCCCAACCGCCTTTACGAATGACCCGATAACCATCCATGACCTTGTATTTACAGACCGTATCTTTTAGGGTTCGGGCCAGCACGTGATGAATCCCGGGCCGACCATTTGCAGTTGGGGGCCCTTCATAAAAGACAAAATTTTCTTGTCCTTCCCGATTATCAATGGTTTTCTGCAAAAGATTCATGGCTTCCCATTGCTTAGAGATCACGTCTTCTCTTTCGCCGATTTTTCCTTCTATTAATGTTTTGAACTGTGCCAAATTTCTACCTCCATAAAGTCTCTTTCCTTGAATTAAATGATTTAAGTTGACGGTGTTGTAAGCGCATGTTTTGAATTAAATACCCAAACTATGCGCTTATCTCGTTGCTTTGATAAAATAAAAGCTCGCGCGTAAATGTGCTAAACGGTGCTAATCAACAAATACAAAAAACGCCCCCTGAAAAATCCAAGGGACGAAAAATCGCGGTACCACCCAAGTTGGCAGAAAACTGCCCACTCTATGAATTTAACGGTTCCCCGGAATTTCCTACTCTGATTTAACCAACGGTTAACCAGTCTTCAAAAATTCTGTTCAAAGGTGATCTCTCTGAGGTGTCTTTTAATAATCTTTCACCAAAATGATTATCTCTCTGTTAAAGCATTCCCCACAGCGTCCTTATCTTCACATTTATATTCTTCATTTCTATTTATATCGATAAAAGCGTAAAAGATTTCTTTTATATTCTATCCAATATCCTTAATAAAATCAAGTTTTTTGAAATCTTTATTCTAAAATTTAAGAATCTCGGTTATAATGCTAATAAGCACTCAATCGGTAATCAGGTAATTAAGAAAGCCCGTTAGCTTTCGTTATCGTTTCTCGATTGCCTGCCAATTGCATTTAAAAAGGAGTTATTTATGAAAATACGTTATGTCCTTCTTTCGCTTTTACTCATTGGCGTTCTTATCACTGGTGCCGCCCTGCTGATGCCAAAGCTGATAAACGATGAAGAAACAGCGACTAAAGAAACCAATACCACGACAACAACTAAGCAGCCGGAACCTATAAAGAACAACGAACCAGACACAACAGCAACAACCGCCATCGTCGTACCTGAAGAAATGCAAACCGTTATTGAGGAAAATAATGAAGAAATTTATGTTGATGAAGCCGGTCTTCTCGCTGGCAATTATCCCAGCCAAATGGTACCTCTCTATGGTGTAACCAGTCTTTCTCAGTCTCATCAGATTACCGGTGTATCCGGACAGCCGGGCTGGAAAACGTCTTATGTTTCTGACTATTCCACCGACGAAATCCTTGTTTTCTATCAGAACTTGCTAACGAGTGCCCCGGATTATTCTGAGGAAGTGGTTTCAGCAACAACCAACCTCAAGGGAACCGTCAGCGGTTATACGATCAGCATTTCAATTTCACCCAACAACCCGGACAAAACGGATCTCCCGGGGAACAGTGCCGTTAATATCTTTATTGAACAGGTCTGATGGGTTCAGATTTTTCAAAAAATCGACGAATTCAAGCCCTTGTTTTTTAAAACAACTATGAGATAATTTTATACTAAGTCGACTGTTTATCGTTGGCTTAGTATTTTTTTAGAATTGAGGTACTTAAAGATGAATGACCAAACCAAAAAAATCACCTACACGGCATTAATGATGGCACTCACTTTTGTGATGACATCCCTTGTGAAGATCCCTCTTCCCACGGGCTATATTCATCCCGGTGATGGTGCAGTTCTTTTATCCGCTTTTATTTTAGGTCCCTGGGGCGGCCTGATTGCCGCTGGAATCGGATCGGCCAGTGCTGACTATTTCGGGGGCTACGGGGCCTATGTGCTGCCCACCTTTATTGCCAAAGGCTCAATGGCCTTTATTTTCGGTTACCTGATGAAACGTTTTCCCGAAAAGAATTTGCTGTTCTTCGCTTTTCCCGCCGTCATTGCCATGACTGCTGTTTATTTCGTTTCTGAAGTAATCATGTACGGCAACGTTGCCGGCCCTTTGGTGAACCTGCCCTTTAGTGTACTGCAAGGCCTGGTGGGAATTGTGCTAGTCACCATTCTCTACAAACCACTGGAACGCTTTCGCCTTAACCCCGTCAAGTTTTAGCAACCTCAAAGACCCTGGGGTCTTTGAGGTTAGTGATAAACTACCGTACCGACCAATTGTTAATCTGTTGTTCGCCGCGGAATCGGACAGGCTCTGCCGTGTCCGCTCCGATGCGCACAACATGATGTAACAATTGTCGGTACTGGGTTATTTTTTTTATAACCTCAGACCCTTGGGTCTTTTTTAGTTGCACCGTGTTTGCAGGCAGTTTACATATAGCCCTTCATCGTATCGAGGTATTCTTCGGCGTTGTCCCGGATGCTCTGAATTTCTTCGGGTTTCAGGGCTCTGACAACTTTCGCCGGGCTGCCCATAATTAAAGAATTGGGCGGGAATACCTTTCCCTGGGTCACCAGTGAACCGGCTCCAACAATCGAGTTGTCACCAATTTTTGCGCCATTTAAAATGATGGCACCCATACCGACTAAGACATTATCACCAATTTCGCAGCCGTGAATCGTGGCATTATGGCCGATGCTAACCCCTGCCCCGATGACAGTGGGATAACCCGAGGCCACGTGAACCACCGTACCATCCTGAATATTGGTCCGATCACCAATGGTGATGCTATCGACATCACCCCGAATGACCGCTTGGAACCATACTGAGATAAAATCCCCAAGTTTTACTTTTCCTACAACATCTGCACTTTTTGCTATAAAAATGGTTTTACCCAACATCATTTTGTACACCCCACCTTAATTTGTTACTACATAATACTATTTTCAGGACTTTTTGTAAAGTTTTTCCATGATTCCTTCCCATTTATGTTAAACTATTAGCAAAATGAAAACACAAAGGACAAGTCAATGAATATTGCCAGTATTGAAAATCTTAAAAAAACATATGGGGTTAAAACCCTATTTAACCATATCTCATTTTCCATTGCCGACACCGATAAAATCGGGGTGATTGGCGTCAATGGATCGGGAAAAACCTCAATGTTGCGAATTATTGGAAACCTCGATAGCCCGGATGCCGGGGAGGTTAAATTTTTCGGATCCCAGCGGGTTGAAATTCTTTCCCAGGACCCCGATCTTGACCCCGATACCACCGTGCTTTCTCAGGTTTTTTCAGCTAATTCGCCGGAAATGAACCTGGTCCGGGATTATGAGTCTACCCTGGCCGCATTGGATATCTCGCCGGAGGAGGTGTCGCTCCAAAAGCGGCTGATGTCTTTATCCCAACGCATCGATGACGAAAATCTCTGGAATCTGAAATCCCAGGTCGAAACGATCCTCTCACAACTGGGCATTCATGACTATCATAAACAAATTGGTCAGCTTTCCGGGGGACAGCGCAAGCGGGTGGCGATGGCCTCAGCCCTGCTGACACCCTGTGATCTGCTGATTCTCGATGAGCCCACCAATCATCTCGACAATGATACTATTGCCTGGCTTGAAAACTATCTACTAAACCGTAGAGGGGCGCTGCTGATGGTCACCCATGACCGCTATTTTCTGGATCGGGTCGTAACCAAAACCATCGAACTCGATATGGGCAACCTTTATGAATACACCGGAAATTATTCCGACTTTTTAGAACAGAAAGCCAACCGTCGGGAAGCCCAAACCGCGATTGAAGAGAAACGTCAAAACCTCTATCGTCGCGAACTGGCCTGGATCCGCCGCGGTGCCCGAGCCCGCACCACCAAACAAAAAGCCAGAATTCAACGCTTTGAAGAAATCAAAGAACGGGCCACTGATCTTTCTGAGAACCAGATGGAAATCTCGGTCGGTTTTTCCCGTCTTGGTAAAAAGGTCATTGAAATCGAGCATTTGAGTAAATCTTTTGGTGCTGGAAAAATCATCGACGATTTTTCGATGATCCTGGGGCCCAGCGAACGGATTGGAATCATCGGGAAAAACGGTTATGGCAAATCCACCTTACTTAATTTGTTATCCGGAAAACTACAGCCCGATCGTGGCACCATCATTCTGGGCGACACCGTCAAACTCGGTTATTTTTCTCAGGAATCTGAAGATATGGATCTAAGTCTGCGGGCTATTGATTATATTCGGCAGAAAGCCGAAGTGATGGAAAATTCCCGGGGCGAAATTGTCACCGCAGCTCAGATGATGGAACTATTTCTTTTTGATAAAAACAGCCAATGGGTTTATATATCCGAGCTTTCCGGCGGCGAACGACGGCGGCTCTACCTGTTGGGGATCTTAATGATGGCTCCCAATGTGCTGCTTTTTGATGAACCTACCAATGATCTGGATATTGACACCCTGACCATTCTGGAAGCCTACCTGGACGAGTTTCAAGGATCAATGCTGACCGTTTCTCATGACCGTTATTTTCTTGATCGCACCTGCGAACAGATTTTTTCCTTTGACGGTCACGGTCATATTACTACCCAAACCGGCAATTATTCGGATTATATCAGTAAACATCCGCTAAGCGGACTGGGTAACCGGGAAGACGCCCCGAATCAAACGGTTAAAAAACCCGAACAGCCCCCGCTTGAAAAACCTAAAACCCGCAAGCCCGGTCTGACCTACAAGGAAAAACGGGAGCAGGAAACCCTCCTGCAGGATCTGGAAAGCAAAGATCAGCGGCTGGATTTTGTCACCCAGAAGCTGACGGAAATAACTAAGGACTACACCGTCCTGCAGGAACTGGCAGAAGAAAAAGCGATTCTGGAAGAAGAATTATTAGAAATCATGGATCGTCTGGAAACCCTTGAAAGTCTGGAAAAAGGGGAGTAATTTGATGGCCCTGGTTTGAAAATAACCGGTTTAATAATTAAATTTAATAAAATAGGAAGGTAACATATGAAAATTATCTCGTGGAACGTTAACGGCATTCGGGCGGTAGAAAAAAAAGGGTTTCTAACCTTTATTTTAGAAACCAATCCTGATATTCTTTGCATTCAGGAAACGAAAGCTCACGACCATCAGCTAGAAGACAATTTGCTTAACATCCCCGGCTATTTTGCCTATTTTCACTCCGGTGAAAAAAAAGGTTACAGCGGTACCGCGGTTTATTACAAAACAAAGCCGCTGGCCATCCGCACCGGTTTATCTGACGCTGCTTTTAACAACGAGGGCCGCACCATTATTATGGAATACCCGGATTTTATCCTTTATAATGTCTATTTCCCCAATGGCCAGAAAGATGAGCAGCGGCTTGCTTTCAAGATGGATTTCAACCGCTGTCTTCAAGATGATATAAAAGAACTCCTGGCCGCCGGCAAAAACGTCATCGTCTGTGGTGATATCAACATTGCCCATCGGGAAGTCGATTTGAAAAATCCCAAGGAAAATTCCAAGCGCTCTGGCTTCCTGCCCGAAGAACGAGCCTGGATTGATGATTTCCTTAGCATCGGCATGGTTGACAGTTGGCGGGTGCAACACCCCGAAACAATCAAATACAGCTGGTGGTCCTACCGCTTCAATGCCCGGGCCAACAACGCCGGATGGCGGATTGATTCTTTCTTTGTTTCTGAACGCTTCATGCCCCAGGTTGCGTGCACCGACATCTTAGACACGGTAATGGGCTCCGATCATTGCCCGATCGTTTTAACCCTAAAATGATAAAAAGCTCCCGATAACTCTAAACATAATGCTAACGCAGTACCGACAATTATTAATCTGATTGTACGCATCGGGGCGGACATGGCAGCGCCTGTCCGATCCCGCAGCGAACCACAGCTTAAAATTGGTCGGTACGGTAGCTCGCCGACAACCTAAAAAGCACCCGATGGGTGCTTTTTTTTGTTAAGCTTTCAGTTTTAACCGGGCGACGGCTTCTCTGGCCGTGTCCCATTCATTATAATAAAGCGTTTCATCTTTCATGATTTCCTGCTTTTCATGGCCTTTTCCAGCCAACACCAGTACATCTCCCGGCTGACATAGCGATGCCCCATAATAGACGCCTTCATGGCGGTGTTCCACAGTAGCGTATTGATCAGTTTTCTCACGGACGCCCGCAACCACAGCGCCGATGATGTCCATAGGATTTTCGCTGGCTGGATTGTCCGAAGTTACCACGACCATATCGGCATTTGCGCCGGCGATCCGGCCCATGATCGGCCGTTTTTCCTTGTCCCGATCGCCATTACAGCCAAAGACCAGGACAATCCGCCCCTTAAATATTTTTCGTACCGACTGGAGCAGTTTTTCCAGAGAATCCGGAGAGTGGGCATAATCGATAATGACATCAAAGGGGGCCTCAACTTCCAGAATTTCCATCCGGCCTTCTACTCCCGGCATTGTTGCCAGTGCTTTCCGGATCACTCCCATTGGCACCCCTTCCGCCACTGCGGCAATAATGGCGGCCATGGCGTTATAAACCATAAACTCACCGGGGATATTTAAAAATAATTGCTCTTCTGAATCTGGTGTAACGAGCGTAAATTTCGTTCCTTTGGGTCCAAAGATCAGGTCTCTGGCAAAATAATCATGAGCCGGATTTAAGCCGTAGGTGATCACCGGTAGTGCTGATTTTTCACCCAACAATTCACACAACTTACGGCCCCAGGTGTCATCGCCATTGATGATATTGGCTTTTTTTACCTGAAAAAAAAGTTTCGCTTTGGCCGCAAAATAATTCTCAAAGGTTTTATGATAATCTAAATGATCCTGGGTCAGATTGGTGAAAATGCCATAATCAAAATCGACTCCATTGACCCGATCGAGGGCCAGACCATGGGAAGAGACTTCCATAAATAAGTGAGAACAGCCCCGATCCTTCATTTCTTTAATAATCTCCTGAACTTCCAGGGATTCCGGGGTGGTTCGTCCCCGATTGTCAATTACCTGATCCCCGATCAGATTATTAATGGTCCCAATCAAACCACATTTTTTTCCCTGCGTTTCAAAAATATGTTTAAGCATATAGGTCAAGGAAGTTTTCCCATTGGTTCCGGTAATGCCAGTGACCACCATGGATTCCGAAGGTTTTTCATAAAAACAGCTCCCCAAGATTCCCAGGGCATAGCGGGAATCTTTTACTTTTATGTACACGATATCTGGTTGATAGTCAGTCAGATCGTCCTGGTGGACCACGGCACGAGCGCCCTGACTAATGGCATTGCCAATGTACTGATGGCCGTTTGTTACATAGCCGGGTATCGCTACAAACAGGCTATCTGCCACGGCTTCCCGGGAATTGTAGCAAATTTTTTTTATATCACAATCAGGCTGATTGTTTCTAATCTCAATTATTTTTAGTTCATTTAACAGTTGTTCCAGTTTCATTGCTTTTCCTCTCTTTTAAAAACTGATTTAAAACCCTTTTGTTATTATACCGTTTCCCAATTTATCTGTCTATATTTGTGTTTGACTGCTATTATTTTCTCTATTAAGATTCAATAAAAAAAGAGATACTTTTTTAGTATCTCCCGCGAAAATAAACGTCATTTTGAGCCCTGTGCATTTTTCACATTTTAAATGTATTTGCACAGGATGCCACCATACATTCCACCCCAAAATCATCCTTGGTAACTTTAGTTCCTGCTTCAATCACCGCCACCCGATGATCCCAGTTAAGGGAAAGAAACATTTCCAGCAGTCCCACATCCCCCTGGGTGATAATAAAATCCAATTTCAGAACCTGGCTTAAATGTCTGGCGCAGTGCGTCCAATTCTCCAGATTATAAGCACCGGAATCAATCATCATTAGGGTTTTATAATTCTTAAACATAATTTCCATAATCACTTCTGCCCGTTTAGGACCATACTTATTAATGGCATAATGATATTCTTCTTTTAAAGATTTTTTCCCCATCATCCACCCTTTGGTAATAAAATAGGTTTCCCCCCGGATGGATTTGAGTTTATCTTTATTGTGGAGCAGCATTTGAATGCAATCTTCAGCGCGTAACAAGGCCAGCCTGGCGTGGTCACTTTGCAATCCAATCAGTGCTTTTCCGCAGTTTCCGTAACCCAAAAGGATCATATCGTAGTCCTGATGGTTATCGATCTCTTTTTGTAGTTCTAAGTTTAGCACATCCGGGTTGTTATGAAGTTCTGCACTCATCCAAATGGTATCATAATTAATGTCGGTATTCTTCATCGCTAAGCTCATCTCATCCTGAATCATCCCACATGCAATTAATAAGATACTCTTTTTCATTCTATACCTCAGTTATTCATAACTAATCGAAGGAGGCAACTGCCTCCAACCCGGAATCATCACCCGTAAAGTACATAAGTCCCCATCCAATGGGGTGATCTTTTTCATCCAGTAACTTTTGTTCCACCACTAAAACCGGATCACCGTCCATGATATCAAGCACCTGACTGACTTCTCCTTTTGCGGCCATTGCTCGAATTTTGAGCTTT
Organism: Acetobacterium sp. K1/6; assembly: GCF_034438075.1. Lineage (NCBI taxonomy): Bacteria > Bacillati > Bacillota > Clostridia > Eubacteriales > Eubacteriaceae > Acetobacterium > Acetobacterium sp. K1/6. The sequence continues at coordinate 21,826 of NZ_JAXQGA010000013.1, read as the reverse complement.
TTACTCATCGCAAAAATGGAGTTCTTTTTTGCTACCATCTCGGGAAATGTAGCATAACGAATCTCTTTTTCGACAATCGGAATACCCCGATAATAAGGAATATATTTGACATCAAAGGCCTTAACCACCCCATCGCTGACAAAGACCCGTTTCACCACAATGACGTGTTTATTTTCCGGAATTTCCAGATTGAAACCCACTTCATAACTGGGTTTCACCACATTTACTTCAATCAGCCGGATTTCCTCGCCTTTTTTTTCAGTTGTCATCATTTCGTCAAAATGAAGTGTATACGAATCCAGATTAGGCTCACAAACATAGTTGCCTTTACCCGGAATGGAGTAGATATAACCCTCATTGACAAGAACAGCTAGCCCTTTTCTGACTGTCATTCGACTGACATTAAACTCTTCGCAAAGAAGATTTTCTGATTGTATGGCATCACCCGGTTTTATTTCTTCACTGGTTATTCTATGTTTTATTGCATCAACTATTTTTAAATATTCGGGGGATCCCATTTTTCTACCACCTTGGTCTATTTATCATTATTTTTTTTGCCCGTTTTTTTCGATCATCCACAATTTGCATTTTTCGACACCGGTCATTACATCTTTGGTTGCAAAATCTGCGCCGACAATCTGTGCTGCTTTTTCATCAATGACGGCACCGCCGATAATCACGCGATAATTATCACGGATTCCCCGGTTGACCAATTCGCAAACAACCGCTCGCATTTCGTAAATGGTTTCTTGTTGCATCCCGCTCATTCCGATAATATCGGGCTTGGCGGTTTCAATGGCGGCGATGACCTGATAAAGGGAAGCATCGGTTCCTAAATCAATGAGTTCAAATCCCGCGGTTCTGGCAAATGACCCAAAAATATTTTTACCGATATCATGGCAATCCCCAGATACTGAAAAAAGTAGCAATCTGCCGATTTTATTTTTAGGCGTTACCTTCGTAACTTCCTTCAGCTCTTCCAGTTCCATCACTTCCTGAAAAATAATCCCGGCAAAAATTAAATCAGCGATAAAATAGTCACTGGTTTCATATAGCTTACCCACCCGCTCCATTCCGGTTTGCAGCCAATCAAAAATATCAATCGGTTTAAACCCTTTTCGAAGAGCAATTCGAACGAGCTCCAGGGTTCGATCTTCATATAATCCTTCAATGGATCTTACAATGCTATGTTTCATAATTTAAGTTTCACTCCCTCAAAGGTGTAGATTTAATATCACTGCCATGTTCGGTCGCCATGCCTTATCTTAATGATCACACCTGGAATTACAGATCTGCAATTTCTACAATTCTTTTAATTATAACCTAAATTGTTTTTTTTGATAATAGTATAATTAAAATAAATCTTATATTTTTACGATTTAAAGTTTAGCGGCCTTTGCTCTTCAAAATTGAAGTGCAAAAACCAATAAAAGCACCTGAACAAATGCCCAAAACAAACATTTTCAATCGTGGCGCTGTGGTCCGGTTCTTTTAGAAACCCTTTTTATGGCTTCGCTAATTTCTGCCGGGATCAAAAATTATTAGACGTTTTCCACCTTCAACATTTTCCGATTCTCTTGAAATCGTTTGTCGAAATTATACCATACTTATATCGACCTGTATATACAATTATCTACAAATCTACTGCTTTAGGATAAAAGCGGCTGTCTTTTTGATATAAAAAAAGGATAAAAAGCCGAGCTATTGCTCTTCTACTTATCCTTAATAATCTATTTATTTTTAGGTTGTACCGACATTCCTATCGGAGTTACACCCAACCCTGACAGATTTTTACACCTTCAGCGGCATTAGTCGTAAACTGGTCAGCACCTACATACTCACAGGATTCTTTCGTGACCGGATTTCCGCCAATAATCACTTTAACATTAACACCCGCTGCTTTTAGTGCATCCACGGTTTCTTTCATGGAGTCAATGGCCAATGTTAAGACCCCGCTCATTCCGATGATTGCCGGTTTGCAGTCTTTGGCTTTTTCAACAAAGATCTCTGGTGCCACATCGATTCCCAAATCAATCACTTCAAAACCAGCCGCTTCAGACATACTTTTAAAAATATTTTTCCCGATATCATGTAAATCGCCATGAACTGTTCCGACAATGATGGTGCCCGCTACAGCCGAATCTTCACTTCCTAGAACGGGCTTTAAAACATTGATTGCTTCGGTTAATAATTCTCCGGCAAAGATCAGATCGCCGACAAAATATTCACCTTTTTCAAAAAGATCGCCTACAATTGCCATACCACCTTGACAAGCCGCAACTGCTTCTTGTGCTTCAGCTTCTGAAGGATTTGTCGCTACGAAATCACTTAATAATTCCATTACATCTTCTTCTTCTAAATCTCCAACTGCCTGCGTTAAAACCTTTAAATCCAGCATTTTAATACCCTTCCTTTGAAAAAAAATCATCTCATAAAAAACTTGTGTGACATGTGTGTACATGTTCGTATTCATATGATACACCTTAACGGACTCATTGTCAAGTAAACGCTATCAATTTATTGTTGTTTTATTTAAGTGCCGACCAAACCTTATCCATCCTAAACCTTAACTTCTCGACACATCGATTGTACTAATTTAACCTCGTCTAACACTTTTTTTATTTCTGAGATGGTCTTTTAATTCTCTCGGCGTGTTTAGATTACAAAACATTTCCCATTCCGGGCTGTAAAGCCGCCCCATTGACTCATCGATATAATATAGCTTTTCCTTTTCAAAACATTTGTAGATGCTCTTTCTTCCGGTGTCTAAAAATGTTTTTATTGACGGTAGTAAATCCACCTTATAAAAGGCATTAAACGGTTCAATCCATTCTTCAAAACGCGTCACACAACCCGAGATGTCTGGATTTTCGGCAATTATTTTTTTCATATAGGATACATAATCACTGTTGTAAAATGGCATATCACAAGCCGTGACATAAAGATATTCAGACTTTGACTGTAACAGCGCTGTATAAATTCCTACTAACGACGCCGATAATTCCAGTGCATCGGGATAGACACCCCTTAAACCTTTAATACCCGGAATATCGTCCTGGGTACAGCCAATCACAATGATATCCTCAAAGTCCGCAGACAGTTGATTGACAATCAGTTGTAAGATATTTTCCCCGCCCACACGCAATTTTTTCTTATCATATCCCATTCGCCGGCTGAGTCCGCCAGCAAGGATTGCTGCAGTTTTTATTCGTTCCACGACCATCCTCCTGTGCAAATTGGCACCCTGTCATCTTATTGAATCTTTTGATTCCTGCCGCGAAAATTAATAACCTAAAAAAGGGGAGCTTTCGCACCCCTTCAGTATTGCAAAAATTTTAGCTTTATTTAATACTTTTTCTATTTTGTGATTCGAACTTTTGACACTTTCAATGGTGGAATTTTCGCAATGGGATCGACCGCACCACCAGTTAAGCAGTTTGCTCCACCATCACCATAATGGAAAGGCATAAATAGATTGTTCTCCATGATCCCATCATTAAAACGCGTTTTGGCAGAAACACTTCCCCGAGGTGAGGTAACATGAATCATATCACCTTCTGCAATTCCATATTCCAAAGCTTTTGCCGGATTGATTTCAACAAATGCATCGCCTGCAATCGCTTCAATTCCTGGTGTTCGTTTTGTCATGGTTCTTGTGTGGTAGTGTTCAAGAATTCGGCCCGTCATTAATATCAATGGGTATTCGTCATCAGCCTGATCTTCTGGCGGGATATAATCAGCAATCATAAACGCACCCAGTCCTCTTGTGAATTTTCCGGCATGAAGGAATTTTGCACCTTCAGAATCCTTACTCAAACACGGCCATTGAATACGATCACCATTACTTAGGCGTTCATGCGATACTCCGGTATAACTTGGGGTTACTGACGCAATTTCTTCCATAATTTCTGAAGCACTGCTAAAATCAAAGCCCTTAGCACCCATTTCTTTTGCTATCATCCCAATAATTTCCCAGTCATTTTTAGCAACGCCCGGGGCATCAACGGCCTTTCTCAACAACTGAATACGTCGCTCTGTATTTGTAAATGTTCCATCTTTTTCAGCATAAACATGGGCTGGTAAGACAACATCCGCATATTCAGTGGTCTCAGTCAGGAAAATATCCTGAACGACGATGAAATTGGCATTTTCCAGAGATTCCTTGACATGATTGGTGTTGGGATCTGAAACCATCGGATTTTCACCCATAACATATAAAAACTTAATCGTTTTATCCCCTACGCCGTCAATAATTTCGGTCAAGGTTTTGCCTGTGTTTTGCGGCAGTTTTGCGTCCCAGGCCTTTTCAAACTTTTCAACCGCTTCAGGGTTTGCTGTTTTTTGATAACCTGGCAAATCACCTGGCAGGGCTCCCATATCACAAGCTCCCTGAACATTGTTCTGACCGCGAAGCGGATTTACGCCGCAACCTTCGCGACCAATTTTTCCGGTCAGCATAGCCAGATTGGCAGTCGACATAACCCCGTCCGTGCCGGTACTAAACTGCGTAACACCCATGGAATAAAAAATTCCACCACGATCCTTTGTTGCATAAAGAACGCCTGCTTTTCGCATTTCCTCTGGATCAACGCCACATATTTCAGCGCATTTTTCGACCGTGAGCGTATCCATAAATTCTAAAAATGCCTCAAAACCTTCAGTTCGTTCATTAATAAAGGTTTTATCTTCAAGACCGGCATCCAAAATGGCCCGCATCAGTCCATTAAATAAGGCAACATTTGTTCCTGGTTTGATCTGTAAATAAACATCGGCATAATTCGCCAGTTCAATCTTTCGTGGTTCAGCAACAATCAAAGCTGCTCCCTGAGCTTTTCGTTGTTTTATTTTTGCACCGATAACAGGGTGTGTCTCGGTTGTATTTGAACCTGAGACAAGTATCACGTCCATAACGTCGATTTCTTCGATACTGTTGGTCATGGCACCACTACCAAAGGACTTAGCCAAGCCAGCAACTGTGGAAGCATGACACAAGCGGGCACAATGATCGACGTTATTTGACTCTCCTACCGTTCTGATAAACTTCTGGAAAACATAATTATCTTCATTGGTGCAACGTGCCGATGACAATCCGGCCACTGCCTGTGGACCTTCTTGCTTCGCTTCTTTAAGCTTTTGAGCTACTAATGAAATTGCCTCTTCCCAGCTTGCTTCTTGCAAAACGCCATCTTTTCGAATCAACGGCGTTGTCAATCGATCGGGACTGCTAACAAAATCATAAGCAAAACGACCTTTTACACAGAGCAAATTATCGTTTACATTTCCCTCGGTGCTGAATACATCGGTAATTTTATTATCAACTACTTTTAAATTCAAGGTACATCCGACACCACAATAGGGACAGACTGTTTGAACATGTTTGGTGTAGCCAAACGGCTTAAACTTTTTAGGTGCCAGCGCCCCGGTTGGACAGACAGCAATGCAATTTCCACAACTGACACAATCGGTATTACCTCTTGGCAAGTCACCGAATGTTTTAATAATATTATCCTTTTCAGGATCGAATCCCGCTAAAATATGACTGCATTGTAAATGATCACATGCTTTTATACAGCGGCCACATAGGACGCACTTACCTGGATCATAAAAATAAAACGGATTAGAATCATCAATTTGTCGATCGGCATACCCTTCTGTTCCCACCGCCTTGTATGTATCAAAGTCGATTAAATTTGCATTGTTTTCCACAAAGAAACATGTCTCATATTTATAACAAGCCATGCAATCAAATTTATGATCGACCATCAATGCTTTTAGTGCCTGACGTCGCTCGTTTCTTACTACAAATGTGTCGGTATAAACCACCATACCTTCAGCAACTGGAGTTGAACAGGCTTTTTCTAATTCCTTTGAACCGACTACCTCAACCAAACACATCCGACAGGTTCCATCCGGACTGAAATCTTTAAAACTACACAGGGTTGGAATTTCAATGCCAATGGAACTCGCTGCTTTTAAAATTGTTGTTCCAAGTTCGGCACTGATCGCCTTCCCATCAATTGTTAAATTAACCATTTTTTTTCCCCTTTCTTTGAGTAATTCCAATTATATTCGAAAAGGAGTCATTTGTCATTGATACTTTTTTAACATCTTGTTTTTTTTACATTTAGTATTTTGTCAGTCGCTGTCATGCTGACACTGCCGAATACCCTTGTTATTCACTATTTCAAGCAGATTCGACGGCGCTTTGTACCGCTCTTTACATAACTAAATTATTCTACTATTTTTTCTTTTCGGCTTTTTTAATAATTTGACGATACTTTATTGTACTTAATCTGAGAAAACCGGTTCTTTAAGTTTCTTAATCTAAAAAAGAACAAAAAAGGTCAACTGCACTCAACCCTTTTTGTTCAATTTTTAACGACTATTTTTTTTAATTTGGCCTTATTTATCTGTTCTTCTGCCAGAATCCCCGATATTTTAAAATCCGGGTCGTATTTAGAATGGTTAAAATCGCAGCACCTACATCGGCAAAAATAGCCAGATACATTTCACCCATGCCAAAGAAGGTCAGCGTAAGCACGGTGATTTTAATGCCAAGTGCCATCACAATATTCTGAATCATAATCCGTCTGGTGTATTTGGCAATATCCACTGCTTTGGTAATGTCCATCGGATCATCCTTCATCAGAATGATATCCGCAGCTTCAATGGCGGCATCGGAGCCCAAAGCTCCCATTGCGATACCGGCGTCAGCCATGGCCAGAACCGGTGCATCATTCATACCGTCACCCACGAAAATGGTTTTACCATCCTTGTTTTCGACCTTTATTTTTTCAAATGCGGCCACCTTGTCCTGAGGCAAACAATCGCCGATCACCTCGTCCAGCATCAGTTTTTTCCCAACCTGGTTGGCAACGCCAGCATTGTCGCCACTGAGCATCACTGTTTTTTTTACGCCAAGTCGTTTTAACCCCTGTAAAGCCGATAAGGCATTATCCTTGATCTGATCCCCTAATACGAGGTAACCGGCCAGTTTGCCATTAATGGCGATATAGACAAGGGTTCCCTCTTCATCGCTGTCGGCAATCTCAATCTGATGATCTCGCAGCAGATTTCTGTTTCCAGCCAGGATCACCTGATCATCTACCTGCACCTGGGTTCCTTTTCCGGGAATTTCAGCGTAATTTTTTAACCGGGTTTCATCGACATCCTGCTGGGCATAAGCCGTGATGGCCTTGCCGATGGGATGGTTGGAATAGTGTTCCCCGGCTGCAGCAGCCACCAACAGCTCAGTTTTTGTAAATCCTGTCGCTAACACGGTTTTGATCACCTTGAATTCGCCCTGAGTCAGGGTTCCGGTTTTGTCAAACACAAACACATTACTCTGATAAAGAACATCCAGATAATTTCCACCTTTTATCAAAACGCCTTCCTTGGATGCCCGGCCAATGCCCCCGAAATAACTGATCGGTATCGATAACACCAGGGCACAGGGGCAAGAGACCACCAGAAAGATCAGACTCTGATAGAACCAGGTTTCCCATGACGCTCCGGGAATAATAAGTGGCGGAATGATAGCCATGGCAACGGCTGAAAAAACCACAATGGGGGTATAGTAACGTGAGAAGCGGGTAATGAATTTTTCAGTCTTACCTTTTTTATCGCTGGCTTCTTCAATCAGCTGCATAATTTTCATGGCGGTGGAATTTTCATAGTCTTTGGTAACCAGAACTTTTAGCACCGCATTGCCGTTAATCATTCCACTAAGAATCTCATCACCCTTTTTTACTTTGCGGGGGTAGGATTCGCCGGTGAGGGGGGAGGTATCCAAATGAGAAACCCCTTGCATAATGATTCCATCGGCAGGGATTTTTTCACCCGGCTTGATTACCAGAACATCCCCCACCTTGACTTGTTTCGCATCAATGACAACCTCACCCTCGGGTCCAACCCGATTGGCAGTGACGGCATTAAAGCTAATCGTTTCGGCGATGGACCGCCGGGCATTATCCACGGCCCGATCCTGAAAAAATTCACCAATACCGAAAAAGATCATAACGCCAGCGGCTTCCGGCCACTCGGTTAAGACCAGAGCCCCAAATGTGGCAATGGTCATCAGAAAGTTTTCATCAAAAATCTGACCATGTCCGATATTTCTAAAAGCCAGCAAAATAACCCGATAACCAGCCAGCAAGTAGGCACCCAGAAAAACGCCAATACTGACCATTTCCAGATCGGCCGGGAGAAACGCCTGCAGTACAAAACCTAACAGAAATAATCCAATCGCAGTGGTGAGTTCATACTTCTGCCGTTTATCCATATCTCCCAGAGCCCCTGTATGCGAATGTCCCAAAGACTGGGATTCTTCCGCCTGATGGTGACCATGACGGTGTCCATGGTCATCTCCATCACAGCTACAGGGCTCGGGCACTACCAGCGGTTTCCGATTTTGGGAAACCACCACATGCGGTTCCAGGGAGTGGACCAGTTTCACAACAGCATCATAAGTTTCTTCCCGTGCGAACCCTTCATCCTCCTCTATAACCAATGATCCCGTCGCCAGAGATATACTCGCTTCCCTGACATTTGGCATTTTGCCAACCAGCTTTTCAATTTTTCCTGCACAATTCGCACAGTTGAGTCCTTCTAAAAATACTTTCACGCTGCTAACCTCTTTTCAATATACCTAGTGATGACTTAAATGGGTAATTGTTAATAACACAATCACTTCCACATGGGCGTCATCCAGGTGATAAAATTTCATTTGCCCGTCTTTTCTATAACTGATGATCCGTTTATCTTTTAAGATCCGCAATTGATGCGATACCGCTGTCCGACTGACATCCACCAGGCTGACAATATCATTCACACACAACTCGCCATTTTCAAACAGCGCGCTCACAATTTTTATCCGGGTGGGATCGCCCAGCACCTTAAAAAATTCGGCAACCTCAAACAAGGTTTCTTCGGTATGATCGTTTTTCAAAACTTTATCCATCTTTTCTCCTTAATATGTGAACACTTGCTCACTTATTGACACTATAGTAGCATATTTTTTTTCTGCAATCAAGCACTATTTTCAACTTTTAAATTGTTGACAATTGTCAAAAATAATGATAATTTGAACACATATAATATTTTAGAGGATTTTAGTTCAAAGGATAAAGGTCGATATAAATGAGTGATGCCAAACGATTATTGGATCAACGATTGATTCGTATTGAAAAAGCAATTAAACTGGAAAAACCAGACCGGGTCCCCATTTTTGCCTTAAACGGCCCCGAGGTGGCGGTGGATTATTGTGGTCGTCATCTCAAATCGGCCACCTGGAACCTGGAAATTGTTAGAGAATGTCTGCCTATTTACTACCAGGATATGAAGGTAGATGCGGCTTCTTCAACTTTCTTACGTTGCCCGGGGATGTATACAACCATTGGTTCCCAGAATTTCGTTCCGAACAAAGACGGGTTTATGCAACATCCCGAGGTCTGTGGTATGCTGGCCAGCGAATACCACGAACTGATTAAGGATCCCTTCAAGACCCTGGTGGATAAGGTCCTCCCCCGGCAATATAAAGCCTTTGATCAGCCCGGCGGGTTGGGTGGACTCAATCTAGCTAAAGGTGCCCTTAGTTATATGCGCCACACAAAACTCCTCCGGGAAATTGATGCTCACTGCAGTACCACGGTGGGAGTCTCAATTATTACGGACAATATGATCGAAGCACCTTTTGATTTTCTGGCAGACCAGCTTCGCAGTTTTATGGGGATCTCAGTGGATATGCATCGTTGTCCCGAACTGGTGGAGCAAGCCTGCGAAGCCCTGTACCCGCTGATACTTCGTTGGGGGGTCACTGGCTATTCCGGACCGCCAAAAAAAATCCCGGCTATCTTCATGCCTTTGCATATGCCTTCATTTTTAAATCCCAAGCAGTTTGAGCGTTTTTACTGGCCCAGCTTCTCCCGTCTGGTCAATACCCTTACTGGCATGGGCTATACAGTAATCTTGTTTATTGAAGGAAACTGGTCAAAATTGTATGACTATCTGGGGAGCTTAAACCCGGGTGTGGTGGGAATTTTTGAATATGGCGAAATGAAGACCATTAAAGAAAAGGTGGGTAAGACCATGTGCATCATGGGCAACTACCCTATTGAAGCCTTGAAATCCCAGTCTACCGAAGCGTGCCTTGACATTGCGAAAAAGATGCTCGACGATGGGGCTCCCGGAGGCGGTTATATTTTTACCACTGGTAAATCAATTCTCCGTGGAAAGGGATTAGATCTGGAAAAACTCCAGGCAGTTCATCAATATGTAATCGATCACGGAAGCTATTAAGAGAGGTATCATATGGAAACCATCAAATCTGACTATCTGGACTATTTCGAAACCTATGCGGCCCGACATCCGGAAATAACAACAGAAGATGCTGCGATTATGGCTGATCCCTGGGATGTCAATGAGGATATGCTATTGGGTTATGTGTTGTCTTTGTTGATTTAATAAAGCATCTGGCCGTTTAATTATAGCGCAAAAAAGCAGCGATGGATGTCCATCGCTGCTTTTTTGGTGTTGTAATAAAATGATCTCAAGACAATCAAAAGGATCGCACTAATTCAATTTCCTTTTGATAATCCCCGGTATCCTCCTGAGGCGTTTCCAGAAAAAAAGGTAAATCTTTCAGTTGGGGATGGGTTACAATCCGCTTAAACGTATCAATCCCCAGGGTCCCAAAACCGATTTTTTCATGGCGGTCCTTATTGCTGCCAAAGGGCATCATGCTATCATTTAAATGGATACACTTCAAATAATTAAGGCCAATGATCCGATCAAAGGCTTCGAGCACGCCATCCAGATTTCCCACCAGATCATAGCCACCGGAATAAACATGGCAGGTATCCAGACAAACTCCGATCTTATTGGTTAAGGCCACCTGATCAATGATCATTTTTAATTCTTCAAAGCGACTGCCAATTTCAGTCCCTTTTCCTGACATGGTTTCTAAAAGCACCGTGGCTTTCTGCTCTGGCCACATTTCCTCATTAAGAATTTTAGTAATCCAGGCAATCCCCGCCGCAACCCCTTGGCTAGTGTGGCTACCAGGGTGAAAATTATAGAGTTCACAGGGCAGTTCTTCCAAACGCATCAGGTCTTCTTTAAAAACCATCCGAGCAAATTCTCGGGTTTCTTGTTTAGCCGAACACATATTAAGCGTATAGGGTGCATGGGCCAGTAAAGGGCCAAACCCATGATTATCCATTATCTGCCGAAGTCCGGCCACATCATCGGAGTCAAGGGCCTTGGCCTTTCCACCCCGGGGGTTTCGGGTAAAGAACTGAAAGGTATTGGCCTCAATTTTCACGGCTTCTTCACCCGCTTTTTTAAATCCACCTGCAATAGACAGGTGGGGTCCAATCATTAACATTTTTTGTCTCCTTATAATTTTATTGCCATTTAATATCTTTTTATGAATCAAATTTTCTCATTTATTTTTCGTGATTCCCAAAATTCTACATTTCTTATAATTAACTTGATTATTCTATCTTAATATTGTAAAATACCCTTGAACTCATTAACTCTAAATTTAATTTTGAAAGGAACAAAAGATGAATGATTTTCTAAAAATGTCCAAAACATTGGGGATTATTGTTGCCCTTCTGATGATCGTCCTCGGCGGCCTGATCTTTTTTGCACCGATGTTCGCAGCCCAAATGATTATGTGGTTTTTTATTGCCGGTCTGCTTATTTTCGGTATTTTTCACATCATTGTATTTGCCAAAAGTACGATTAAAAATGGCTGGAGTCTGACCTCGGGTATCATGGCCGTATTGCTGGGGGTTCTGCTGATTTTCTCAGACCCATTATCCCGGGCCAGTACACTCGCGTTTATGCTTGCCTTTATTGCTTTATCCACCGGAATGAATCAGATCGCTGCCTCTTCCGTAATGAAAAAGCAAGGTGCCACTGGAACTGGCTGGTTACTGGCTTCAGGAATCATTAACATTTTCTTATCCATTTTCCTGATTTTCAACCCCTTTGTTATGCTTCTGGGCTTTGGCATCATCGCCGGGGTTTATCTCATCGTTGGAGGAATCGCCCTCTTTGCCGAAAGCATGTCTACCCATATTTTATAAATTTAAGGATGTCTACATGTAGACATCCTTATTTTTTTACCCTAGAGCAACATCTAAAATCATCATTAAGGTAAAACCGAACATGACACCGATGGTGGCAATATCCCCTTCGTGGCCCAACCTGGCTTCGGGAATCAGTTCTTCCGCCACAACATAAATCATGGCACCAGCTGCAAAAGCGAGCGCAAAAGGCAGCATCGGCGCAACCAGGACCACTGCCGCAGCACCAATCACCGCTGCAATAGGCTCCACCATCCCTGAAAACTGACCCATTAAAAAGGCTTTTCTTCGGCTCATATTCTCACGCCTTAAGGGAATCGATACTGCTGCTCCTTCAGGAAAATTCTGAAGACCAATCCCCACTGCCAGCGACACGGCACCGGCCAGGGTCATCGCCGATGAACCGGAAGCCAAACCGCCAAAGGCGACCCCCACTGCCAAACCTTCAGGAATATTATGAAAGGTGATGGCTAAAACCAATAGCACACTCCGTTGCCAGGAGGTTTTGATACCCTCCCGGTGATTCGTACCTGGATGGACGTGAGGTAAGATCTTATCCACAATCCACAGAAAAAATCCGCCACTCAGGAAACCTAATGACACCATCACATATGCCGGCATTTGGCCGCCCTCGGCCATCTCAATGGCCGGTGCCAGCAACGACCAGAAACTGGCAGCGATCATAACGCCAGCCGCAAAACCAAGCATAGCATTTAACACCTTGATATTAATTTCTTTAAAAAAGAATACCAGAGATGCCCCCAGGGCAGTTACAAACCAGGTAAACAACCCGGCAAATAATGCCAGTAAAACTGGCGGATACGCCAATAAAAATTCCATTTACTTTCCTCACTTCCTTTCGACTTTGATAGATAATTTTAATCATTCTTATTTATTTATCAGTATACTATAAATAGGCATGAAAAATCCATTCTTTTTAATACCCTTCATCTTGAAGTTTCTTGCTGATTTTACAAATAAACCTTGTTTATTTCAGCTTGCGCTTTTATAATTAATTTATCAGCTCAATGTGGCTGAAATAACGCAAAAGAAGGTAATACCATGAAGAAAAGCGAATTAATTACAGTCTTTAACACGGTACAGGAAAAATTTGAAGATGCCGTTACCGAAGAATTTTTTCTTCAACGTCTGCAACCTTATGCGGATGAAGATGGCTTTGTCGATTACCACAAATTAGCTATGTTCGCCCATAATGAGTCCCTTGCCTCGGCAAAAGGATTCTTTTTCGAAATACTTTCTGAGATTCTAGTGGATGAAGACGATGTCGTTCTTGAAGAAGACCTTGGCGAAACCACCGTTGAATCCCCTGAACCAACCCCTGAATAAGAGCCAGGTGCTCCTCTTTTGACGCTCTCTTCCCTCACTATATTAGCGATTATGTCTTAAAAGGCCGGACAGAAATTTTTTCTGTCCGGCCTTTTTTAAAACAAGAATCGCGATGGTGGGAATCGACCGCGTTATAATGAATTCTGCTAATCAGACTAATTAAAAAAGGTTCTTGCTAGTAATTGTACCTGGTTAAGACCGAGTTTACCTGTCCCAGCAAAATGGTATAAATTTCATCAAACAGATACCTAGCTGTTGTTCTTCGTAATTATCTGTTTATGTGATTATCCCGCTCTTTCCAGGGTAAACAAAAGAGTAGAAATATTAGGATTTGGTTGTCGCTTCGAGCGACACAGCAGGACCTCACTAATTTCTAATATTCTAGTCGAATTAAACGAAAGGATGGGTTAGTCAAATGAAAAAAAGCAAGTGCTTACTGATGTTTTTTGTAGTGCTGGCGATATTCATGCTCGCAGGCTGTGGCAATAATGATGCTGCTAAAACCGATGAAAGCCAAACAAACGGAGAAGAAACAACTACCTTGAATGAAGCTCTCAGTGGTGCGGAACTCCTGAAAAGTTTGAATTTCACTTATCCGGATTCCCTTAAAATAACTACTAAAACTACCGTTACTGACAGCCTAGATACCTCCTCTACCACCTATACCAAAGGAGATAACTACCGGATGGAAATGGAATTACCAGAAGTCGGCAATCAGATTACCATCTATAATGCCGCTCAAGGGATAACCTACCAGTATACCGAAGGCCAAACCACCGGGTTCTCTTTCAAGGATCAGGAGATGACCTCCGATTTAGGAAATTTAAACATGGATGAAGGAATTACCAGTATTGATGAACTTACCGATGTTTTTCCTGACAACATGATCGCCCGGGTAGAAACCCTGGATGGCGAGAAAGTGATCTATATCGAAACCACCGAAAATGACGGTCAGAATGGCACGATCGATATGCGCATGTGGTTTTCCACCCACTTTGGAGTACCGTTGAAAACTGAGATTATTAGCAATGGCACTGTCACCATGAGTTCTGTAGTTACCGACATTTCGGCCGATAATATTTCAGACAGCCAGTTTACCCCACCAGCGGATGTTGTGTTTACCGATTTTTCATCCATGAATATGGATGATCTGACAAATATCCCCAGCCCATGATTTAAGTGAAGTTGATCTTACCTCATTTATCCCTTACAATACCTGATTAAAATCCCCAGCTCCCACTGGGGATTTTGGTTTTCTATAATATTTTTTTGCTGACGCAACTTGCTGCCTTGCAATACGCTGGCGTACACTCTTGGAACACATATGCTATAATTAAATCATATCACCTGAAGCAGATTCATTGGAAACGATTATATGGGAGGCTCTAATGGTAACATACCCTAAAGACTGGAAGCAAAAGCTGAATCAGATCATCAACGGCATTGATACACCCCTGGGCCGTGCCTTTGATATCGCCTTGATCGGCTCCATTTCGATCAGTTGTTTTTTAATTATCATTGACAGTGTCGCACCCATCCACGTTGTTATGGGGACTGTCATTTCACTGTTGCTGAATTTTTTTCTGCTTATTTTTACCCTTGAATATGTCCTGCGACTGATTGTAACACCAAAAAAACGGGACTATCTTTTAAGTTTTTATGGCATTGTGGATTTTATTGCCATTGCGCCTATTTATCTCAGTTTTTTTGTTTCGTTTGGCAGTTTTCTCCCTATTGTTCGCATCCTTCGTCTATTTAGACTCTTTAGCGTCTTTAAAATGGGTCGCTATGTTGATGAATCGGGTGCCTTGTTAAAAGCTCTTCGTGCCAGCAAAACAAAGATTAGCGTCTTTCTCTTTACCCTTTTGTTTATTGTCATTATTGTAGGAGCATTGATGTATATCATCGAAGGCCCTGAGCATGGCTTTGTCAGCATTCCTGAATCCATGTATTGGGCCATTGTAACCATCTCAACCGTTGGGTACGGGGATATTTCTCCTCAAACCGAGATGGGCAAATTTCTTGCCAGTGCCCTGATGCTGGTGGGTTATGGCATCATCGCTGTACCCACCGGTATTATTACCAGTGAGCTTTCTAATGCTTCAAACAAGAAAGAACCTCTGACAGATCAAAAATGTCCAATCTGCGGCAATTCAAAACATGCCAAGGATTCCCAGTACTGCAATCAATGTGGTAAAAAGCTGACTTAATTAGAATCGATTATGACAATCGGTTAAATTTAGATTATAACTAAATAAAAGCCATTTGCATACATTCAAAAAGTTCGGAAGCTATCTAATTTGCGGGAAATCCGCGGGAAAAATCATGTCTTATTGATCTTATTTTAGTCATTCTTAGCAATCGTATAAAGTGATTGTATATCCTCACCAATATGGATATAATAATATTAACCGATGGAAAGGAGATGTTTCAAATGTCACCATTGGCAAAAGAACTGGAAATTAATTTAATTGAACAGGAAAAACACTTATTCAAAGAACTTGATATAAGTATTGATCAAATGGAACAAGGACAGGCCATTTCTTTGAATGAATCAATCGCACGGATCAGGGAAAAACTGAAAATCCATGAAGTATAGGATATTACAAACGCCTGAAGCCGAAAATGATATTTTACAATTGGCAGACTATATGGTTAACACGCTAAAAAAACATAAAGCTGCAATGATTTTTTGAACCGATATTATCAAATGACGGAGCGTCTGGAAACCTTCCCCTTTGGCTATCGAGGAATCAGTTTTGAATATAGAGGTTATGAAATCAGGCTAAAACCTTATGATTCTTATCATATTTTCTTTATCGTTGATACCAATAAACGGACGGTGACTAAATAATTAAAACTCATAATGTGTCCACATGCTGACAATCACAACCTTTTGCTCTTCATCCACCTTATAGACCAGCCGATGCTGCCGATTAATTCGCCGAGAATAAAGATGTCTATACTCACCACTTAATTTTTCATAGGATGGTGGGTTTTGGTAGGGGTTGCTCTCTAAAACCCTCAGCAACTGTTCGACTTTCTTCTTGATCGCAGGCTCTTCTTTAATTTTGTCTTTATCTTTTTTTGCTGTTTTTGAAATCATTATCTTGTAACTCGCTACCACTCAAAATCCTCACAATCCTCGACTGTCAACTTAATCCCTTCATCCAAACGCCCTTTCATGCCCGGAACACTAAGCAAATAGAGTGTTTCCTGCATACTGTTATAGTCTTCTTCGCTCAGAATAATAGCATTCCCGTTTTTCGTATTGACGTTGATCACATCATTATACTCAACAGCCGCATTTAAATACTCAAACAAATTCTTACGTAAATTTGTAGCGTTGATCGTTGTCATCTCTCCTCACCCCCGATTTTATGTACATTATAACGTACATATATCAGGAAGTCAATCAAAATTCAATATAAAATGTTACAAAAACAGGGCAGTCAAAAGACTTAACTCTTAATCCCCCTATTAAACCTAATACCGGTTCTTATTAATGTGTTCCTGATATACCGACATCATCTGCTGATATTTGTAGACAGTGTAAAAATGATTGCGGGAAACGTGCGTGAATTCTTAAAAAAGAGTAAAATAAAAAGCCTCCGAAAGAGGCTTCAATACTTAATAAATGGTGATCCCGAATGGACTTGAACCATCGACCCCTACCATGTCAAGGTAGTGCTCTGCCAGCTGAGCTACGAGATCACTTTTGCTGCTTGATCATTTTACATGAATCTTTTCAAAAAGTAAAGCCTTTTTTAAAAAGTTGTTTCCGCAGTGAGGTTAAAGTAATTTCGTTTGATATAAAATTCATTGTAGCTGATGGGCATATTGTCTTCCATCGAAATAATATTCTGAGATACTAAAAAGCAACAGTCGTCATGATCAATCTGCAGATTTTCTCTTACTTCCAGCGGCGGATGGACGATATCGATGTTTAAAATCTTCTTATGCTGAAACTGGAGCTTTCCCTTTTCCATAAAACCATGAAAATTGGCAAAATTAATAACGTCTTCAACAATTGGATTCCCTTTCTGATAAGGCAAAAAGATGGTTGAATACTGAATCGTTTCATTTTTTATTTTTACTGCCTTTTGAATTTTAATAACCTTTTCAAACGAGCCGATTTTAAGCTCCCGCATCAGTTTACGGCCGGGGGTGATAACCCCCACGCTCACCAGCTTGACCTCTTCGACTTCCCCTTTTAAGCTATCAATTTCGTCAAAATAAAACTGGTACTGATTGGCCGTTGGTTCACACACATAGTTGCCTTTACCAGGGATGGTGTAAATATATTTTTCGTTGACCAGCAACGCCAGACTTTTACGCAAAGTAGTCCGACTGACATCAAACTGCTCAGACATCTCATTTTCAGATGGCAGCAAATCTCCAGGTTTCAGGATGCCTTTTTCAATTTTCCCTTTGATGTCATTAACGATATCAAGATACAGAATTTTTCTCATTGCCCATCACCATTCATTTCAAAAGCCATTGCTTGCAGATGTTTACTCCTTCGATGGCATCGCTGGAGTAATCGTCGGCGCCTACATATTTCGCATAGTCCGTTCCTGCCAATGCCCCTCCCAGAATAATTTTCACTTCATCACGAAGCCCCTGGGCAACAATTTCGTCAATGACTTCTTTGATGTTCTCCACCACCGAGGTAAGAATCCCACTGATTCCCAGAATGGCTGGTTTTTCTTTTTTAATGACTGCGATAAACCGTTCAGTGGAGACATCTGTCCCTATATCAATAACCTCAAACCCCTCGGCCCGTAACATACTGATAAAAATGTTCTTGCCGACATCATGGATATCGTCAAAAACCGTTCCCACTACAATTTTCCCCAGGCTTTTGCCATCGATTAATTGGGTGCTGTCCATGCCCATCATACTGAGCAAGTTAGACACTAACTCACCAGCCATAATCAGGTCGGCAATATAATATTCCCCTTCTTCGTAACGGACTGCCACCCGTTGCAGGGCAAAATTCAACTGAGTTGCAATGTCTTTCTTGTCTTTTCCGATTTCAAGCTCGGCTGCCACCAATGTGATTGCCCGTTTTTCGTCAATTGCCTCAACTGCAGCAATAATTTTTGTCTCCATCTATTTCACCTGCTCGTTTAAAACTAATATTTTTAGTCATTTGCCCGGTCTTTTAACCAGATCAGGTATGTTTGTCTATTCTTTTATTTTATCACTTAATTGGTCTTTTGTCTTTACCTGCAAAAGATATTTTTTAATGGCTTTTTAATGCTTTCAAGTGTATAATCAGGACGAAAACATTTACATTTTTAATTCGAATTTAGAAATAGAGGTCGAGATGAACAGTTATACAAAAACACAACTCCAAGAAAATCAAAAATATCTGGAACTCCTTTCCCAAAGCTTTCCCAACATAACCAGCGCCGTGGGTGAGGTGGTCAATTTAAAAGCGATTCTAAATCTCCCTAAAGGAACCGAGCATTTTCTAACCGATATTCACGGTGAACATGAAGCCTTTAACCATGTGATGCAAAATGCTTCTGGTGCCATCAAACGCAAGGTCCACCAGGAACTGGGGAACACCATAGCCTTTGAAGAATTGGAAGAATTATCCACCCTTATTTATTATCCTGAAGAAAAAATTGATCTGATTAAGAAGGAACGAAGCCGGGAATCCCTGGATAACTGGTATAAGCTGACTATTTACCGACTGGTTAAGGTCTGCCGGGCAGCGGCCTCAAAATACACCCGTTCCAAGGTACGAAAAGCTCTGCCTAAAGATTTTGCCTATATTATGGAAGAACTGCTTCAAGAAGATGAACACCGGTTTAACAAACGGGAATATTATCAGGAGATCATTGAAAGCCTGGTTAAACTGGAACGCGCCCAGCACTTTATTGTCGAGATTTCCGGGGTTATCAAACGGTTGACCATTGATCACCTGCATATTATCGGTGATATTTATGACCGGGGCGCCGGTCCCGATGAGGTCATGGACACGCTAATGCGTCATCACTCCCTGGACATGCAGTGGGGCAACCATGATATTCTCTGGATGGGTGCTGCTGCTGGCAATGCCGCCTGTATTGCTAATGCAGTGCGAATCGCCCTACGTTATGCCAACATGGATGTACTGGAAAACGGCTATGGTATCAATTTATTGCCCCTGGCTTCCTTTGCTAACCGGGTCTATAATGACGACCCCTGTGCCAAATTCGCGCCTAAAATTTCCGACAATCACACCGTCTCCGACCAGGAAACGGCGTTGATGGCCAAGATGCACAAAGCCATTGCCATGATCCAGTTCAAGTTGGAAGAATGTATGATCGATAATCACCCCGAGTACCATATGGAAAAGCGACAACTGCTCCGCCACATTGATTTTGACAATGGCACCGTGAATGTCGAGGGAACTGTTTACCCTCTTAATGACATCAACTTCCCCACCCTCAATCCGGCTGATCCTTGTGTCCTGTCAGAAGAAGAAACCCTGGTGATGGATCGCCTGGTTTACGCTTTTCTCCATAGTGAAAAGCTCCAAAAACATATCCGTTTTATGTATGCCAAAGGCAACATGTACAAGGTTTTTAATGACAACCTGCTCTTTCATGCCTGTGTGTTGTTAAACGAAGATGGCAGTTTCAAAGAAAAAGAAATTGATGGAAAGCTCTACTCCGGCAAAAGTCTGATGGATAAATTCGATCAGATGGCCCGGGAGGCTTACTTTGGCAAAACTGATAAAGACGAAAACCCGACCCGAACTGATTTTCTCTGGTTTTTGTGGTGCCATCAAGATTCCCCACTATTCGGAAAAGACAAGATGGCCACCTTCGAGCGTTATTTTATTGACGACAAGGTGCCCCACAAAGAATACCACGCCCCCTTCTACCTGCTGATCGATGATAATGAGGAACTGGCCCGAAAAATTCTGGTGGAATTCGGAGTTGACCCCGATCAGGGACACCTGATCAACGGTCATATTCCAGTAAAGGCCACCTCCGGGGAAAGCCCGATCCGGGCCAAAGGCAAGCAGTTGGTCATTGACGGCGGCTTTGCCCGAGCTTATCAGAAAACCACTGGTATTGCCGGATACACCTTGACCTACAATTCCTATGGGTTGATTCTGATCAGCCACGATCCCTTTGAATCCGTGGAAAAGGCGATTTCAGATGGGGTCGACATCAAATCCACCTTGATGGTCGTGGAAAAAACCACCGAGCGAAAACGGGTTCGCGATACGGATACCGGAAAAGCTATTATGTCTCAGGTTAACGACTTGGAGATGCTAATCACTGCCTATCGCAAAGGACTCATCAAAGAAAAGCAATACTAAGGCAAAAAAACAAACCCCAGTTAACTGGGGTTTGTTTTTCATTGCAGATATCTTTATTGGCTATTGTGCTTTTTTAGCATAAGTAAAATGATAACTAACAGGAATGATAATTGCGCCACCGATAATGTTACCAAAAGTGACCGGAATAATATTATTCAGAAAAGCTTGTGCCCAGGTTACATCCGCACCACAAAAAATTCCCATTGGAATAAAAAACATGTTGGCAACACTATGTTCGAATCCAGATAGTACAAAAAGCATAATAGGAAACCAGATGGCAAAAATCTTACCAATGATATCTTTAGCGCCGGATTGCATCCAGACTGCCAGACATACCAGCATGTTACAAAAAATTGCTCGGATAATTACCGGCATAAAGGGAATCGCTACCTTTGCTTCAGCAATACCAATAGCTTTAGCGCTCATGGCTTCACCATAGAGACCACTTTGTGATAATAAAAAAGCCAGCAAAACCGATCCAACCAGGTTGGCCGCCCAAACGACACCCCAATTACGTAACATCGCGCCCAGAGTAATTTCTTTTTTGAAAACCGATAAGGTCATCAGGTTGTTTCCGGTAAATAACTCAGCCCCACAGATGACCACCAGCATCAGCCCAACCGGGAATACGCCGGCTCCGATGAGTTTGGCAATGGTAGCTTCAAAACCGGTGCCCGCTCCGGCAAGAATTATAGTAAAGCCATAAGCCCCAAATCCAATAAAAACGCCAGCAAAAATACCAAGAACAATCATTTTTCCGATTGGCAATTTGGCTTTATTATTACAACCTTTAACCATGTTATCACAGATTTCGACAGGACTAAAAAAGTTATTCATGTTTTTCTCCTCTTTCAAGTTTTTATTCTTAAATTTTTACTACGATTGATTAATCGTTCACACTTGACTGTTTTAAGTAATCAATTAAGAGGAATCCCGAAGGATCCCTCAATTTTTCTGATTCCAGTTATCTCTAGAATAAACCTGCAATTACGCCGTTTTCATCAACATCAATTTTTTCTGCGGCAGGTACTTTTGGTAACCCGGGCATTTTCATGATTTC
>NZ_JAXQGA010000012.1:0-106449 GCF_034438075.1 Acetobacterium sp. K1/6 | reverse complement strand
GGTTCGTCGTTTTTTACTCATGTGTATAGTTTATCTTATTTTCTGGATTTTGTGTCCAACTATTTGTGAACATTATACAGCTCATAATACTTATTGGACTTGAGTCCCGGATAATTTACTTTTTTGACTTTGGAATGATTTTCAAGGAATTCTACAATTTTTTTGGTATTGTCAACGTGCTTTTGCACTCTTAATGATAAAGACTCCAGCCCCTGCAAAAACAGGAAGGAATTAAATGGCGATAATGAGGCTCCGGTATCTCTTAATAATTGGGCTCGTATCTTTACCGCATAAGCAATCGGTCCTAAATCAGAAAATTTTATACCATTATAACTTTTGTCCGGGGTGGTGAAATCCGGAAATTTTCCGCTGGTCCAGTCAAAGTTACCGCCATCAACAATAATCCCGCCGATGGATGTTCCGTGACCGCCGATGAACTTGGTGGCAGAATGCACGACGACGTTAGCACCATGCTCCAGTGGCTTGAATAAGTATGGGGTTGCAAAGGTATTATCAACGATTAACGGAATTTTATTTTCAGCCGCGATTTTTCCGACTGCATCAAAATCGATGACGTTGATGCCGGGATTTCCGAGAGTTTCAATAAACAGTGCTTTAGTTTTATCGGTGATAGCTTTTCTGAAATTTTCCGGATCATCAGGATCGACAAAGATTGTATTGATGCCAAACTTAGGCAGAGTTTCGGCAAAAAGATGATAGGTTCCGCCATAAAGGGTACTGGCTGATACAATCTCATCCCCAGCTCGGGCAATGTTTTGAATGGCATAGGTAATGGCAGCGGCGCCGGATGCTGTCGCCAGACCGGCTGAACCACCTTCTAGTGCCGCTACCCGCTGCTCAAATGCATCGGTGGTGGGGTTTGTCAACCGACTGTAGATATTACCAGCATCCGTTAATGCAAATCGACCTTCGGCCTGGGTAGTGTCTTTAAATACATAGGAAGTTGTCTGATAAATAGGAACAGCTCTTGCTCCAGTTACTGGGTCTGGGGTCTGTCCGGCGTGGACCTGTAAAGTATCGAATCCTAATTTTCTTTCACTCACGTTTGTCAACCTCTCATTTCTTTCTGATGTTTTTTGATCTCGATTATTTAATTCTCTTGTTTATTCACTTTTTTCTTCTTTATTTTTGTCGAATATTCTTTTGAAAAAATTCTTCTTTGAAGTACTCAATGATGCAACCCCTTTCTCAAGAAATATTCAATTGTCACTTAGCAAGAATGACAAATGCAATATCTCATCATGCCTAACAATAGTTACGATAGTCCGTTCTACTGCAACACATGCAAAAGTGTCTCTCATCTAAAGTGCATAATTCATTGTTCATCATATTGCTTGCCTCCTAAAAATAAACATTACACATATTTCCTATATGTATGATATGTTTTATATCATAACTGATCACTATTTGTTTGTCAAAACTTTTTTTTTGCATTTTTTTATTATATTCGTTTTTTCTGATTACGTTCTCAGTTTTTCTATATTAAAATTTGCAACTTATTAAAAATAAATGTTGACAAACGGGCAAAACTAGTATGGATTAATAGAATATATTTCATGTATGAATTATGTGTTTAAACTAAACAAACTTTATGTTTCTGACTGGAAAACCAAAGGACACTTCTTAATGAACGATTTTTTTGTTCGTTAGAAAGTGTTCTTTTTTTGTTTAGTACAACTAAACTCAATGGTAAAACAATTCTAGTTTCTTCGCATATGAAGAAGATAAAGTTAACATTACTAAAGGAGATACTCGAGTATGGCAAAAAAAGAACTACGTCAAATTGCAATCTATGGAAAAGGTGGTATTGGAAAATCAACAACCCTCAAAATTTACCGGCCGGTTTAGCACAGCATGGTAAACAAGTCATGGCTGTAGGCTGTGACCCGAAAGCCTATTCTACTCGTCTTTTATTAGGTGGTCTGGTACAAAAAACAATTTTTGATACCCTCCGGGAAAAGGGCCAGGGCGTCCAACTGGACTCAATTATGAAAGAAGGTTATGGTGGCATCCGATGTGTCGAGTCTGACGGTCCAGACTTGGTGTCGATTGTGCGATGCCTATTCGTGAAGGCAAAGCAAAGGAGATTTATATCGTTGCAAGCGGTGAAATGATAGCTTTATATGCAGCTAACAACATCGCAAAGGGAATCGAAAAATATGCCAAGAAAGGCGTAGTTCGTCTCGGTGGAATCATCTGCAACAGTCGAAATGTCGACCGTGAGCTGGAATTACTCAGAGTATTAGCTGAAGAACTGGGAACAAATCTAATTCATTTTATTCCCCGCGATAACGTTGTCCAGCGTGCCGAAATTCGCAAACGAACTGTTCTTGAATACAACCCCGATATCCCCCAAGCCCAAGAATATTGTCAACTGGCTAATAATATTGTAACTAATCAATCTTATTTAATACCAAAGCCTATGACTCAGGATTATCTTGAAGAAATTTAAACGGATTTTGGTTTGATGGATACCTTAAGTGATGATTATCGTATCTAGTCCTACTTCTACACTATAATATATGTTAGGTATTTTTGTGCTAAGCGAAAAAGAAGCTTCTTTTCGTTTAGCACTTTTTTATTTTTTTACTCTTTTTATTTTTTTAGCTCTATGGATGGTTTTAAATTGAGTAATTTAGCTTGAACTCTTTTTTATACGTTTTCTATCGTTCTACTCGCCAAGTTACCTGGTAATCTCCTTGGCATGAGACATCAGCTATTATCTAATACTTAAATTATTTAACCCATATCTGCATTTTACTATAATATTTTGATTTGTTCGAGATTAATCACCATATTATTTGACAAACCCCAAAAATATAGATATAATACTTTTCACATATGTTTTATATGTTATGAGCATCGCTATTCAAACAGCGATGCCTATTGTTTTTATCAACGATTTTAAAATGTAAAGGTAGTAAGAAATGAATATTGACTGGGATTTTATCATACGCAGCCTGCCCTTGTACGCAGACGCTGTCTGGATCACGTTGCATCTTGCTTTTTGGGGGATTCTTATATCTCTGGCGATCGGATTAGTTGGCAGCGCTATTTTGTATTTTAAAGTAAAAGGTTTGTCAAAAGTTGTTAAAGTGTATGTTGAAATCTCAAGAAACACACCGCTGCTTATCCAAATCTTCTTTCTTTACTTTGGCTTTCCGAAGCTGGGAATAACCCTGAGTGCATCAGCCTGTGCGATTATTGGACTTTCTTTTTTAGGCGGTAGTTATATGTGCGAAGCATTTAGAAGTGGTATTGAATCGGTTAGCAAAAGCCAAATTGAATCAGGGCTCAGTATCGGTCTATCAAACACTCAACTGGCACGTTATGTTGTTATCCCCCAGGCATTTTCTGTCAGTCTTCCCTCTTTGGGGGCAAATTGTATCTTCTTGCTAAAGGAAACTTCAATTCTCGGTGCGATTTCAATCCTGGACGTTATGAATGTTACCAAAGATTTAATTGGGATGTACTATAAAACATTCGAGTCGCTGCTGATGCTCGTGGTTGTTTATATCATCATGCTGCTGCCACTTTCGATTTTATTAACCTGGCTGGAAAAGAGGGTCCGTTATGCAGAATTTGGGAATTAATGTTATCTTTCAAGGGCGAAACCTTCAACGCCTTTTTGAAGGTTTATTGATTACAATGGAAATTTCATTCATTTCCATCGTAATCGCCACATTTTTAGGCGTTTTGATCGGTCTCAGCCGCACCACAAAATACAAACCCCTGCTGCTGATTAACCGACTCTATCTCGAGTTTTTCCGAATCATCCCGACACTCGTTTGGCTGTTCATCTTTTATTTCGGCGTAACGACAGCTTTAAATGTCGATCTTAGTGGTTTATCCGTAGCCATAATTGTTTTCAGTCTCTGGGGTGCAGCTGAAATGGGTGATATTGTTCGCGGGGCATTGCAGTCTTTGCCAAAGCACCAAACCGAATCTGGAATGGCTTTAGGTTTAAGCCATTGGCAGCTCTACCTTTATGTTCTTATTCCCCAGGCGGTCAGAAGAACCTTACCCGGGACCATCAACCTGGCCACGAGAATGATCAAGACAACGTCGCTGGTTGTTTTAATTGGCGTAATCGACGTTGTAAAAATAGGACAACAAATTATTGAGAGTTCGCGTTTCGAATTCCCCACCGCTTCATTCTGGGTTTACGGATTTATTTTTGTGCTGTATTTTATAGTCTGCTATCCGTTGTCGGTCCTGTCAAATAAATTAGAAATGAAATGGAATAATTAGGTTAACATGATGAAAACTAAAAGCGAGATTACCTTACTTAAAATTAATGATATCCATAAGGAATTTGATAACAAAGAAATCTTAACGGGTGTCAGTTTCGAACTCCATCGCGGCGAAGTGCTGGTGATTCTAGGACCTTCGGGGTGTGGCAAAAGCACGCTGCTGAGATGCATTAACGGACTAGAAAAAATCCAGTCTGGAGATATTATTTTTGATGAAACCAGCCTTATCCAAGATAATACCAACTGGCCAGTCATTCGGGAAAAAATTGGAATGGTATTTCAAAATTATGATTTATTCCCTCACATGACTGTTATTGATAACATCCTACTCGGACCTTTAAAGGTTCAAAAAAGAGATAAAAAAGAAGCTTTAGAACAAGCTGAAGATCTACTAGCACGGGTGGGATTACTGGATCGAAAAGACGCGTTTCCCCGACAACTTTCTGGTGGTCAAAAGCAGCGAATCGCGATTGTGCGGGCTTTATGTATGAATCCGGAAATCATTCTGTTTGATGAGGTAACGGCCTCGCTAGATCCAGAAGTAGTTAGAGAAGTTCTGGATGTGATTCTCGGTTTAGCAAAACAAGGTATGACGATGGTCATTGTCACCCACGAAATGGGCTTTGCCCGGTCTGTTGCTGATCGGATTATTTTTATGGATGAAGGTAATATCTGCGAAATTGCCGAACCTGATGTGTTTTTTACCAATCCACAGACAGAACGTGCTCAGCACTTTCTAAATATATTCCAATATTAATTTTCAACGAAAGGAAAAAGTATTATGGGAAAGTATAAAAAATTTATTGCTGTTTTAATGGTTACCGCTGTTGTGGTTGGAGGACTTGCCGGTTGCAGCAGCTCGTCTTCTGAGAAAAAAGATTCGACTGCTTCAACGACAGGTACGATTGATGCAATCAAGGAACGAGGAACAATCCGAATTGGCGTATTTAGTGATAAATCACCATTTGGTTATGTCGATTCAAACGGAGAAAACCAAGGTTTTGATGTTTACATTGCCAAACGATTTGCCAAAGATCTTTTGGGTGACGAGTCAAAGGTAGAATTTGTCTTAGTTGATGCCGCCAGCCGGGTCGCTTATTTAGAATCAAATAAGGTCGACATCATCATGGCAAACTTCACGGTTACCGATGAACGAAAACAAAAGGTTGATTTTGCAAATCCTTATATGAAGGTATCTCTGGGAATTGTCTCACCTGATAGTGCCCTCATTACCTCTGTTGATCAATTAAAAGGAAAAAAAGCCATCGTTGCAAAAGGAACTACAGCCCAGACCTATCTTACCGAGAATTACCCAGATATCGAATTAGTGAAATATGAGCAATATTCAGAAATATTCCAGGCCCTAAAAGATGGTCGTGGTGATGCAATTGTCAATGACAATACTGAAGTTATTGCATGGGCAAAAGAAAACCCCGGGTTCACCGTTGGTGTTGCTTCACTTGGCGGTCAGGATACCATCGCCCCAGCTGTTGCCAAAGGAAATACCGAGCTGCTTACGTGGATCAATGAAGAACTAACAACACTAGGAAAAGAAAACTTCATCCACAAAGCATATGAAGAAACCTTATTATCGGTATACGGTGCTGATTATGAAGAAAGTCTTGTTATTGAAGGCGGCGTTGTTTAAGTAAGTGAAAACCTGATCCAAATAAATTCGGGCATGCCTTACACTGTAATTCTAAAAAATTAAAACCTCATCAAAATCCTAAATGATTTCGATGAGGTTTTTTATTATGTTTTACTTTTTAAGTGATTCAAAGTATTTATATCAGATCATTGTCTATTTGAAGTTTTGTAATGGCGTAAACTTCGCTACGCCGTTTTCTTATGTTTATCAAAAGACAGACAATCCACAAAAATCCGATCAAAATTCTCACCATTGGACAATTCAATGACATCAATCTCGGTAACCAGGCTTTCCATCTCATCGCGATATTTCTGATTGAGTAAAAATGCCAGTCCGCCGGATTTTGACGTATTGCCGACAAAGTCAATTTTGCCTTCAAATTCTTTTGGTAGCAGCCCGATATTTATCAGGCTCTTGGCCCGCAGATGAAAGCCAAATGAGCCAGCAATTTGAATCTCGTCAACATCCTCAGGCCGCAGTTCTTTGGCATCCATTAAAAACTCAATGCCTGCCCGTACCGCTCCCTTTGCCAACTGTACCTGCCGGATATCTTTTTGCGAGAGGTATACCCCACTGGCAACCTCAAAGGCTATTTTCCCATCGATTTTCACCAGTCTGTTTCTGAGGCTCTGTTTCAAGTCTGCGTTATCCGGAGCTGCCAGTCGGCCCCGTTTGTCGATAACCTTATGGACCACCAATTCCCCCACAATGTCCAACAGACCGCTACCACAGATCCCAATGGCTTCACCATCTTCGATAGTCCGGATGTCAATCTCGCCATGATCATCAATTTCGAAATACTCGATCGCTCCTTTTTCGGCCCGCATTCCATAAGAAATATTCATCCCCTCAAATGCCGGTCCGGCGGCGGTGGAAGTCGCCGTTAATGCGCCATGATCAGACAAGACCATTTCACCATTGGTTCCGATATCGACAAATAAAGTAACCTGTTCTTTATCCTGAAGCCGGGTTGCCAAAACACCGGATGTGATATCTGGCCCCACAAAGGAAGAAATAATCGGCGGCAGATAAATTGATCCCAGTGTGGAAATATCCAGAAGATGTTCTTTGTAACTTAAGCTACTTCCCCCGGTAATGGCTGGCGTATAGGGGTATTTACCCAGTGAATAAGGATTCACGTTGGCAGCCAGATGAATCATGCAGGTATTACCGCTAAAAATCACTTCATAGATATGCTTTTGTAAAACACCGGTATGGCTGGCCGCTTTTTCAATCAATTTATTCAGTTCTTTAATAATCATTGAATACATCGTGTCCAGCCCTTTGTCATCAGAGGCAAATTTAATCCGCGATAAAACATCCTGGGCATGCAGGCTTTGGGGGTTTAGTGCTGAGACGGAGTGCAGTTCTTCGCCGGAGTTGATATTGACTAGCGTAGCCACCAGCGTGGTGGTTCCGATGTCGACGACAACACCATAGTTCTGGGCGGCAGTATCCCCTTCTTCTTCGCCTAAAATCTGGCCGCCGGCTATTACAATGGTTTTTCCATTGCCAGTATATTCTTTTTTAATAAAGCTATTCACATCAATATCAAAACTCTGGCCATGGTTTAATATTTGTAGTGTTTTGTTTTGGTTTTTAGCAACGGCCTTAACATCGACATGACCGGTCACCTTAGTCTGACATGAAAGCACAAATCCCTGTTCTTTTTCCTCTTCAGGTAGTTGGTGTTTTCCGTATTCTTCGACATTTTTCAGACTTGCTGCGGAAATCTTAACCTTGCATTTACCGCAAACCCCTTCAGAATTACAGGGTGATTCAATAACAATCCCCAACTCTTGGGCCGCTGCTAAAATCGTCGTGCCTTTTTTCACCAGAATGGCTTTGTTTTCGCCGATAAAATTTACTTTTACCATAATCGTTACGCCCCCTTTACCCGATTCGTCATTGCGGTAATGTTTACCAGCGGTGTGGAGGTACTCAAGCCACAAGCTGGTGCAATAATATCAATGCCATCCAATTTAAGTTTTTCGGTTTGTTTCGCAACTTTTTCGGCTTCACCAAATTCCAACAGATAGGTACTCAGGTTCCCCATGGTGGTTAATTCAGGATAGTCTTCTTTTAATTTTCGCAAGCTAATCGAAGAATCGGTACTGATCGCATCGGACTTAATTGCTGGCACAAATTTTCTAACGGCATTCATTTTTCCGCAAATGTGAACAATAACCGGGGTATTGGTTTCATGAATCGCATCGATGATTTTGTTGAGATAACGCACCGCATATTCATCAAACATCGCAGGTCCCAAGATTTCTCCGGTGGCAGTGGGATCAGCAATGGTAATCACACTGGCGCCGCTTTCCACCATCAGCTTAGCCAATTCAATGATATGATTGGTGGCATAATCAACCACCCGATGGGCTTCGGCAGGATTCTTCCGGAGTTCTTTTAAAAATGGAATCGGGTCAACCAGTGATGCGGCGGTACTGAGCGGCCCGGTGATACTGCCAAACACCGGTATGTCTGAATATTCTTTTGACAACTGATAAGTTGCTTCAATAATCGCATTAACCCGCTTATTTTTTGCCATCGCGCCTAAGTCCTGATAAATGACTTCTTTAACCGATGGAAACACTTCTTTTTGTATTTTTGGTTCACAGGCCAGGGTGCCATAATTAATTTCACTACCCAGTACCTCTGCTTCTACGGTCATGCAAAAGGGAATACCGAAGTTTTCAAAGCCGGTGTTCTCCTGAACATCATTGGCAATCTCTGCCATTAATTGACTATCGTGATGGCCATCCGGTAAGGTGTGGCCAGTTTTATTCATTACATCAACGATGGCTGAATTCATCATCCCACCGGGACAGATAACCGGTGCCCGATCAACGGATTCTTTATTTAAGGAACGGAGGATCCGTTCTTTTGGGGTTAAATCATTCATCTAAAATTCCTCATTTCTTTTTATTTGCAGGCTTCTATAATCTTTTGAAATGTCATGCTCTTCTAGCATTTTTTGAAAAATACGCTTCGCTAATTTCCTGCCTTGGGAGTAGGGTTATAAAGTTGTCTTCATCCCAGGGCCCGGTTATAATTTTTTCAATAAAGCCGATTTCACCTTTAACCGTCTGATATTCGGCTTCAAATAGCTTTGCAATTTCTCGGGATTGCTCAATTACCTCATCCTTGGGTTCTGCCGAGGTTTCAATAAATAAAACTTTCTTATAACCATCATACATTTTTTCCAGCATCCGCTTGGCTTTTTTTTCGCCCAAACGATCATAGATTCGGCGATAGTCTGCGAGAATGCTTTTTTTGGTAATCATCCAACCGTTACTGAGATAAAAGGTTCCGATTTCGCTCTGAAAGTCGCAGGCTCTACAGGTGTCTGAGCACATAAAGATCGAAATACAGTCATGTACTCTGGGAATAATCAGTTCACTGGCTTTAGAAATCAAACCATTAGATGCCCCACCGCACAAACCAAAAGCCAGGATGATTTTCTGATAATTCTGGGAAGCATCAATAAGCCGTTGGAGCTCGACCTTAAGTTTTTGCGGGTATAAATGAAAGTCCATCGATACAAATTCAAAATCCCGCTCCGGAATGGGCATCAGTTTCTCAATTTCTTCCTGCATGACCTCACAAGCAATCACTTTGACGTTCATATCAGAAAACGGTGTTCAGAATGGTTTGATTCAGATCATGGCCAATTACGGTAATACGCCCGATTTCATCAGGTTCAGATGCCCTTATTTCCAGGGCATTGGGGACAAAATCAAACTCCACCCAATTGACCCCATCAATCTGTACCTTGCCCTTTGACCGCACTACTTTTCCAAAAACCGCCTCATCCTTCAAACTTTCAAAGATACTTTTTAACTTAATTATCGGAAATATCTTTGGCGTTTCGATGCCCCAGCTTGTAAACATATCATGATTATGATCGTCATCATCGTGATCGTGGTCATCAAACTCCAGATCAAACGCACTTAAATCCTCGTCCCGGGAAATTTGCTGCCCATCCGCTTCAGAAAGCCCAATCAGTTCAATGCCACTCAAATCATCCCAGGGCGTGGTCACAATCGATGCCGTTTCATTGATTTCACGTATTTTTGCCACGACCTTGCCTAACTCCTCATCATCGACGTTCTGGGTACGACTTAAGAGAATGGTACTGGCGTGAATGATCTGGTCACCATAAAATTCACTGAACAGCTCGGTGAATTCCTCATACATGGTCACATCGACGGCGGCAATCACCAGATTGAGATGTATGTCATTATCTTCCTCAAGTTTCTTGACAATCTTGACGATTTCTGACAGTTTTCCGACTCCCGACGGTTCAATGATGATTCTTTCTGTTTCTTTCGATTTAATGATTTCTCGCAAAGTATTGGTAAAATCAATCACGGTAGAACAGCATATACACCCGGCCTTGATTTCCTTTATTTCAATGTTGTATTTTTTTAGAAATGCCCCATCGATTGGAATTTCGCCAAACTCATTTTCAATCAGCGTTATTTTTTTTGAATACACCTTTTCATCGATCAGCTTCTTTATTAATGTGGTTTTACCGGCACCAAAAAAACCAGAAAAAATATCAATTTGTATTGTCATACGATCACTTTCCTATCTGTTAATCATTGAACTAGTCATTGATCATCTGGACTTATTTTATTTTTGTTGTTCTTTGAACTTATTTTACTTCGACCTATTGTTTGGAAATTACTTTATCGACCAACGCCCGTATCGTCTGGAAGCTTCCACCATTGCTGCTGCATTTAGTAAATTACCATTGGGCGGGAACTCACAGCCCGAAGAAAGGATAAAACCGGCCTTGTGTTTATTAAACAAATCCAGTTGTCTTTTGACATCTTCGAGCACCTCATCTGCTGTAAAAACGAGACCTGTCTCGGCAGGATCGGAATATCCGATGGTAATAATTTTATCACCCCAGGTTTTGGCATGTTCTTCCCAATCTTTAGCACCATGAGCCGGATAGGCAACTGAGATCGCCACCGGATCAGACCACTTGATAACTTCTTCAAAATAAACACCGCCACCGCAATTGTGGATGGCCACCGCTGAACCGGCCGCCCGGATTGCATCGGCAAGACGTTTTAGATATGGGCCTTCAAATTTCTCCCAGGTTGTATTTCTCAAAACAGTTCCCGAAGAATAGAGGGGATCAATAACAATGGAATGGGCTCCCGCTTCAATCTGAGCAACTGCGTACTCAATAAGAACATCGGTGATGACATCAACTGCTCCCAGAACTTCTTCCGGGTGCTTGATCAGATCCACAAATAACTCTTTGTGACCTCTAATCTGCGACAAAACCCCCAGTGGACCATAGACAAATCCGAAGATGGCAACTTCATTCCCTTTTGCTTCTGATAAACCTCTGACCGTATCGACAACCTGCTTCATACGCTTGGTCTCTCTCGGATTTATCTTTTTTATCTTATCATATTCGCCAGCAGTTTTTATATACTGGTTGTTGAAATCAGGATAAGCGGTACTGAACTTTGGAAAAATTAGTTCCTGGCCGAAGTCAGCCGCTTCAATTGAAAGGTCAACCAACAGTAAAAAAGCATCCTGACCAATTAATTCCTGGGCTGCCAGGAGACTTTGGGTCGCAATTTCGGCATCCTGAGACCATTTATCATAACGGGAACCGGTTACCCGATAGGAAGCACCGCAGACCAGGGGAATCGCCGGGATCCGGTCGACTTCTTTTCGTTGCAAGGTTAAAACAACGCGTTCCAGGGATGTTATTTCTTCATTTCTTTGTATCAATGACATCGATGATTTCCTCCAATTTAATCGTCTTTGCGTATTTTTGCGAATTTTTTCTTAGAGCTCATTTCCATATGCGGCAACAATGTTGTTCGCCAATTTTACCGCTTCGGCAGCATTTTCCGCGTAGCCATCGGCACCAATCTTGTCGGCATAAGATTGGGAAACCGGACCACCACCGATTAAGACCTTATAGTCTTCTCTTATTTTTTCTTCGACTAAAATTTCGACGACTTCGTTCATACCTTCCATTGTCGTTGTCATTAGTGTTGAAATGAAAATAAATTCAGCGTTTTCTGCTTTGGCTCGTTCCACAAAAGTAGCTGGAGAAACATCACGTCCTAAGTCGACAATATCATAGCCGCCAGTTTCTAACATAATCTTCACCAGGTTTTTCCCAATATCGTGGGTATCCCCTTCAATTACACCAATGACGGCTTTTCGTTTGGTTTCGTGAGAGTTAATCTTTATATGGGGTTTTAGGATATTGAGACCCGAATACATGGCGTCCGAGCACATTAATAATTCGGGCACAAAATATTCCTCTTCATCAAATAATTTCCCTGCCTGATTCATCCCAACGGTCAGTCCATTGACGATAGCTTCATAGGCATCAATTCCTTCAGCGATCACCTGATTACTGAGTTCAATGGTTAAATCCTCATCCATGTCTACAATTGACGCTGCCAGTTTGTCGAATAATTCCTGTTTGTTTAAAGACATTTAATAATTTCCTCCTTGATTAACATACATCTCCTATATGTTTGGTATGATTATTATATTAGATGACTTTTCATTTGTCAATATTTTTTTACACTAAACTGATATGACTTCTTCTTTATACAAAAAGACATGATTTGAAGCCGCGGCTTCAAATCATGTCTTTATTAAAATTTATTCCTGATTATTAAACACTATAGCGCACCGCTCTTGAATTTACAAAATAACAAACCAAAATAAGCCGAATCAGATAAAATACTCGCAATTACCCTTATCGTGATAACGTCTTACCAGTTCGGCCAGGGTAATATTATCCACCACCTGATCAATGGCATCTTTGATTTCCTGCCAGACATCTGCGGTGACGTGACGGTCTGCTTGTTCGTATACGCCCGCTTCATCGCTCAAAATAACTGGTGATAACTCACCTTCCAACAACCGCACAATCATCCCCACGGTATACTCTTCTGGGGGACTGGCCAGTTGATAACCGCCCTGAGACCCACGAACGCTACGAACAAAACCAGCTCGTGAAATCTGGGTAATGATTTGTTCCAAATATTTTTCTGAAATCTCCTGGCGCTCAGCAATCCGTTTAATGGGAATGTACTCCCCGGTGTTGTTAATCGCCAGGTCTAGCATTAAACGCAAGGCATACCTGCCCTTAGTGGAACTTTTCATTACTGAAACAGGCCTGTTGATAGGTAACGTTCACCGGTATCCGGCAACAAAACCACAATGGTTTTGCCCTTATTCTCAGGCCGTTTTGCTAATTCGGTAGCGGCGTAGATAGCTGCCCCGGAAGAAATTCCCACCAGCAGTCCTTCTTGTCGTCCAATGTCTTTGGCTGTCTGAAAAGCATTTTCATTGCTGACCTGAAGAACTTCATCATAGATCTCAGTATTAAGTATCTTCGGAACGAACCCAGCACCAATTCCCTGAATTTTATGCGGACCGGGATTTCCTCCTGATAATACTGGCGAGGCTTCCGGCTCCACCGCGACAATTTTTACCCCAGGTTTCTTTTCCTTTAAAACTTCACCAACCCCGGTAATTGTTCCGCCGGTCCCGATTCCTGAGACAAAGATGTCCACCTCGCCGTCGGTATCATTCCAGATTTCCACCGCCGTAGTTGTTCGATGAATCTCCGGATTGGCGGGATTCTCAAATTGTTGGGGTACAAAGGCATTGGGTGTGCTCTCAGCCAATTCCTGAGCCTTAGCAATGGCACCCTTCATTCCCAATGAGCCAGGTGTAAGAACCAGTTCAGCCCCGAGTGCTGAAACCAGGTTACGGCGCTCAACACTCATGGTTTCGGGCATGGTAAGGATTAAGCGGTATCCTTTTGCAGCGGCGACAAAAGCCAGGCCTACCCCTGTATTACCACTGGTGGGTTCAATGATCACTGAATCTTTATTGATTAGTCCAGCTTTTTCTGCTGCATCAATCATAGCAAAGCCTATTCGATCTTTAACAGAGGATAGGGGATTAAAATATTCAAGTTTTGCGATTACTTTCGCTTCCAGTTTCAAACTTTCTTCGTAGTTCGTCAGTTCCAGAAGGGGTGTGTTTCCGATTAAATCGGTTAAGTTTCTAGCAATTTTTGACATCATGATACCTCATTTCTTATAACATTTCATATTATTTCTATATGATTTATTATATTGCCCTTTCTTTTTCTTGTCAACTCTTTTTTAATCTTTTTCAACGCATTGACTACTTGTCTAATACCCGAATTAATCCTTAAAACTCAAAATCTTCGTTTGATTACAAGTAATTCTATAGTATAATTAGGATATTAACCTGGCGACTTCGATATGATCTCCTGGGTATTTTTTATGAACAGCTGCAGACATTACCAACACTATTTCAGTTTAGAACGGAGTTTACACGTGATATATTTGGATTACGCCGCCGATACCCCAGTGGATGCCCAGGTCCTGGATCTGTTTTGCCGAATCAGCCAGGATGCTTTCGGCAATGCCAACGGTGCACATCGTTTGGGCCGAAAGGCAAAACAGCTCATTGATAATGCCACCATTAACATAAAGAATCAGTTAAGCTGTCTAAATATGGAGATTATCTATACCTCTGGAGCTACTGAAGCCAATAATCTCGCCATCAAGGGTGTTGCCAGAAATTATCGTGAAAATGGCCGACACCTCATTTCCACCTGTCTGGAGCATGCTTCAGTCAGCGGTAGCCTAAAATACCTCCAGTCAATTGGTTATGAAATCGATCTGGTGTCCATCAAAAAAGACGGAACCGTCGACCTTGACCATTTAAGAGAGTTAATCCGGGAAGATACGATTCTGGTTTCGATCAACTATGTAGATAGCGAATTGGGGGTCTGTCAGCCGATTAAGTCAATTGCTTCGCTCATTGCCGCTTATCCCAATTGCTTTTTTCATGTCGATGCCACCCAAGCATTGGGGAAAATACCCGTCTGTTTTGAGCAGATCGATTTGGTGACCTTTTCGCCTCACAAATTTTTTGGACTTAACGGCATGGGCGTTTTGCAAAAAAATGACAACCTGATCCTTGAACCACAGATCCATGGCGGCACCAGCACCAGTTATTATCGCAGCGGCACCCCTTTTACGGCTGGCGCCGCGGCAACAGCACTGGCACTTGAGCTGTGCTTAGATCAACTAGAAGAACGCCTGACCCAGGTCGCCTTGAAAAGCGACTGGCTCAAAAAGCAGTTGTCAAATTATCCGCTAGTTTCTTTTAACAGTACTGAGCATTCTGTTGCGCATATTCTAAACCTTAGTATTAAAGGTGTTAGGGCACAAGCCTTTCAGGCCGCACTGAGTGATCAAGGAGTCTGCGTTTCAACCAAATCAGCCTGCTCCACCGACAACACCCCCTCCCGATCGGTTCTCACGGTCACCGGAAGCCGGGAGCTGGCCAGATCTTCCTGGCGGATCAGTCTTTGTCATTTAACCACTGATCGCGAATTGCAGGAGTTTATGGAAGTATTTGATTATTGTTATAAAAGTTTAACTAAAAAGTAGGAGTTATCATGGAACGTTATGAAGAAATAGAAAAAAGTTTAAAAAAGAAGTATCGCAGTAGTATCTGGTGCCGCTTTACCAGCGGTATCAATGAATATAAACTGGTTAATGAAGGGGATAAGATTGCGGTGTGTATCTCTGGAGGGAAAGACTCCATGCTGATGGCGAAGCTATTCCAGGAACTGAAGAAACATAATAAATTCGAATTTGAATTGGTTTTTCTGGTAATGGATCCGGGCTATAACCCGATGAACCGGGAAATGATCAAAAAAAATCTGAAGCTACTAAATGTTGAAGCCACAATTTTCGAGTCTCAGATTTTTGATTCGGTGGCCGATATTGAAAAATCACCCTGCTATCTCTGCGCCCGGATGCGTCGGGGCCATTTGTATCATCATGCCAAAGAATTGGGATGCAATAAAATCGCGCTGGGGCATCATTATGACGATGTCATCGAGACCATCCTGATGGGGATGCTTTACGGCGGACAGATTCAGACGATGATGCCCAAGCTTAAAAGCAGCAATTTTGAGAATATGGAGTTGATCCGGCCGATGTACTTGATCCGGGAAGAAGCGATCATCAGCTGGAAGCTACACAACGACCTGCAGTTTATTCAATGCGCCTGCCGCTTTACCGAAAATTGTATGATCTCAGACAATGAAGGCGGAGCCTCCAAGCGCCAGGAAATGAAAACGCTGCTAAAAAAATTCCGTCAAACCAGCCCTTACATCGAAAGCAATATTTTCAAAAGCGTGGAGAACGTCAATCTGAATACCATAATTTCATATAAGCAAGATGGGGTTAAACATCATTTTTTAGATGAATATGATAACTAAGTAGCCTACACTTGCAAAATATTCTAAATAATAAGGGCACCTGGTGGATCCATCAGGTACCCTTACTAATTGATCACTAAAATATTTCAATAACCACATCCATAATCCCACCACAGGCCATGCCCTCATCTTCGGCGACGGAACCGGTCATATCGACTTTCATCATCAAAAATCCGCCATCTTCACGGATTAGATCCCGAGCCGCTACAATTACTTCCCCTTCACTACATCCGCCACCAATACTCCCCAGACTGCGTCCATCAGCCCAGATGATCATCTTGGCACCTGGTCCGCGGGGAACTGAACCTTTTTTCGAAATCACTGTTACAATGGCCCGTTTTTCAGACTCGTTTTTTGCCAGATTTTTAATCACATCAAAATCAAAATCAGAATGATTGGTTTTATTTTTCAGATCAGCTTTTTCATGCTGATGACTTACACGCTTGACGCTGATAATTTCAGCGATGATCGAAATAGCAATTTCTTCTGGCGTCACGGCCCCAATTCGCAAGCCGATGGGCGAATACACCCCACTTAGTTGTTCCTGACGAAACCCGTCTTCAAGAAACTGTGCCATCAAACCTTTAACCCGGCGCCGGGAACCGATCATCCCTAAGTACTCCGGATTGACTGATAGTGCCTGCCGCAGGCAAAGGGCATCATGTCGATGACCCCGGGTAACAATCACCACGAAATCCGACCGCTTAACCTTTAGTTTTTCAAAACAGGTATCAAAACTTTCGCAGAGTACCTGATTGGCTTGGGGAAATCGCTGGGTGTTGGCAAAGGATGGCCGGTCATCAACCACCGTCACCTTAAAGCCAATGTCGGCACCATATTGGGCCAGAGGTTTAGCAATGTGCCCGCCGCCGAGAATAATCAAACGACCTTCAGAATAAAAAGGTTCATAAAGCTCCTCAATACCGTCTTCTGAGGCTAAAAATTCTGGCAGTCCTCTATTAATAACCACTTCCAGAATCTCATCCGTTTTCTCCTTACCGTTACCCCGGTCTTCTTTGCTGAGGAGTTTTTTTTCAATCACTTTTTTCCCCGTTTCTCCCAGGGTTTTAAATTGGGTGACCATAACTACCTGATCTTTTTGATCGAGCTCTGTAATTAGCTTCTCGTATTGATTAACCATGTTTATGTCCCTTTCCATATCGATCTTCAAACCAGAATTCTCGTGGTTTATTACCGATTTCAAGTTTAATTTCATATTTACTGATTTTACTGTACAACGTATTTCTCTGAATCCCCAGGGCTTGCGCCGCTTGACTAATGTTTCCCTTGTAAATCTTCAAAACCCGTTTAATATGTTCCTTTTCAATATAGTTCATATCGAGTAGCGCGGGATCCAGATCTTCCAGGCGCTCTTCCCGCAATTCTAGCGGTGTTATATCAACATACCCGGTGAACTTTTTCGATAAGTCTGTTTGTTCCGAATTTTTTAAAAAATAGTAATCCGGAAAAGATTCGGTATTGATCATTAGTTCAACAACATTTTCCACTTCTCTTACATTTCCCGGCCAATTATAGGTTTCTAGCATCCGCATATTTTTTTCAGTAATCTGAACTTCTTTTTTCTCATATTTCGATGACAGGTTTTTCATAAAATAATGAAAAAGGATGGCGATGTCACTTCTTCGTTCCCGTAGTGGCGGCAGATAGAGGGGCAGAACATTAAGCCGGTAAAAGAGATCTTTTCTGAAACGTCCCAGCTCCACTTCCTTTTTTAGATCTTTGTTGGTAGCAGCGATAATCCGTACATCGATGGGAATGGATTGTTGACTACCAATTTTCGTGATGACGTTTTCCTGAAGTACCCGCAACAATCGGGTTTGCATATCCAGGGGCATTTCACCGATTTCGTCCAACATAATAGTGCCATTATTGGCCTGCTCAAATTTTCCAATGTTTCCCCCTTTTTTTGCACCCGTATAGGCACCGTCTTCATAGCCAAAGAGCTCTGATTCAATCAACTGGTTGGGAATCGCTCCGCAATTAAGGGCCACAAAGGGTTCATCCATTCGTTTACTATGATTATGAATGGACTGGGCAAAAACTTCCTTACCACAGCCGCTCTCACCCAAAATAAGAATCGTTGAACGGTTATTAGAGATTTTCTTGGCATATTCAATCGTACTGACAAACTGAGGGTCCTGCCCCATGATTTTATCAAAGGTGTAATAGGGTTGCTCACACTTCTGGATTTTCCGGGACTGATCTTCTTTTAATACAAAGACAATTTCAATGCTGTCGTCCTGGGGATTATAAATGGGGCTGGCCGTCATTTGACAATGAAAATGATTGCGCAGCGCCTTGATATTAATAATCCGATTGACATGCTTTTCAGAGTGGATCGCGTCCTTAATGTTTTCCCAATCTTCAATGATTTCAGAAACATTGGTCGCCGACAATTGTTTATATTTATTACCAAAAAGATCCATGGCTTTTTGATTATAGATTTTAATCATCCCATCCAAATTGGAGGTAAGAATCGCTACCGGCATCGAATTAAAGATCGTTTTAATATGTTTGTTGGTCATATTCTGAAGTCTGTTATATTCTTTGGCCTTAAGCATCTCCTCAATCGCATTCGATGCTGCAATCACCATTCCCAGGGTATGGGGATGTACCGAATCAGAATAACCAGTAAGATCCAGCGCTGCAATCAAATTGCCATTAGGATCCCGAATGGGTGCACCCGAACAGGTCCAGCGATGATAAGCTTTTACCAGATGGTCTGTTCCTGACATTTGAATTGGCTGCCCCGATTTGATTACCAATGACATGGCGTTCGTTCCAATGTATTCTTCACTCATATAGGCACCAGCCACCATTTTTAGTTCAAAGGCTTCTGTTAGAATTTTCTCATCACCAATAGCGTTGAGAATACAGCCATCCCTATCGGTTAACAAAACGAAAAAATTGTTACCCCGGACAATGCTCATCAGATGCTCCATGTAGGGAGCCGCTGTCAGGATTAGATCACGATTCTCTGAAAACTTAGTCTGCAGCTCACCGTGGTCAATCATTTTTTTACTGAAAACCTGATCCTCAGTAATCCCATATCCGATACAGCGCTGCTTTGATTCTTTGATGATTGCTCCATAGATATTCTTATTCATGTTTCCCCTTTCATCGATTAACAACGACCCATTTATCGTTTCTGTCATCATAGTCCAGTTCAAAGACTGTCCCATAGAGAAGCTTCCATTTAAACAGTTCGTTAATGGATAGTCCCATAACCTCACCAAGTATGACCCGTATGACACCAGCATGGGTTGAAATTAGAATAGCACCTTGGTAATTTTCTTTTATCATTTTATTAAACTCGGGCATCACCCGCTTCGTCAATGCTTCAAAACTCTCCCCTCCCGGGGGAACAAAGGTATTAATCAGCCGACCTCTTTTTTGATAGTCTTCAGGGTGATTTATTTTTATCTCATCAATGGTCCTACCATCCCAGTCACCCATATTAATCTCTTTAAGCGCATCCACTAAAACCGTTGGCACATTTCGTTTAGCAAGGAGAATGTCCAGAGTCTGCACACAACGTTTAAGAGGGCTGGTATACACCTTAGTAAGTGAAATTTCTGCAAAGGCCTCCCGTAATTCTTGAGACTGGATTATTCCCTCCTGCGATAGCGGGAGATCAATCTGCCCGATATAGGCCTTTCCCTTAAGCCACTTTATTTTACCATGTCTGACCAAATAAATCTTCATTACCTACCTTGAATCTTTCAAAAACTTTTTTTATTTAATTAAAATGATCTTCTGATTATTAACTGCTGCCATCGTACCTTTTTAAGTTTCTACTAATCTTTATTTTTATCTTTGTTCTCTAAATTCTCTATTTTATTAATAATTGTTTCAGCGTTTATAAAACGCTGTTCAATTTTTTCCTGAACTTCGGGATTGTCTTTATGCCGCTCCAGCATTTTCTTTTTTCGGTGGCTTAAGTCAATCTGGTGATCATTTTCTACCAGCTTATCGGCCAGATATAGAATTTCATTCTCACGAATGGCCACCTCCGGTTCTACTTCAATATCCATATGAGTAGCGATCAAACTTCCCACCTGATCATACCCCATTTGTTTTAATAGCGTTCCCGCCGCCTGAGCATGATCTTTTTGCGTTTTCAGAAGATCGTGAAGGAGCGCAGCCGCCCGAAGCACGCCGCTATTAAGCTTTATGCCCTTGTCAGCCAATCGGTTTTCTAGGTTCCTAACAACGCGGTAAACCATTTCACAATGCTTTCTGATTTCTAGCGGCAGATGATAAAGATCCATTAAGGCATAACACTCGCAGAGATTTGGAGCCATTAAGCCATCATAGTCAAGTAATCTCTGATAATCAGCTTGGGTATCCATATCCATAAGGATGGCTTCATCGGCCAATGCAAAACTTGTCGCATCTGTTTCATGACATTCAAGAAAACGTCTTAGTCCCCCATCCTGTTTATTTCTCAAAATGGCCTCGCGATATTTTTCATGAATAAGCGGTGGATGTCCCCGTTCTCCCATAAAACAAGGATAAAGGATTCCTTGACTAAGTGGCCGAAAAGCCATCATTAATGCTTTAATGGTTGCGACTCCGATCAAGGGAATATCCACTGGATGGACAAAAAAAGCCACCACGTCATCATCCAATTGATCAATTCCTTTTTGAATCGATGTGTACATCCCTTCATCATAACGTTCATTGATGACGCCATTAATGGCCTGTTCCTTAAAATAAGGTTTGATTTCAGCAGCCCGATGACCCGCAACCAGAATGATCTGATCCACCCCTGCCTTTTGATGTGTCATCAACACGCGTTCAACCGCCGTTTGGTCGCCAAATTTCAGTAACGGTTTGAACGCCTGCATCCGCGATGAGTACCCCGCTGCAATCACAATGGTTGCGATCTTCATCTTTTTTATCTCATTCATTCTTGACTCCGTCTAATCTCAATCATCTCAGCAACGATACTAACGGCAATTTCTTCTGGGGTATCCGCCGAAATATTAATGCCAATAGGACAATGCACCCGTTCCCAATCATTAATGTTAAACCCCTGGTTTAAAAGACTCTGGTAAATATAATTGCATTTATTATGGCTCCCGATCATGCCAATGTATTTTGCATCCGTTTCAAGCATCTGGGCCAACACCTCTTTATCATCAGAATGACCCCTGGTGACAATCACGACAAAGGAGTATTGATTAATAATTACGTTGTTTTCAATGTTTTTTAATCCCGGAACAACCAAAACATCATCTACTTTTTTGAAGCGGCTCCAATTTGCAAACTCCTCCCGATCATCCACCATTGTCACATAAAATCCGACTAGCTTAGATAACTCGGCCAGAATCCCACCAATTTTCCCACATCCGATAATGACGACATTTTCATTACAGAAAAAAGGTTCCACATAGAATCCGGATGGCTCCAGAAACGCGGCACGATACTTATACTGCTCAAAATTAGTACAGACCTCTTCAACCAGGTTTTGACTCGCCTCGCTTTCAGGACCATAAAAGCCCGTTTCCGTACAAACCCATTTCTCCGGCAAGCTTATGTTATTTAAGTGATGATTAATTCTTGTTATTGTAATAAAATCTTGCTTAGCTTCCTGTAGTCGGAAGATTTCCTCATAGAAGCTTTGATTTTGATTTTTCCACCAATCAATATATTCAAAAATAATTTTTAAAGTCCCCCCACATATCAAGCCCTGGGATTTTTTATCCTTACTTTTTAAATCAAATGATTCAATGTGATCTGCGTGATTTCTATAGACCCTGGCTGCCGTCTGAATGACCATGGCCTCGATAAGTCCTCCGCCAATAGTGCCAAAGGTGGTGAGATCTGGTCGAATCAGCATTTTTGTTCCACCACTGCAAGGCGCTGAACCGGATTTTTCCAGGATGGTTGCCAGAACCAGATTCTCTTTTTGGGCATAGGACTCAGCAATCATTTTAAAAAAATCAACCATTACACTCTTCCTTTCGCAGGTCAAGAATTTTACGCTTGACCATGCTATTGACCATCTGGTCTGGTTTACACAAGTTTCCCTGCTCAACTTCAATTCTCACATTATCTTTTTTATTTACCGATAGATGAGCGACCAGTATTTCTTTGACTCGACTGATTTTCTGATCCAGCCGGTTTTGATTGTAGAAATTCACCATGATGCTCAAAACGCTATTATTTTTTATCAAAACCTGATAATCTAAAATATTTTCATCACCCAGCAGGCTTTCTTCAAACGTACTAAGATCAATATAGTTATCATGATCCAGACGAATCCGATTTGCATACCGTCCCGCTACCTTTTTAAGGGTTCTTAAAAAGGTGCCACAGGGGCAGAGATCAGTGGAAAAAGCGCCAATATCGCCGGTTCGATAACGAATCAAGGGCATCGCAATTCGATTAAGACTGGTAAAGACAATCTCCCCATATTTTCCATCTTCTATGGGCGAGCCGGAATCAGGATCGATGATTTCAAAATAGAGATCCCCTTCCCTTAAGTGATAGCCATTTAAAGCCTCACATTCAACACCGCCACCATAGCCCATTTCAGTCATGCCATAATGATTAAACACCCGACACCTAAATTTATGACTTAGTTCCGCAACCATGGATTTAGGAACATAGTCGGTACTTAAGAGTACTTTCTCAATTTGCTTAAAGCACTCTGCCT
This sequence comes from Acetobacterium sp. K1/6, assembly GCF_034438075.1. NCBI lineage: Bacteria > Bacillati > Bacillota > Clostridia > Eubacteriales > Eubacteriaceae > Acetobacterium > Acetobacterium sp. K1/6. The sequence goes on along the minus strand of NZ_JAXQGA010000012.1, from coordinate 83,503 downwards.
TGCTGCGACTTAAATATAACACCTGAATCGGAATTCCCACAATACAGTTAATCTGATTCCTTAAAATTACTTGCGCCACAGCATCTAAATCTGTCAGCAGACCAAACACGATACAGGTTGTGTTGGACCGGGCCAGGGCTTTCTTTAAAAGATCGCCAATCGTCCCATAAGCCTGCCCCGGTAACAAAACCAAAACCCGGTCGGACGAATCAGTTAGGGATCGCATCCCATAATCGAAAAAATCTACCGTTTTTAGTAAATCCTCCTCGGTAAAAAACAGCCGTTTTTTCTTGCCACTGGTACCCGATGTATTCAGGGTTACAATTCGATCCACCTGCTGTTGAGGAATACATAAAAAAGAAAAGGGATTTTTTTTTATATCGGCGCCAGTCGTAAACGGCAGCAGTTTAAAATCATCCCAGGATTTAATCTCCCGCAAATCCTGATCAACGAATTGTTTTTGATAGAAGGCACCATTGGCTTTAGCGTATTCAAATACTTCCACCAGTTTTTTAAATTGATAGGTGCTAAGCGATCTCTGATTGGCTGATGTCAAACCGGTTCTTTTTACTATCCAGTCTTCCATTGGTGTTTTGTTTTTTTTCATTTTCCCTCACTGGTTTCGATAAATGGATTGACCGCTTATACTGGTCAAATTATATAGACAAAAGGGAATCAACTGCCCCTTTTTATTGACAACGTGGATACAGCAATCCTTCACCCGATTGAGATCCACATTCCAGACATCCTGAAAGGCCATCGCCGATAGGCTGAAAGTTTTCGTGTTGATGGCATCAAGTATTTCATCCCAACTGTCTTTAGCCTGATTCGTTTGATCGTCACCAGGCTGTTTATTTAGCAATCGATCCCGATTATTTCCAGACCATTTCCTGGCGACCTGGGCCTTGGTTTTATTTGCTCCCGCCTCTGCCGTTTCAACGCCACAGCAAGAGGACGGCTTATTTAATGCCCGAATCACTCCATCCGTTTCCACCATAAAATTGCCGTGAAACGAACACTTGGCGTTTTCACATCCTGGTGGACTAAAGCTACTTGCTAAAATACGCCGGTTCGTCTGAAATTCAATTTTATCCATGAGATCTCCCAGTGTCAATCGTTTTTCTTCCACCGGCAGATTGGGGATCCGCCCAAAATAGCTGGCTGGCTGCAGGTGAATACCCTTGACGGTAGGTAACCATGAAAGGGCAAAGTCGATGATGTTCCCAAGATCATTTTCATTAACCCCATCAACCAGGGTAGGCACCAACACCACCCCAATATGGTATTTCTGACAGTTCTCAAGAGCCTTTGTTTTGATGTCCAACAGTTTTTTGCCCCGCATTTTTTTATAAATATCGTCATTGGTTCCATCAAACTGCAAAAATACAGAGTTTAGTCCAGCGTCTTTTAAGGCTTTTACATAAGCCTCGTCTTCACCCAATCGAATACCGTTGGTATTGATCTGAATAAACGAAAAACCCATTTCATGACCAACCCTGACAATCTCAGGCAGATCATCCCGGAGGGTGGGCTCGCCGCCGGAAAGCTGGATGTTACAATTTCCGGATGCCTTCATAACACATTGGTACATCCATCTGATGGTTTCCATCGACAGGTCTTCCTGGCTTTTATTGGCGTCAGCAAAGCAGAAAGAACAGCTAAGATTGCAGCGGCTTGTTACTTCGATCAAGGCGGTGCAGGTGTGCTGACGATGGTCTGAGCAAAGACCGCAATCAAAGGGGCAACCTTTTTCCACCAGGGTACTCGGATTCTTAATATGAGCTGGTATTTTATTGCGCACCCACTTTTCCATGGGTATACGCCCGCGCCAGATCAGTGACTTAAAACGACCATGTTCCTGGCAGGATTTTTCCAGATAGGTTTTATCTCGCGCTGTCCAGATTATCGCCTTCACTTTTCTGAGACAAACTGGACACAGGCTTTCAGTTGTTGAAATAATTCGTTTACTCCCGCTTCCCATTACTCCCGGTCACCAAAGAGATAACCATTTTCCTGCAAGATCTCGACAACTTTTCCAAAACTCTCTGACAAGGTATCACCGCACTTGACGGGATAAGGTTGATTGTTATCATCTAAAAACTGATAAACCCCAATCAGATCAAGGCATTCGGTGCTCTCAAATCGTTCTTCAAACCAGTCCATGTAAGTTCTGACCATGGTACCAAAATTATCTTTTGTCCATTCTTCAGCATTCCCTTTCCCGGCATACAAGCCAATGATCCCGATGCCGCCAGTTAACACCCCACACGTTTTTTGATTCCCGCCAATGCCATTACAAAGACCATTCATAACCCGGATCAGATCGGGATTGTTTTTTTCTTCTATATCCAAAGCCAATTTGAGCATAATCTGGCTGCAACAATATCCTTCCGCTGCCAGCTTAAACAGTTCAAATTTTAATTCTTCCATTTTAAAACTCACCTATTTCACCTTTCTGGCAACCATTAAATAGTAACCCGGTTTACAAGCTCTCAGTTGATCCTGAAATCCTGCCGCACAACGCCCAGCTGCTTTTTTCCAGAAGACATTCATCGAACCGTATTCAAATACCGTCTTGACCAGCAGCGTTTTTAAGAAGTGGCTATGATCTTCCATCCGTTCGATCATAAAACCCGTCTCTAGGATTTGATTCTCAAGCTGATTTAACGCATATAAACCGCGCATACAGCTGTCAAAGTCACCGCTAATGAGTCCTTTTAAAGCATCTGGATTTCTGGCATATACATCTGTGATAAATAAATGACCACCCTTTTTTAGCACCCGGTGTAGTTCTTTTAGTGCCGCTTCCCGGTTTGTCATAAGTGAAAGGGTACATTCTGAAAGGGCACCTTCAAAACTATCATTTTCAAAAGGAATTTGCTCGCCTCTTCCCTGATAGAATAATCCATTGGGATTATTTTTCTTAGCGATGGCCAGCAGCTTTTGAGAGGGGTCCAACCCAACGGCTCTGATATTGTATACCCTTTTTAGATAATCTACGGTAGCACCCCGCCCGCAGCCCAAATCCAACAATCGATCCGTTTCTTTCCACTGACAAAACGCAACACCCTTGTCAGTGAGAAGCGTTCCGCCGGGTCGCAACGTTTCTCCCAAGAGGGCTTTCATCTCTGGCGTTTCATAAGCACATTTAGCCACCATGTTATTTATCCTCCAGACCTTCTTCCACTTCCTTCATCTTTCCCAGGGCCAAAGCTTCATCAATAAATACCTGATTACACGTCGGACATTTCATCAGATCCACTTCAAAATTACCTTCCAGATAGCGTACCTTAACCTTAGACAGCACCAGTTCTCGTTGGCATTTATCACATAACCATTTGACTTTATCATCACTTACATGTTTCATTTTTGCTCTCCACTATTTCCATCCTCCTCCACTATTTCCATACGATGGCTGTAAATACTTTTAATCAGATAGTTTTTTTCATCCTTTTGATATTTCACCCAAAAGGTGACACTATCCCGTCTTAACTTAGCCAAATATTCATGGGTTTCCGGGTTGCAAAAACGTTCATTTTTCGCCTCGGCATTCTTAAGCACTGCCTGGATATCTTCCATCAAGATATACCGATCCTCAATGTTCTTTTTTACCTCTTCGGGGATGATTAGGGTAAGATTATCTTCCATTATGTCTTCTATAGGTTCCTCTCTCCAGATTTCTTTTAAAAGAATTTGTTTGACCCGACTTCTGTTCTGATGACGCTCCGACAAGGTTGGCATTTTGCGGGTAGCAGCGTTGCCATCGTCTTTAGGATAAATCAAATCCAGCAAATGATAAGTTCGTTTGCCACCAGAAACAAAAAGATCCTTGCACATGGCACAATAAACCAGCAGGTCATTCTCGCTTTCGCCGATGCGCTCATGAACAAAAGCGTCGGACTGCTCCCGGTTGGCGTAATAAACTAGTCCGCCATACCCGCAGCATTTTGTTTTTTCTTTGGTGTATTCCAATTCTTTTATCCCGTATCCCAGTTTAGAAGCAATTTTTCGGACACTCTCGTGAAGATCACTGTTTTCGCGGGTACCACAGGCATCGTGAACGCTCAAGGTCTGCGGAATTTTAATGTGATCTTTGTTAGGTAAACCCTCGCGGACATAAATATCCCAGAGTGACGCAACTTTAATTTCCGGTAAATACTTTTTAAAAATACGCATACAACTGGAACAGGCCAAAATAAAGGTTGGTCGTTCCATATCTACCCAGACTTTTTTAATCGCTTCAATATTTTCGCTCATCAAACCCTGTTGTCCAGCCCAATCAGCCGGGGCACCGCAACAGCCCAGATAAATACCGACATCGCCGTTGACATGGCCGACCAGGTACTCATAGATACTTTTAATATCATCCGGATAGGATGCCGGCAACTGACAACCGGGATAAAAGAGATACTCCGTTTTTCCGGTGCCCTTATATAATCCTTTAACATAATCAGAAAAGGAAATCAGCGGATAGTAAAACAGATCTTTGGACTCTTCTTTGCTCGGTTGTTTGCGCACCAGAGAAAAACGAGAGCTATTTGAAAAGGCCATGTCTTTTAAGGCAAAGTCATGGGCCGTGATTGGCATCTTTCCCCGTTCCACCATACTTTCCCGGGTTTCGTGAATCACATCGTTCATGCTAATGTCCAGAAAACACGCTTCTTTGCAGAGACCGCATTCGGCACAGGAATTAATCATTTTATTGGCATAATGCGTTCCTAAAATAATCCGTTCATTGTGATTGATCTGCCGGATATAGGCATCTGGCGAAATGTCAAATTTTCGTAGATGAACACAGCCTTCAATACATTTTCGACACTGACATTTAACACAGCGTTTAGCCTCCTCCATGGCTTCTTCCTGGCTGTAAATTGCAGTAGATTTTGCAATCGGGGAAAGTGGCTCTTTCGAGCTGATATCAAATTGAAGCGGTGTTTCAAAGACGCCTTCCCGGTCTCTGGAATCGGTGAGAGACACCTTTGACAAGTAACGCTCAATGGAAATGGCCGCCCGTCTCCCGGAACTGGCTGAAAAGATCACTGAATCTGTTTGACTCACCAGCTGCCCGCCGACAAAGAGGGAGAAATCGCCGACCTGAAAGGTAATTGGATGATATTTAATTGGTTCTTCCCATTTAGAAGTTCCCAGATAAACTGCGTCATATTCAGTTAGTAGCTGTGTTAGTTTGTTTTGATCGACATTGTTTTCTAAATGGATAGCGATTTTTTTATCAACAACTGCTTTTAATTCTTGGTTTAGTAATGCTTCAGTCAATGAATTGCCCACAAAATCCCACAGCCGTCCACCCAGTCGATTGGTTTTTTCAAAGATTGTGACGATGTAACCTTTTTTGTCCAGATCAACCGCAGCAGTTAAGCCACTTAAACCGCCCCCGACAATGGCAACCTTTCCTTTGTTTTTGGGAAGTGGCCAGACTTTTTTAGGTTTATAGCCACCATATTCCAGCACCGCTTTTTCAAGATCTGATATCCGAATGGAACCGCCAGCCTTGCTTCTTTCACAGGGCGCTTCGCAGGGATGATCGCAGATTCTTCCGATAATTTTGTGAAAAGGCATTTTTTTTTCCATCAACTTATAGGCATTCTGAAAGTTCCCTTTTTCTATTTCCGATAAAAAATCAATGACTTCCAGATGAATCGGACACTGGGCTGTACAGGGTGGGGGTTCTTTATGAATACAGCGATCTCCAGTTTCCAATAATTTATCTAAATTCATAGTTGGTCTCCTCTTTTCATTATTCAAGCGATACATTAATAATTAAACATCATCACCATAACGCGTTCTGATGTCTGTTTCTATATACAATTCACAAAACGCCATAATAATGAACGTTTGACACTTTCGTTAAAGCTAAGCTCGTAATTTAACCCAATTGCATCATAGAAACAAACACCAAAGTTTGGTGTTACTAACCGATTAATTTGAAATAGGAATTGAAAGCTTAGAAGCTTTCAATTCCTTTGGTAATGAGACTTGGACTACTTATTTTAAGGCTTCTAAACCTTCTAGTACTTTTTCTGGATAAGCTGGTAAATGTTTGATGCGAACGCCACAGGCATTAAAAATCGCATTACATATGGATGCATGTGGTGCAGATAATGGCATTTCACCAGCACCAGCAGCTCCGTATGGTCCCAATGGACGATGCGTTTCCTGATGAATCAGAACGATTTCATCTGGAACATCCTTCACTTGAGGAATACCGCAACCGGTCAGGGTAGTATGTTTTTTTAGATCTTCAAAGTCTTCGCTTAAGGCTAAGCCAATCCCCTGAGTTAAACCGCCCCACAACTGACCTTCAAGTACGGTTTTATTGGTAATGGTTCCGCAGTCAGATACAAGGGTCAATTTGTCGACATGCGTTTTTCCGGTTGTGGTATCAACAGAAACTTCTGATAATAATACCCCATACATATAAACTGGGAATGGATTTCCCTGGCTGGTTTCAACCGATGGCGCCGTACAAGGTGCCGTCCAAACGCCTTCATAACGTAATGGCAAACCTTCTGCTACCATTTCATCGTAGGTTCTAAAGCTGCCATCTGCTTTTTTCATGGCTGCCAGTAAGTTTTCACAGCCTACTTTGATAGCATTACCAACCATAACATTTGAACGGCTTCCACCGGCTGGTCCACTGTTTGGTGTCAGTTTCATGTTATTCATGATCAATTTGATTTGTTCTGGTTTGATCCCCAATGGTTTTAACGTTTCGTGAGCAAATGTCAATGTCCCCATGTCAGCACCCTGGCCATGATCTTCCCATGAATCTCCTACTGTTACGCCATTTGGTGTTAACTCTATCCACATTTCAGCAGAGTCAGGACCATCGAGACCACAACCATAGATATTAAGTGAAATTCCCACGCCGTGTTTAGTATCTCCGCCTTTTGCGTTCAGGTCCTCGGCTTTTGCTTTAGCAGCCTGATAAATCGGTCGAATCGTATCAATCGCCTGTGGTAAAGCAATAACGTCTGGTGGACAACCTTGTGGGGTAGTATCACCTTCACGATAAACATTTTTATATCGCAGTTCCAATGGGTCTTCGCCCATTTGATCAGCCAGCATGTCAATTAAGGTTTCAGAAGCGAACAAACTCTGTGGTGAGCCATAGCCTCGGAATGCTGAACCCCATGCATGGTTAGTGGCAACTGTTCGTCCTTCGCCGCGAATATTGGGAATGTTGTAGCCGGCACCGATAAATTGTGAACCACGGGTCGTTACCAGATCTCCAAATTCGCAATATGGACCATGATCACAAGACCAATCGGTTTCCATCGCTTTAAGAATTCCTTTTTCATCAGCCGCCATTTTTACATTCATAAAGAATGGTGAACGTTTTCCGGTATAAGTAATTTGTTGGTACATGTTGAATTCCAGGTAAACCGGTCTTTTAGTAACCAGTGCCGCTACACCCAGCAAGCCTTCAATGGTTGGGCTGAATTTATAACCAAAGGTTCCCCCGGTTGGGTTCTGAACGATGAAATATTTGGTCGGATCAACACCAATCGCTTCGGCAGTCATTAATTGGTGGAAATGAAGGGCAATGCTCTTAGAATGTACCATCAGATTATCTTCTTCATCAAAATAGGCAAACCCAACATCTGGCTCTAATGGTAAATGGGGTTGACGGCCAACATAAAAGTCGTCTTCAATGATATTTGGTAATTTATCCATTAATGGCGCCGTTTCATCACCTTTAACGATATTGGTTTTAAAATAAATGTTTGGTGTGCCCGGATGAATTTCAATGGCATCATCGGCCATCGCTGCCGGCGCACTCATGTATGGTAATAATTCTTCAACTTCAACAACGACTTTTGCTGCTGCTGCTTCTGCCTGTTCCGGGGTATCGGCCAGAACCATCGCGATGGCATCTCCAAACTGGAAGATTTTCTTATCATTTAAAATCGGACGTTCCAGACCATCGCCTAAGTTCGTTGGGAATGCCAGACCGTTAATACGATTGGTTCCAGGAACATCTTTTGCGGTGATGACTTTAAAGACACCTTCCATTTTTTCAGCTTCTGAGGTATCGACAGAAATCAGATTGGCATGAGAAACCTGAGCTTGAACCAATTTTATATGTAAGGTGTTTTCAGGCATTTTTAATCCTAAATCGGCACCAAAGTCCCAGGTTCCGGTAACTTTTGCCAGAGCAGATGGTCGAACCATATTCGACCCCATAATGGATGCACCTTCTTTTAATTGGAACCACAGGTCTTCTTTATTAATTTCGCCACGCATCAGTTTGGCTGCGTCCATAACCGCATCAATAATGGGGATATAACCGGTACAACGGCAAACATTTCGATGTTTTTGGAACCATGCCCGCACTTCTTCACGGGTAGGACTGGCATTTTCTTCCAGCAATGCTTTTGCCGAAACAATAAATCCAGGTGAACAGAAACCACATTGGGCTGCTCCATTTACCATCCATGATAATTGTAGCGGATGCAGATTATCGTGCGTTCCAACGCCCTCAATGGTGATGATTTTAGACTCATCGTCAACCCGCTTCATCTTTGTTACACAAGACCGTACCACTTTGCCATTTAAAATAACTGAGCAGGCGCCGCATTCAGCTTTTCCGCATCCTACCTTTGTTCCGGTTAACCCCTGCTGTTTTCTGATTAAATTTGCCAATGTTGTTTCCGGATCGACAATTACCGTCCTTTGAATCCCGTTAATAAATAATGTCTTTTTTTCCACGTGAAATCCTCCTTAAAATATTAAAAGTTACTATATGGATGCAAAGATCAACCTTTTCCAAATCCACAATTGGGATAATGACAGTCCGGACAGGTGGAACATAGTCCGCCGTGTCCCAACTTTGAGATGTCTTTGGGAGTTAATCTTTCGCCGACCATCAATTTAGGTACCACCAGATCAAACACCGTCCGGCGGCTGTACATAATACATCCGGGTAATCCCAAAACGGGAATATCCCCCAGATATGAAAGCAAAAACATGGCTCCGGGCAAGGTTGGTGCACCATAGGAGACAAACTTGGCTCCTGTTTTCCTAATCCCCTCTGGTGTTACATCATCCGGATCCACTGACATTCCACCGGTTACGGTAACAATGTCTGCCCCTTCTTCGATTAAATCAAGGATACATTGGGCAATCATATCCGAGTCATCCCGGGAAAACACTTGTTTAAATACGTAGGAATCAAGTTCCGCGAACTTTTCTCTGATTACATCTCCAAACTTGTCTTCAATCCGACCATAAAAAATCTCATTACCGGTGGTCACAACGCCCACTTTAAATCTTTTCAGTGGCAGCACTTCTACAATCGGTTTACTACTTGCACATAACTTTTCCATCGTAATCAGTTTTTCATTTTCAATAGAAAGCGGAATGATCCGGGTCGATCCGACCAGGGTTCCCTTTGCCACCATCGTATCGGTATGGAGCGTGGCCATCATCATTTCACCCAGTTCGTTTATTTCCTGAAGTACCGAAACATTGATCTTAAGCAATCCATTTCGAGTTGCTGTCATCGTCACCTTACCTTCAGAAGCACCTACATATTCCACACCGCTACCCGCTGCTGCCTGTCCCAATCGTAGTGCCGCATCATCTTCATGGATTGTTCCATCACCATACTCAATAATGGCAATATGTTCTTTTCCCATGTTCATTAATCGGGGAATGTCTTCTTCTTTGACAATGTGCCCTTTTTTAAATGCTGCGCCTTTAAACTCCCCGGGGATGATCTGGGTCATATCATGAGCCAAAAACATTCCCACTGATTCCCGAACAGGTACTACCTTCATTGTATTTCCTCCATTTGTTTGATATCTGTCTTCGTTGTCAGTCTGACACCAATTAATAACGCAATAATCGTGCCAAATTAAAAAAAGCCCAATTTATGGGCTTTTTAAAAATCATGGATTTGTATTTGTGCTTATTTTGAGCGTTTACTTTTTAACTAACGTTCGTTATTTGATCATTTGTTCGTTTTTAGAGCGATTAAAAGTTGGCTTGTTTGCTCATTCTAACAACACCGAAATCTCTTTTTTCTTATTGCTCAATTATTGATTAGCCTGCTAACCAATCTCTTTTATGATACCGGTTCGGTTTTAATCACGATATAGGGCACTTGCATATCTTCATAACAGATCCTGCCATGGCTTCCCCCTGAACTGGTAGGATGGAGCCCGTGGTCAGCGGTAATAATAACCGTTCCCTTAAATTCTCGGGTCAGTTCCAAAACCATCCTATCCACCTGGAAAATCTGCTCGATTGCCTCCTGAGAATATGGGCCATAGGTGGTCGCATCATCATCAATGCTGTGGAAATGCGTGAAGATCAGTTGGTTTTTCTCTGTAATCGCCTTTTGAGAATTTTTAAAAACCTGGCTATCCTGATCGCCCTCGTTAACCGAAAGGACCGGCTCGATGGAAGTATTGAGCATTTTGATGTCGCCTTCAATGTAGGCCACCGTTTTACCCAGAGTCAGGGCTCTCTCAAAAATATCCATTCCGTTAAAATCCATGACTTCCCGGTCTTTAATCCCATTGCTGCTTGGAAGCGTTCCGGTAATCATCGCCGCCAGTCCGACCGGAGAAATCGGCGGATAGACAGATAAGGCCTGCTGGGCGGTCAAACTGGACAAGTAGGGTGCTTTTCCCTGCTCACCTGCTGTTTTTAGCATCGTCCAGCTCAGACCGTCGAGTTCAATAACCATCACATTATTTCCTTTGTCAAGCTGATGGATGGTATCCGAAGCCACATCTGTAATTGAAACCCGAGGCGGATCAGCTAAAACACCAGCAACATCATCGATGGTTGTAAGATCCGAAGCGGTAAAGCTGATCGTGGTTTCGCTGATTTCAAAATAGTTCTTATCGCTTTTTTTATCAAATTTGATGCTACCATCCCGTCCAAACACTGCAAATTCGGTCTGGTAATTAAGAAGTTGCTCGGGTAAAATCTGCTTGTGGGTCGTATACACGGTAACGGTTCTGCCCTTTAATTCAGACTGACCTTCAAAAATTCGTTTTTCGGTAAAGCCCTCAAGAAAAAGATTCCCGGCACTTGTTTGTCGATATCCCTGCTGGTCATCAATTCCGATCGCCTGTTTATCATCTGCTAAATCAGTGGAAATAACAATAATGGTGCTCAGATTTTTAATCTGACTGGAAATGGGATGGAGGGTATTGATCAGTTCCCAGTCATAACGACTTGAATAACTCAAATGACAACCACTAAGATCAGCGCCACTTATTTTGGAGGACAAACCATCTTCGCCAATTAACAGCAGATCATAGCTCTTTGACCTGGGGACTGCTTCGTCAATCACCTGTTTTAAGGCAATGGCAGTATAATTATTTTCATCTCGGGTAACTCGCATGATGGGATATCCCATCATCGTATTGACAGTCAGCGGGGTCTCCACATCCCCGCTGATTCTAAAGCTTTCAGGGTACTCACCGCCCAATCCCTGATAATCACATCCCGAAAGAATAACCATGAGCAGAATCAAAAAAACGATGATCTGAATTTTTCTTACATGGGTTTTCATCCCGTCACCTACTGAAGTGCTTTAATAAACAGTAGACCTTTTACCGATGCTGCTTCCGGTGTTTCGAAAACGGTGTCAACACCACTCTCAGAAAGGGTGAGCATTCCTGACTTTAAATCTTGCAGAGAAATCTCTGCTTCATAGCCATCCGAACCGATCAGCTTGTACCTGGCTGCTTCTGCTATTTTTAGCTCCTGAAAGATTTTTTCAATGGCGACTCCGGTCCGACCATTGATAGTAATAGTCCCATATTTTTGCTCGGCGTTGGTAACACTTAAAATCAAATCTTCACCCAGTTTATTATAGAGCACGTCCTTCATCCGCATCCCTTCAGGAAGATCCGGGCCGATAAACATCGGTGCATCCTCTCCGGTCGTTTTAAGATACTGATTATTATAGAGATCATAGGTCTCCGTTCTGGCCCATCCATCTATTCCGGCTACCTCCACTGTATCGGTCTTAAGACCGCCAGTTTTTTCAAGCAGTTGACTCGTGGGAACAGCCTGATCGATGGCATCATAATACTTATATTCTTCTGGTGTGCACAAAAGCAGAGCCGTTTCCATCATCGCCAGGTTTTTAGTTTCTATTTGGGTTACCAAACCTTTAAGCTCAATTTTATTGAGGAATTTCACCCAATACATGGCCCGTTCATCTGGCACCACGGTTCGTAGATCAGTGGCGGTACCATTAATTTCATAAGCAATAATCACATCCCGAATGGCCAAAACATCACGGGGGATTTCAATAGCGTAACCATCCGTGGCATTTAATACAATGGCATCAAAGTTCTTTTGCGATGCCCCATATTGGGCCAGAATGTCCTCTAATCTGACGCCTATCCCGGTGGTGGGGGTTTCGGTCCCGCTGGCATCCACAGCCACCGCATCGAAGGACACAGGGGTCATGGCCTTGATCTCATCGCCAGTAATAATCTGTTCTTGTGCCAGACCGGTAATCACTACTTCCTGGCCGTCGGTTTTCTTATCCACGGATGCATAGCCCAACTTTAGCGGGTCAGCTCCGGCGTCGGTCACACATTGAGCCACTGCACCAATAATACCACGGCTGGTCAGAGTCGCCCCTGAAACAGCATCCACATCCAGACGTTGTTTGTTGATAATGATTTCCGGCATCCCGTCTACCGCACTGGTTGCATACTCCGGATCGTCCTTGTGAGAAACGACCTTAATTGCTTCTATCTTGTTTTCTAAAAAGGTTACTTCTACCTTGATGGGACCATCTTTCCCTTGAGCCGACCCCACATAACTACCTGCTTCATAATGAACACCACTGGTACAGCCCGCTAACATAACCACAATCAGACAAGCAAGCACCCCGATATAACCCTTTTTCATTTTTCCCTCTCTTTCTCTTATCAAGCACTCTTCTTATATTAGTTAATTTTTATTTCTTTTAAGAACTTTGTCCAGTTTTGTTTGAAACTTTCATTCCTGGCAACGATAAAAAAACAATCCTGATTCTCAAAGGTCAAATTTTCACCATCCATTGCAAAGGTCAAGAACAGTTTTTCCGGATCTTCCAAATCGGTTTTACTGTAGACCTTTGAAAAACCGTCCAGTGAGGTACAGGTGATCTGATTAACCGAACTTATATCCACACCGGCTTCTGTTAGAATATCCTTTAAAAGGATTCCTACATGGTCATTGGTTGTTGACTCTTCACCACTTTTCCCCTGGGTCGTTTCAAATGCCACCAGTGGCACACTCGACATCAATTGGTCATCAATCAACCATTGCTCACCCGCAGCGGTAAAAACCCGCACCTGGGCAGTTCCCGAAAATGTCGTCTCATCCTGGGATGATTTCTCTCCCGTTCCACTGCATCCCACTGCCAGAAATAGTACCATCATCATAGCGAAAAGCAGACTTATACTCTTTTTCATTGCTTTCTCCTTTATTCTTTTTTATTATTTATTCGTCAATTTCCTTCTTTGCTTTATATAATTAAAGCTACCCATACATAAATGATGCTTAACAGAAAAGCCGCAATCATCACCCCATAATCATAGCCTTTTAGTTTAAGAACCAGATATTCCACCCGATTGGGATAAGCCCCAAAGGCCCTGCTTTCCATGGCAATGGCAATCTCTTCGGCATGTTTTAAGGACGAAAGAATGATGGGAGTAATCAGATAGACATAAATCTGAGTTTTTTTACCAAAGGGAACCTTTGTAAAATCAACGCCCTTTAACTGAAGTGCGACCATCGAATCCTGAAATTCTTCTGTAAAAATGGGGATAAACCGCAATGACAAAGCGGTCATAAAAGCAATCTTATAGGGCACCTTCCACTGAATCAGACCCTGAATGGTCTCCCGATAGTTTGATGTCGACATAATAATCCCTGAAGTCAGAATCACCAGCATCCGGACAAATGTCTTAACCCCCATAGCAATTCCTTTTGCTGTGAGCAGCGGGATTCCCAATATCTCAAACAATACCTCCGTGTCCGGTGTAAATACACTCTGGACAATGGAGAGCGTCAAAATCAGAATCAGAATCCGCCGATACCGTTTGATCAGCATTAATACCTCCACCCCCAGAAGCAGGGCGCAGACAATTGAAATGATACCAATTCCCACAACAAAGGCCAGATTTTCGACAACCAGCACCATCGAGGTCAGACAGAGGACCAGGACTATTTTTGTCCGGGGATCGATTCTAGCAGCCATCATCCACAACCTCTCCATTTTCCAGTTTGATAATGCGATTGGCATGATCCTTGATAAATTGCAGATCATGGGAAATCACAGCCAGACCAATGCCTTCCCCGGCGAATTCTTCCATTAATTGATACAGTGCTTTTTTGCGGTCCCGATCCAGCCCCGTTGCGGGTTCATCTAAAATCAGAAACCCGGGTTCCTGGGCCAGGGTTGCCGCCAGCACCAGACGCTGTTTTTCACCGCGGCTGAGTCGCATCGGCACCCGATCTTTGAGATGATTAAGCTCAAACCGTTTTAGCAGCACAGCGGCCTTTTCTTGGGCGATTTTTTTATCGAGTCCCTTAATTTCAAGGGGAAACGTGATTTCGTCCTGGACACTGGCCGCAAAAAGCTGACGATCCGGATTTTGAAAGGCATAACCAATCTTTCCGCCCCGCTCACACAACTTTAATGCCTTACCGTCCACCCCATCAATCTCAATGCTTCCGGAATCAGGTTTTAGAATGCCCATGATAATTTTCCCCAGGGTCGTTTTACCTGATCCGTTTTCGCCGGTGATCCCCGTAATTTCACCCCGATTCAGCGACAAATCGATGTTTTTTAATGCAAACCGACTGCGGGGATAAGCATAGGTTATTCCCGCAAGTTTGATGTAACTCTCCATACTGGCTCCGTTCATTGTTTATGCTTTACTTATATGTTTTACTTTTATCGATCGATTTACAAGCTGCCCTCGTAAGGAATCAACCGACCATGCTTCAGCACCAGGATGCGATCGGCAATGTCCATATTGTCAAAGTCATGCTCGACCATGATAATCGATTTCCCCGCTTCTCGTAAGCGTAACATCACCGCTTTGATCATCTCCCGGCCGCGGGTATCGATCTGCGACAAGGCCTCATCAAAAAGCAGTACCGACGGCTCCATACTAAGAACTGAAGCCAGAGCAATCAGTTGTTTTTGCCCGCCGGAAAGATTGTTGGGCGTTTCAAACCGGAACTCTTCCATACCGACCAACTGAAGCATCGCCGCGATCCGTTCTCCAATAATCTCCCGTTTGACACAGAGATTTTCGGGTCCAAAGGCAACCTCCGCCTCAATGGTGGGAGAAAATAATTGATTATCCGGTTCCTGAAACACAATTCCCACCTTTTCGGCTAGTCGGGGTGTTTGCATATCAAAAATCGATTCGCCAAACAAGGTCACCTCACCCTGAATTCTTCCCCGGATGGTTTTGGGGATGATCCCAGCTAAGATATGACACAGGGTGCTTTTACCACAGCCGGAATAACCAGCGACTGCTAAAATTTCATTTGTTTTCAGACTCAAATCCAGTCCATGGAGAATATTGGTATCACAGCCAGGATAACGAAAATAAAGATCGTGGACCTCAATCGGATTCATCGCTGCCTCCCATTTTCTTTCTATCTCGTCTCCAACTTTGATCGATTTGATCTTTTTTTGTACCTTCCCCTTATTCACAGTTGGTCTTCTCCTCTTTATCGATTCGTCCCGGATCACCGCTAAGACGAATATCAAGCGATTCCTCCGCCTCGTGCACCTTGAACGAACCGAGACGATTGACTTGATTCGCAATAGCGTAGGCCAGCAGTCCGCCCAGTCCCCCGGACAAGGCTGATAAACTCAGGGTCAAAAGTAACGGAATCAACGGCAGTCGGAAGAAGACAAAATTAACCCCAAAGCTACCGAGCACATTGGCAACCACCCCGGCACTAAAACAGCCACCTTTGGTATATTTATATTTTCCGATAACGAAGTAAAGAATTTCCACCCCCATCCCCGGCATTAAATAGGTCATCATACTCATGATGCCATGAGAACCCATCGTGCCAGTAACGGTTACCAAAATGGCCTGTACCAGACAAACCAAAAAGGCCGCTCCGGTTTTTTTTACCAGCATGGCACCTAAAACAATAAAAAGCATATAGATTCCCCCGGAAATTGAACCCCCCGGGATAAAAAAAGGACCGGTAATAATGTGTACCAGGGGTACCAGAACAACCTTAACCGCGATACCCAGAGCTGACATCATGGCAATGGTGACCAGATCAAAAAGGGTCATCTTTTCAAATTTTTTCTCAAACAAGTTTAGCCCTCCTTTTCTTGATACGCACAAGTTCTTTCTCTTTTTCCAGCCGAATTTCATCTAGATCCGCTTTGATCTGATTCTTTAGATATTCTTCCAGTTCACTGATTAGCGCTTTTTTCCACTGGGTAAAGCTGGGCCTGTAGGTTAGGGTAAAGGCCAGCAGTCTTCCATAATCAACTGCCGCTGTTAATGCCTGGAAATCTTCATAATCAATGGCATAAACTGTGCCATCACGGATAATGAAATTTCTGAGATTAATGTCGTAAAAAGCCAGGCCAGTTTTTTGATGCAGTCGATTAAGCCAATCAATGGTCTTTTTAAAAAGATCAATTATTTCCTTGCCAGGCATAACTGTATCACCACTACGACTTGTTTCTTGCGCTTCTGCAACTTCTAGTTTTTCACAAAGGGTGACACCTTCAAGATATTCATAAAGAAGCACCCGATCAAACCGGCCCCGACACGGCGCTACGCTAAAATCCATATCACTCAGCCGTTTTAGCATCGCCAACTCATTTTCAAGGGATTCTGTTTTTGCAAATTTCTTTTCGATCAGTTCGAGTACCTGTTCACCATCTGAAATCTTAATCAGTCGAACCCGGTTTTTCTTACTTTTAAATTGCCTGATCACCTCATAGGTGCCAGCTTCATAGTTTTTTATTAGTCTCATTCATCCACTTGCGGCCTGCCGATATGTATTTTTATATCGGCTCCTTTTTCATAACCTTCCAATTCTGAAACCACACTGAGCACGACGTTTTGAATGAGTTTTTGAACAAAGGGCACCATTACAATCGCTTGTCCATTAATTTTTAGAGTTACCCCATCATCTTTAAGGGGACAATCCGATCTTTTTACCTCACCTGTAATAATCTGGCGACAAAAACCGGCACAATCTGTGCCACATAAACCACAGCACTTTTCTGTAAAGCCAGGTAACAACTCAAACGCATAGTGCTGAACCAGATCAACCAGACGGTCCGGTTCCTTCAGGCAGTGAACCACTTCTTTTCCTCGATATTCTTTACGTTTGTCGGCAATAACTCCCGAAAATGCAAAAACCGTGTCATCTAAGCGCTCCTCAAGACCTTCGCAATCATGTCCGGTGATAATTTTAGGGATTGTTGGATCGTCAACACCCTCTAATATCACATAATCATAGTCGTAGTGAGCCAGCAGCTTTCGGATCGGCAATTTTTCCTGATAGAGAATATCCGTTTCATACATCCCCAGAGCCGTCACCAGTTGCGCACCGGCTTCTTTATGACGATCGGTGTTGGTGCCCGGTTGATCCATCATAAAGGCTTCGTAGTGGATTTCCTTAACCGATCCCACCGAATAGCCTCTTCTTCTCAGGCCTCTGATAATGGTTTCGATCACTGTTGTTTTTCCCGAATGGGTCAATCCCCTTACCGACATTACTTTCATCATGCACCTCATTTATGGTAATTATTTTACTCGAAATATATTTCACTTAAATACTTGCAATTTCGCAAACTAAAGGTCTCACCGGTAATAACAATTTCCATGGGACCCGTTCCACCCTGAGTTTTATCGGTATTTTGAATCCCGTTTCGTTCATAGACTAGATAGACCCCACCCGCGTCCAATTCAGCCACCGTCCCGGGGGACGCATAACCATCAATGGCTTTATAGGTTACGGTATTATACTGATGGTAGTCAAAGTTAGTGGTGTCGAGCACATCTTTTAACAGCAAACCGCCAAAGACCACCTCTTCTCTGCCGTTACTGGTATTTAGCCCCTCATCAATCAAAACCTTTGGCAGTACTTTGACCTCGTCAAGATTAAACTGGGCAACCATTTCATCACCGACTATTATTTTAACAGTTTCCTGCCCCAGAGCACCCAACCGCTGCTCCGTCTGACTTTTGTTAATCGCAATCAGAAAAACAGAAGAAAGGGTTAAAGAGAGAATCACCAGTGGCAGGATCCATCGTTTGAGCCGCTCTTTGCGTTTAGAATTTTTGTTACTCAAATTAACCAAGGTGTCATCATCACGCGTTTCTCTGCTCATCTTTTTAACCCTCCTTTAATTCTAAAATCCGCACCGCTCCCCAAACAAAACAAAGCAGGCAAAGGTGACTTTGCCCACTTAATCTCTTATTATTTCACAACACTCATTTTACTGATGTTTTGAACCCAGGCGCTGGAACCTAAACTGCCTGCCACTACGCTGACGAGTTCTTCACCGTCAAGTGAGATGGTCAGTAGTGAATCCTCTGCTTCCACCGTCGCCTGATCATAGGGCTTGGAATAACCATCTGATGCTTCCATCGTGATGCTGGTAAAATCGGTGACTCCTAATTTTTCGGCTACGTCTTTTAAGGCATACCCTTTAAAAATCCCACCTGTTTCTGAGCCATCTTTTTTAGTCATTTTTATGGTTTTTTCAACCAAAGGAAGAGCCGCAAGATCTGCCTGGGTCAACTGGGTTTTTCCATCAACCCCTTCCAGGGTAATGCTAAACTCGGCCACCTGCTCCTGGCTTTCCGTTTTGGAAGCGTTTTCTTCTTTTTTTGAATCTGCCGCAGGTGAACTGCAACCAAGCAGACCAACCCCTAAAACCATCACCAATGCCAGTGTTAACAACTTCTTTTTCATTTTTTCCTCCTGAACTTTCTTTTTTACGGAAGCATGCTGAGTCAGAAATCCCAACAGAAAAAACAAAAAAACAATTTTTGCAAAAAAAGAAGGCTCAGCAAAGCTAAACCCACAAAAAATTCGATGCAAACATGAATTCTCTTACTTTTCCAATGTGGGAGGCCCTGTCGTTTCCAACAAAACCCTAACGTCTTAACCTCCATAATATTCTAATATTTTAGGAAGTTAAGATCAGTAAGCAATTTCATTCCGTATTTAATTATTTTTATTATATTTTTTTTGCCTTTAATTGTCAATGTCTATTTGTTAATGGCCCTGATAAATTTACAGTCGCTTCTCACCCATCCTTCACACAACGCACGCGATAACGTGCTAATCACAAAAGAGATGCCAACTCGTAGGCATCTCTTTTGTATGTTATAGCTGCTTAATAGTAATACATAGAACCCATAATGGATGCCATAATTGCCCCCATCACAATGCTGATGAGAATTCCCAGGCCGATGGCAATTGCCATCATTATCAGATATGCCCGGGCAAAATTCTTTTTATTGGGGCCTGTTTCACTGCCAAATCCCCAAATAAAGAGCATCACAATCCCGGCAATGGGAATGGCTGTGATCAAAAACATAATCAGGTACTGTCCCATCGTAATCAGATCCACTCCCGCGGTAGCTCCGACCGGTTGTGGTGGTGGACTTGCTCTGACTGGTTGGGGCTTTGGTACCGTACTTACGGTCTGGGATGGTGCCGAACTTCCTGATTGTTTGGCTCCGCAATGGGTACAAAATGCTGCATCATCTGGAATTTGTTTACCACAGTTTTCACAAAACATTGTCTTTCCTCCTTATTTTTTATCCTCTATTTTTGTATCTTCCGGTTCAATAGTTTCGATTTTTTTGAGACGACGCTTCTTTTCTTTCATTTTCTTTCTGATCATTACACCAATAAAGAATCCTAATCCGGCAATGGCAGCAAATGGAATCAGCCTGAAAATTAAAACGATCAGAAAGGCAAAGATATAAAGAACTAAATTGATCGATGTTACAAACCCTTCCGCTATTTTAGAAAATATTTCAGAAAAGGGGGAACTTACCACTGACGAGGATAATTTCTTTTCATAAAGTGAAATATAAATCGTTGAGTAGGCCATATCGGTATCCCAGTTTTTTATCGTGGTGGTCAGACTGTCAATTTCTGTGCGTACACGGTTTAGTTCACTCTCAATCGCTAACAAGTCGGTGATATTGATGGCCTGTTTTAAATACTCCACCAGTCGTCCCTCTTCAATTTTCAGATTATTAAGACGCGCCTGCACGTCCTGATACTGCTGCGAAATATTGGTGCTGCTGACATTGGCACTAATAGGACTGCCTAATGTCTGGATCTCGGTCATCGCTTCTGAAAATTTCGCCGATGGCACCCGAATGGTAAGATAGCCTGAGTTAGCTTGAACGCCAGCCTGTTCTGATGCATAGTTCGATCCCGCATCCTGAACAAATCCACCCAATTCCTGCGCATAGTTACGAATTTTTTCAAAGGTGCTTTGGTAGTCGTCGGTGTTCAGACTGATGTTTCCGCTATAAATAATCTTTGATGCATCAAAAGGTGCACTGGCATTTGCCGCTGGCTCGACTGTCTCCACCGCACTTGCCATCTCACCGTTTGTCTGATCAGAAACCATGGACTCATCGGTTGCGGTTTTACTGTTTTCCTGGATAGCGCCACCAAAACACCCCCCTGCAACGATCATCACCAGACAACATAAACTAACCGCCACAACCCATAAGTAATTTTTTTTGGTACTAAGTCGTCTGCGTTTTTCCTGGCTCAAACATCCTAATTTTTCTTCTTCCGGATTCTTTTTCGGGTTTTCCTGAATCATGAATCCACCTCCTAAGTAAATTTCTGATATTTTGTCATTTAATCTATTTTTTACTTTTTACCCTTATTTTCGCTAAAAATGCATAAACTATTTTTTATCGTTTCAGTTCGTTAATTCTCCTGCTCTTCTCTTTGTGACTCATTGATTTAAAGATTCTCATAGGGGCTTTTTGCCTGATCCCCAATCCCCTTTTCCCGACGCTGTTTATCAATTCTTCGATTCATCATTTTTGCCATTAAATAATAAACCAGCCCCGGCATCCTTAACTGGGCATGATGATATAGGTTCGGCGGAGAGATTTCTTGCTTTGCCACGTTTTCCAGAAAAAGTCCAAACCCGTGCTCAACTTTTTTACCATTTAATAGTTTGTCTAATGGTTGACCATTTAGCATTGCCCCCATGCCAATCACAAATCCCCCCTTATAACTGAGGTCATAATCACCGGCAAACAGTTCTAGCATGTTCAGACCTGATTCATGGGTATGAACATAGGGCATCCCGCCCTGAATAATCCCATAAAGACCTTGTCCATGGAGGACGTCCTGGTTCTTTTCAAGCTCTTCTAAAAAGTATACTGTATCGGCTGGATAAGTATCAATGTAGCTGGGACCAACCATGATAATCGTCTGGGCGTCATTAATAGCTACCAATAACGGATTTAAATTTTTTAAGTTTGGATATAAATGCAGTATTTCTGCCTGATAATCCCGAGAAGAAAGAAACGTCTGGCAACGATTAGCCAGCATCATACTTGTCCCTGTTTTTCTGGGACTCAGGTTTATTATAACTGCTTTTTTCATTGGTTTAAACCCTCCACTACCGATTCAAGGCAAACGTTAAGGTTGCTGTCATCAACCATATATACACTACCCTTGATGTTCATAATCTTGATGTTTTCCACAACCAGGTTCTTAAAAGCACTTTTTTCGTCATTCTTCCATTGATCCTTAACACCAATCGCTACTAGAGTGTGAACCCGACCAATTTTTCCTTTAACCAGCTCCCCCTTTTTACAATAATAATGCCGATCTCCAATAACAGCACATTTATCGAAAACACGTTTCATTTTAAATGAATAACTTCCCCATTTAACCGGGTTTACCATGACCAACACATCAGTTTTCATCAATTTTGGCAGAATAATATCGGCATCATCCCGATGTATGCACTGTCCATAGGTTTTATCAGTACATCCGCCACAACTGTAACATGGACCCACGTCCAAATCAGTTAAAGAAATAAATTCAGTTTCTATTTTTCCATCCCTCAGTTTTTTATTGAGTCTTTCGCCAACTTCTGTATGATCTGATAAGATTGTAATCATAATCGCCCTCTTTTCTTCATTTTATAACAGCAGATGTTAAAGCACACTTCTCTAAAAGGTAATATATTACATATATTTTAAATTGTCAACCGAAACAATTGTCATCAGTTAAAGGGACGAATTGTTTTATTTCTTTCCACTTAAATTAAAATCATAAAATTTATCTGATTTATAATTTTTTGGATTTAAATCTATACCGAAATATGATAGGATGTAAGCAGATTGAATCCTGAAGACTCGAGGAGTATAAAATGTACGAAAAAGGTATCCAGACAAGAAACCATCTTTATGAAATTTCAAAAAAGTGCTTTTATGAACATGGTTATGAAAAAACAAAGATTAAAGACATCGTAACAACAGCTGATACACCCATTGGTCTTTTTACCTATTATTTTAAAACAAAAGATAAGATTGTCCACGAGATCTATTTGGATTATTACCAGCAAATTGACAAATGTCTAAACGCACTGACAATTGATGGATTTGAAAATCCCATCCTTCATCACGCGGCTTTGAGTTATATCTATTTTGATCTGATTCTCAACAATGAAAACAATCGACGGTTTTACTATGAAATTCTTAGAAAAGCCTCAAACTATCGTGTTGCTGGTGATTTCATCCGCAACACCTACCTTGGTTATATAAAAGAATACAATTTAGTCGTCAGCGAAAGAGAATTCGATAACTTACTTTTTATTGATTTTGGTGGACGCCGCGAGTATTTCCTGAACTATTTTGAAAAACCTTTAAATGACTCGATTGACGAATTGATCTTTTTACTCAATGGAATTCTACCCCGATTGCTTGGCATCGATCAACATGCGGTCACCACCCTTCTTTATAAGGGTATCCAAATCGCTAAAACCATTGACTGCAGGCAAATTAAGTTTCTCTATAAATAATTGTTATCATCTAAAAAGGAGGTTTCAACCCAGATTTAAAATGGGATGAAACCTCCTTTAAATTAAAACATTTCTTTTGTCATTTTATCAATTTCTTCATCCGTTGCTTCGTAAACACCGGGGAATGAACTAACGTTCAGGCCCTGGCTGGCACCAGGTATGAAATATAGTTTTCCGCATCGTCGACACGCTGTTTCCACTTTTTCTGCAATATTTTCCTGGGTCCAGCCCGGGAAATCAATAACGCCGCTATCAATATCACCCATAAACGTAATTTTTTCGCCATACGCTTTAATCAGTTCTGGGACATTGTTGGTGGTCATCACGCCCTGCCAAATATCGATACCCATTTCAATCATGGATGGTACCAGGTTAGCACCATAGCTGTCACTATGATGTATGACTAATTCTACCCCATTGTCTTTGTAATACCCATAGATTTTCTTATAGGCCGGAACAAAGAATTCATCAAACATCTCTGGAGAGATAAATGAATTGATCTGACTGCCCCAGTCATCATGATGGAAAACTGCATCCGGATGAAGATGATCAATAAACTCTTTCGCCAGTTTAAGTTCAAATTCCACAATATAGTCAATGAGCTCATGCATCGCTTCCGGCTCTTCGTAATATGCCATTAACGCTTCTTCCATGCTCATCAGATAATGAACCTGCTCAAAAATTCCTGGTGCCACAAAAACAGTGACATATTGATCATTTCGGTCAACGGCCTCGGCTTCAGCAATGGCAACAGCCCATTTTTCCTCGGGTTGTTCAACCGAAGGTGCTTTTACATAGTCCCGCCATTTGGTAACATCTTTGACCACAATATGTTCTTCATCATGTACCGGAAAGGCACCTAATTGACCTTCTGGCCAGCGAATGGTAACTCCCCATTCATTCACAATCTCTCCACCTACTGGTGGCTTAATTCGTGTAATTGGCGTTTTCATCATCATTGCGAAAGCTTCGTATTGTTTTACAAAGCGATCCGGGTTACCACCCTTCATGACCTCTACCAGATTCTGTCTTCTTGTCAGCATTTTGATTTCTCCTCTTGTAAATATTTATGAAATTAAGCCGTAGCCAGTTCTTTCGCCTTGACAGCTGCACTACCAGCATCCGGCGCATATCCGTCGGCGCCAACTTCAGCAGCATATTCCGGTGTAACCGGGGCCCCCCCAACAATAACTTTTACATCCGGACAAGCCGCTTTAACGGTTGCTACGGCTTCTTTTAAAGCTGGCATGGTGGTAGTCAGCAGGCCAGAGCACGCGACGATTTTCACATTATCATTATCTTTAACTGCCGAAACAAAGGTGTCCGCGGGTACATCAACACCTAAATCAATCATATCAAATCCGGCACTTTCGATCATCATCGAAACCAGATTTTTGCCGATATCATGGAGATCCCCAGCTACGGTACCGATTACACAAGTACCTAAAGAAGCGGAACCGTCGCCAGCCATCAGAGGTTTTAACACTTCCACGCCTTTTGACATGGCCTTAGCCGCGATTAACATTTCCGGTACGAAAATTTCTCCTGATGAGAATTTGTCCCCAACAACACCCATGGAATCGACCATAGCCTGGAGAATTTCTGCTGCTGCATTACCTTCATCCAGGGCTTCCTGAACCAGACCGGGAACCAATTTGGACTTTCCTGCTTCGACCTTTGCTTTAACTTCTTCAAGTTTTGACATATTACTTCTCCTTTAATTTTTATAATTGATAATTACGAATCCGCTGCATTTAAAGCAGTCCGTTTCGTAATTACCTTTATTATACGCTAAATGGAATCTTTTATTTACCGCCATAACGATTATCAATATTGTAATTTATTTTTTATTTCCAACTTTATTGTACTCGTATACAACATGAATGTCAATATTTTTTAGTATATTTTAATTAATATACTGTTTTAACCTTAATTCTAGTCCAAATTACGACATGATTTCTGTTTTTTTATCATTATTTTGTTTTTTCTGCTATTTTGTCTTCTTGCTCTAAATTTACTGTTAAGTTCATTTTATTATAATGTCACCTACTTTTACAATTTAGATCATTCTAAGACGAATCACTTTTTTCCGTACACATTTATTGTTGGTTTGTAAATTTGTTTTCTTAATTTTCTCTGTATTCTAATGCACACCAGCGCGTCACTTGTTTTGAAATGGAAACACCGGGTATAATAAATCCAAGTCAAAGGTCTTGGTGTGGCGATTCTTTGCCTTGAGACAGACAATCACCACGTCATTGTTTCCGGAACCAAATGTGCTGCAAAGCTAAACCGAGATTTCTAAATAATGAATGGAGATACGACAATGAATGAAAAACTATGTCAAAGCTGTGGAAAACCGATGGGCGAAACCAATAAACTGTATGGCACTGAAAAAAACGGTACCAGGAGCCTTGATTATTGTGACGATTGTTATAAAAACGGTGAATTCACGTCGCAAATTACAAAAGAACGAATGATTGAGGTGAGTATTCCCTACCTATTAAAAGAGAAACCAGGGATTAGTGCCGATGAAGCCAGGCAAGAAATGGAAGCCTTCTTCCCAACCTTAAAGCGATGGAAACAATTCAAATCGTAATAAATTTCTCCGACATCGATTAAATGACAACACGATGAAGTATTTCGATTCTTAAAATCGTTCATAATTTATCAATAAATCATTGTATTCTTTATTAAAATTATGCATAATAGGAATATAAATAAATGCGATTCAATTCTGCAAAAATCTGAGCAAAAAATGCGATCGCATCTCAGATAAAACTATGAATTTTGGGATAGGAGGTCGGGGATTATGGCAAATAATTTTTATCATGAAACCATTAAGCATTTGCATGTGGGTTATGCGTATCATCGAATTATTTGTGATACTCAAGGCGTTCCTGTAGATTATGAATTTATTGAGGTTAATAAAGCCTTTGAAACCGCAACTGGACTGCAAAGCCAAATGATCATCGGAAAGACATTAACACAAATATTACCAGAGATCAGGGATTCAGACTTTAACTGGATACGTTTCTACGGTGAGATTGCTCTTAACAACGGAGCGGATGAAATCGAACAGTATTCAGAGCCTTTAAACCGATGGTATCGGATTCAGGTCTATTCTCCCGAAACCAATTATTTCATCACCTTATTTCATGATATCACCAGAGAAAAGCAGGATTTGGCTGAGAAGAATCTGCTTCTTACCACCCTCCATGATATTGTGTTTGAGGTCAGCGACGATTATTATTTCACGAATGTCATCGTCCATGACGAAACCACGCTTTTTATGCCCAAAAATAAGATCATTGGAAGTCATATCACCGCTATTTTTTCAAAGGATATTTCTGATGAAATCTTATCCGTTTTTAAAAAAACTTATACTACTCAAAAAAAACAAAACT
Source organism: Acetobacterium sp. K1/6 (assembly GCF_034438075.1). Lineage (NCBI taxonomy): Bacteria > Bacillati > Bacillota > Clostridia > Eubacteriales > Eubacteriaceae > Acetobacterium > Acetobacterium sp. K1/6. The sequence goes on along the minus strand of NZ_JAXQGA010000012.1, from coordinate 57,016 downwards.
ATGAATATAAATCTCCGCTGATTTCCGATGAACGCTGGTTTTTAGCCGAATTTTTTTGTATTAAAACCGATCAATCATTCAAATTTGTGGTCAGTATTCAGGATATCACCCAGCGTAAAGTTATTGAGAAATCACTCTTTATCGAAAAGGAACGTTTTCGAACGACTCTGTTGTCCATTGGCGATGGTGTTATTTCTACCGATTCACGGGGATATGTTACCTTAATCAACAAGGTTGCTGAAAAACTTACCGGTTGGTCTTTGCAAGAAGCTTATGGTTTACCCCTTGATCAGGTTCTTTGTCTTCTTGATGAATATACCCGGGAAAGCTGTGAAAACCCAGCCGCCCGGGTTCTTGAAACAGGAGCAATTATTGAACTCAACAATCATACCTTGCTTTTGTCTAAAGATGGCCTGACGATTCCCATCGAGGATAGTGCTGCCCCAATCAAAGATCAGGATGGTCATATTACCGGAGTTGTTATTGTCTTTCGGGACTTTTCTGATAAAAAAGAGAAGCAGGAGCAAATTGAATACTTAAGCTTTCACGATCACCTTACCGGTTTATACAACCGTCGTTTTTTTGATGAAGAACTAAGACGCTTAAATACCCCACGAAATCTGCCTTTATCGCTGCTTATTTTTGATGTCAACGGATTAAAGCTAACCAATGATGCCTTTGGACATCTGGCTGGGGATCGACTACTTCAAAAAGTTTCCCAGATCATGCAAGAAAAAGCGAGAAGCGACGATATTATCGCCCGTGTTGGCGGTGATGAGTTTGTTATCCTACTTCCCCAGACGACTATCAAGGAGGCCAAAGAACTGGCGAAACGGATCAATACAGCGCTAAGCCAAGAAAATCTCGAAGCAGGTCATATCTCTATTTCCAGCGGCTGGGGTGTTAAAAATACTCCGGATGAGGAAATTGACGAGGTCTTTAAAGCTGCTGAAAACAAGATGTATCAATACAAAATTTCCGAACGCAGCAGCACCCGTAACGAAGCTATTCAATTTATTATGAAGACCCTTTATGAAAAGCTTCCCCGTGAACAGGAACATTCAGAGCGGGTGAGTAAAATTAGCGGCCTTATCGGAACCGAGCTGGGAATGACAAATGAAGAGATTAATGAGTTGAAAACGGCAGGTACTCTTCACGATATTGGGAAAATTGCCATTGGTAATGAGATTTTGGATAAGTCTGATAAACTAACTAATTTTGAATGGATGGAAATTCACAGGCATCCGGAAATCAGTTACAGCATCTTAAGTTCGCTCAATGATTACGCTCCGCTCGCCAATATTATTCTCTTTCATCACGAGCGATATGATGGCAAAGGTTATCCCAAAGGCTTATCCGGCAATCAAATCCCTTTGCAAGCCCGGATCATCGCTGTTGCCGATGCTTTTGATGCGATGACTTATGGCCGACCATATAAAGAACCGCTAACACTTGAGGCCGCCATTCAAGAAATCATTAATGGCAAACATACCCAGTTTGATCCAGAAGTCGCTGATGTTTTTTTGCGTATTGTCTCAGAAAATAATAATGAATTATAAAAACCGTACATCGTTAGAAGATGTACGGTTAATTTTACCCATTTATTCCAATGAGGTATTTTTTAAATCATCAATGAGTTTTTCATGCCAGTTCAAAACCATCTCATAATAGGTCCGACCAAACGAAAGACTGGCGTATTCAAAAGGGTCCATCCCATCACCGATTGTTCTTTCAATTTCCGACAGTTTTTCCATAGCATCCTGGACTGTCCCTCTAAAAAGTTCGATATTTAGGATCGCATCATTTTTCTTTAAATGTTTGTAAAAAAACAGTTTTGCCAAAAATTCCTGATTAAAAGGAGAAAATGTACAGGGTGTTTGCAGCCATTCGATAAAATGTTCGCGTCCTTTTTGCGTTATGGTATACATTTTTTTAAACCGGTTACCTTCGACAATTTCAGAAAAAGTAATCAGTCCAATCTTTTCCAATCGTTTAAGCATTGGATAAATACTACCAAAACTGGCATCAATAAAATTTGATGTCCGCAAGACCATCATTTGTTTGATATCATAACCGGTCATATCCCGATCCAACAAGAAACCAAGGATTGCAAATTCTAACATAACACCCTTCTTTCAGCACACTCTTTCTTTTTCAATGCGATCCACCTGATCATACCTTTAGTGCATCATCACTTTCTTTTTAGTTGCTATTACCCTCTTAATAATCCATTATCTCAAAATAATCTGTACACCAGACCAATAATTATTCTGGTTTTTTAAGTATATCGTTTCGATATAAGCAATTGTATAATATTTATTTTATATGTCAATAGTTTTTACACAAATTTTTATTAAATACAGAAAAGTACTGTATCGCGCTCAGTTCGCTTTTACAGTACTTCCTTACTCATTTAGATTTTATACTCCTATGGACAGCGGACGAAATTTCGAACCCATAGACAGTCGGCACAGGATGGCGTATTGAAATTGCAGTCGTATTTGGTGTCTTCTACCAGGCTACATCCACCGCGGAGATCACAGTCAATACAGGATGGATATTGATTATTGTAAACTGTGTTCCAGAAATCCTGATATTCTTTGCCTTCGATAATCGCTTTTAAGGATTTTTCACTTACATTTCCAAATGAATGTTTAATCACTCTTTTTTTGTCCCCAAAGACGTACTCATCATAACTGTTGGCCAGACGGTAGCAGGACATCACTTCGCCCTTGGTGTCAATATAGACATAACCTTTGTCAATGAAGGTACAGCGTCGTTCAGTTTTTAATTCCATATCCGGAATATTTATTTTAATATCGCGATAGGTAAATATTTTTTCTAAATAAGCCTTACCTTCAGCATTTTCATATCGATTATAAAAAATATCATTTGTATCTTTTTCGTTGATCGGTAGCAGATGCGATAGCGACAGCCGATGAAAACCATAGTGCCTCATCATATCCATGATCTCAAACAAGGCTTCTTTATTACTTTTTGTCATCACATAGGCAACACCAACCTTTGGAGTGGATGAATGGGTTTGTTTATGATACTTTGAGATTGTTTCAAAGGTATTGATTAGTTGATCCTTGACGCCCTGGGTATCTTCGTGATACTGGTCTGCTGAAAAATAAACCTCATTAAATTTTTCACAGATCAACTTCGCATTTTCTTCTGTCATAATCCCATTACTGGTCATTAAAAGCTTATAACCATCAAATAACTCAACGGCTTCTTTAAAATGTGGGTACACCGTCGGTTCACCGATCCCGCCAAAAAAAACTTCTTCAAGTGACCCAAACTCTTTTACCTGTTCACGAATGGACTTTAATAGTTCCAAATCCATATCCCCTTCAATGGTGTCCCAGGTATGCCTAAAACACATCTCACAATTCAGATTACATCGATTTGTGAGCTCAATATATAGCCGTTTAAGTTCCATATTATACCTCGCTTTTTGTTAACCACAGTCTCCCCCAAGCACAACACCTGTCACCGGACAGGTCTAACTTTCCTAAACACAATAGTTAGCGTTACCTCATTTTTTATACTATCAACGCTGTTATACTATGGCAGGTTAATTCACTCTTCTGATAATGACTTAATTTATTTATTTCTTCCATTAAAAATTCTTCTTTATTTAATTCCGTCTCAAAAATAGTTGTCAGAAAGGGATGCTCAGAAAAAACGGACGCCTTTATTTTATAATAGGCAAATTTGTTCTGCCGACGACTTTCCAAAAAACCAGCATCACTCATCAATCTGAGATGCTTTGAAAGATTAGATTGAGAGATTCCCAATAAGTATTCCAACTCGCAAACACACAGCTCCTGAACGTATAATAAATTCAGAATTCTTAGGCGATTCGTATCTGATAAAACCTTAAGTATTTCAACAACTGTCATTTTTTCACCTCTTGTATCTATAACTTTTATTAAAGCCACCACTTCAACGATTCATTTATAAAAATCAAAGCAAAGGGTTGTTAGTTAAGTTGCCTGCAGGCAACACCCAAACAACCCTTGCAAAATTTGCACCTTGAATATTATCTCTATGAACGTAAGCTTTTCAGACCTTTTTCATTGGTTTTCTGACCTGGTACGCGCCCGTTAATCATTCTTGATTATCGTAGCTGTTTGAGCCTTCGCAACCAGCTTCACTAATTCTTCTTCAGATAGTCCTGCCCAGGTTGCCAATTCTGTATTGGAAGGGTATCCTTTTTTCCTTTTTACTTCACCATCGACAATAGTGACCGGAAGCACTTCAACCCCTTCGTTAAGAATTAAATCATTTACTGTCTTGCTAGCAACAAAGGCCATTGGGTCTTCAGACAAACCATATCTGAGAATTTTTTTTCCTTCACCTTCTAGCACATTTAATATGGCTGAAACCCGTAACAACTCGGGGTCTACACCTGGTCCACATACCCCTGTTGAGCAGCACATGGCCGGATCATATATTTCTACTTTATTCATTTTCTTCTCCTTCTAAAAGATGAGCCTTTTAAAAAGCTCTGCTCTTAATCATTTAAATTAACAACAACCTGATTTCTGAGCTGAGTCCTCAACAATCAACTTGCCTTCATCATCGGTTTTTAACGTAACTGTGTTCGTTTTAATAACAGCTTCACCTTCCATTAACACATTAATGCCATTTACGACCACTGGTTGATCATCTGCTTTTTTATTGGTAAAAGTAAAATAAAGGGATGTTCCACAACAACCCTGTTGCAGGGATGCCTGGAGTGAATCTTGACCGCCTTCTTTTAACATTTCTTCTAATACCACTTTTGCTTCATCTGTAATAATCATTTTGTTTCTCCTCTTAGTTTTATTTTTAATTAATTCAACTTGTTCGTCGATCTGTCGAAACAGACTTGTTTATTTTTTCCAGGGAATAACCACATAGTTTCCTTTAGTATCTTTTGCAATTCGCTTGATCCATTTTTCTTCATTATTGGCGCGTGCCCGTAAGAATGGGTCCTTGGTGTCGGTGGCCAATAAACTGGCGTTCATAACCCACCACTTATTCATAATACCAGCACGTTTTAAATCTGCTTCTAAGCGCAGTGCTTCAAAAACTGGTGTTGCTTCTGGTAGAGCTACAATCACCACTTCCGTTTCGGCCTGATTTTGCAATCGTGGTAAAAGATTAACAACTGAATCCGGAATATCTGCATTGGATCGTTCCATTTCTTTATGATAGCTCTCAGTCGAGTTAAGGAGCAGCAAGGTATGACCAGTTGGTGCCGTATCAATCACAACTACTCCATCTTCAGCTTTTTTTACCTGTTCTGCAAAAGCTCTAAATACGGCAATTTCCTGGGTACAAGGAGATTCTAAATCTTCAATAATGTAATCAATGTCATCTTGACTCATATTCGCTGCTTTGGCTTTTCCAACGACCTCATCACGATATTTTTGCAATTCTTCGGCTTCATCAATATTACTGACACTAATGTTTTCACCACCCATAGTTGATGCACTGATATGCCCGGCTGGATCGGTGGTGGTTAGATAGACCTTCTTGCCCATTTTTGAGAGTCCCAGTGCTATAGCGGCTGCGATAGTCGTTTTACCAACGCCACCTTTACCCATGGTGAAGATCACTTTTTTATTTGAATCGTACATATCTTTGACCAGTTTTTCCAAACCAGGCAAGTCAATTGTTTCCTGAACTTTTTCAACATCAATCACATCATCTTCGGTGAATAGTCGGCGTATATTATCAACCCCGGCAACGTTATAGGCACGAAGCGGTAAGGTATAAATATCCAGAGTCTTTAAACTATTGGGAATATTTTTGACGGCGTCTTTTTGTTTGCCATAAAAGGCTGTCGCAATTTCATCGGTTTTGTCAAAATTTTCCAGCGCTCCGTTGATAATCAGAATTTGATTCTCAACGCCAATTTCTTTTAATTCCTTAGACGCTCTGGCTGCTTCTGCCAGCGGCGATGGTTCCGGTCGTGAAACTAGAATCAAGGTTGTCATATCACCATCAGAGAGGGTTCGCACGGCTTTTTCATACATTTTCTTTTGTTCGGTTAAACCGGATAGCTGCCCCAGACAGGAAGCACCATGGGTACTGTCATCAATAAAGCTGTCCCAGGCTGATGGTAATTGAAGCATTCTGAGGGTGTGACCGGTGGGGGCGGTATCAAAGATAATATAATCATAGTCTTTGCTCATTTTTTCATCAGTGATGAATCGGGAAAATTCGTTAAATGCGGCAATCTCAACGGTACAAGATCCTGCCAGTTGCTCTTCCATACTGGCAATCGCTACATCTGGTAATTTACCCCGGTATGGTCCGACGACAGATTCCTTATATTCTTCAGCGGCCTCGATGGGATCCAGGTTGGCAGCCATTAAATTAGGAACGTTCTTAATGGGAACCCCTTGGCCGGATAGTTCAGTTTCAAACACATCCTGCAAATTAGAAGCCGGGTCGGTGCTGACAAGAAATACTTTTTTCCCTTGATCGGCAAGACTCACTGCTGTTGCGCAGGCGGTGGAGGTTTTGCCGACACCGCCTTTGCCAGTGTAAAATAAATATTTTGTTAAGTTAACATGATCAGGTGTAAAATTTTTATACATGAAGGGCCTTCTTTCTTATATGAATAAGAATTCATATGTTCTTGTATTCATATGATAACTCTTTCATGTGAACATGTCAAGTGTTCTTTAGTAATTTAAGATCTCCCTTTAAAACCGCATCGAGACCTTATTAATTGATTTTCCATGCACATCATGCAGCGCTTCCATAATGGCTTCGGACAGGGTTGGATGTGGGTGGATCACATCAGCAAGCACTTCTGCCGTTAAACCAAGATGTACGGCCATGGTTAACTCGGCTAAAAGATCGGTCGCCTCAGGTCCAATAATTGAAGCACCAATAATTACATCTTTGTCATCCACTATAATTTTAACCTGTCCCTGGATTTTACCAATGATTTGGGCTTTTCCCAGTGATCTGAAGTCAAAACTACCCGTTTTATAATTGATGCCCTTTATCTGTGCTTCTTTTTCCGTTAAACCGACCGCGGCGACTTGCGGATCGGTATAGACACATCTGGGGATCGCTTTATGAACGCCTGTTTTGTTTTTCCCCAACATATTTTCTGCGGCGATAATGCCTTCCTTAGAAGCGACATGAGCTAAATAAGGTGTATTAATCAGATCCCCTACGGCATAAATTCCTTTTACACTGGTTTCTAGTGACTCATCGACTTCGATCCGACCTCTAGAATCAACTTTAATTCCTAATTCTTCCAGGTTAAGTCCTTTTGAAAAACTGGATCGACCGATCGAAAGCAGCATTATTTCAGCTTCTAAACGTTCACCCTTTTTTAATGTCACTGACACCCCGGAATTCTGAATCTTCACATCCGTAACACCATTGGCGGTCAATACCTTTATTTTTTCCCGTTTAAACTGCCGCAGTAGTTGTTTTGCTACACTCTCGTCCTCGGCACTTAAAATCTGGTCGGCCATTTCGACAATTGTTACTTTCGTCCCCAAGCGACTAAAAAACTGTCCCAGTTCGCACCCGATGACGCCTCCCCCTACGACAATCATCGATTTTGGCAGCGTTTTTAAAGACAGCGCTTCCGTACTGGTAATCACTTTCTCACCATCATAACAAAACATTTCCGGACAGATCGGGACTGACCCCGTTGCTAATAGTATTTTATCACTTACCAGTGTTAGCGCTTCGCCATCACTCCGTGCAACTTCAACCGTTTTAGCATCGATTAGTTTGCCGACCCCGCGAACCAGATTAACACCATTTGATTCAAAAAGAAATTCAATTCCCTTCACTAAACCAGAAACCAGCTTATCTTTTCGTTCAATAATTTGTTCTAAATTAGCAGTCGTATGATCATTAAAGACCCCAAACTTTTCGGCTTCTACTGAAGTTGTCAAAACATCTGCCGAAGCCAACAATGTCTTGGTTGGAATACAACCGATATTAAGGCATGTGCCACCAACCTCCTTTTTCTCAATAACTGTCACTTCTGCACCTAATTTAGCTGCCATAATAGCGGCTTCATAACCACCCGGACCCGCACCAATAACCGTAATTTTCATTGTGTCTCCTCTTTGGTTATCTGATCGTTTTGTTTTCATACAACTCAAACAACCGCACCTTCATATGATGTTTTATTCATACGATATCGTTTTCGTGCCAATTTGTCAACCGTAATTTTTTTGCCCCTTTTCCAAACCGATTCGTAGCGTCAGAATTTTAATCAACCCAAATTCTACCTGTTAATTTTATTGACGAAATTACCATTAGCGTCTATGATAAAAGAAACGACTAAGCATATTATTATTTGATTATAGAAGGAGTGTATTATGGATATTTATTTAGATAACGCTGCAACCACTTTTCCTAAACCGCTGGCAGTTCCCGAAGCAATTTACGATTATATTGTCAATAATGGTGGAACTTCCGGTCGCGGATCTTATGAAAAAGCCATTATCGCCGATGGTCTAGTCTATCAGACCAGAAAAAAACTGGCAAAACTCTTTAACCATAATGATCCTAAGACCGTGGTCTTCACGTCTTCCGTTACTGAATCTTTAAATCTGGCACTTCAAGGCATCTTAAAACCCGGTGATCATGTGGTGACCAGTTCACTGGAACATAATGCCGTCTGGCGATGCCTAAAAACCCTGGAACGGGATTTGGGGATTTATATTTCAATGGTCCCGGCTACAGAGCAGGGTGAAACAGATATCAGCGATGTGGAAGCAGCCATCACTCCCGATACAAAAGTTATCGTCTTCACCCATGCCTCCAATGTGCTGGGGACGATCCAACCAATTGGTGAAATCGGTGCCTTAGCCCGAAAACGTAACATCCTTTTACTAGTCGATGCTGCCCAAACTGCCGGGGTTATTCCGATTGATGTCCAGGCACAAAACATTGATCTTTTGGCCTTTACTGGACATAAAAGCCTTTTAGGACCGATGGGGACCGGCGGATTGGTCGTTAATTGCAATGCTGAAATCGATCCCCTCATCTCTGGCGGCACCGGCGGCGACTCCGCCTACGAATACCAGCCAGACTATTACCCCAACCATCTGGAAGCCGGTACCATGAACGTCAGCGGAATTATCGGTCTGGGTGCTGCCCTGGCATTTCTCGAAGCAGAAGGCCTGGAAACAATCCGACATAAAGAAGATACCCTAATGGACTACGCACTAAACGTTTTAAGTGAGATCCCTGGGCTTGAGATTTACGGTCCCCGGGATTCTTCCAAAACTGTTGGTGTTATTCCGTTTAATATTACAGGTCACGTCCCTGAAGAAATTGCTTTTTATCTGGATCAGGAATGTCATGTGATGATTCGTTCCGGCTTACATTGTGCACCCAGTGCCCATCGTCTGATTGGCACCGTTAGCCGGGGAACCTGCCGCATCGGCATCGGCTATTTTAATGAAACAGCGGATATCGATACCCTGGTCAATGGCTTAAAATCTTATTTAAAGGAGAACAACTAATGTACCTCTCAACTATCAGTCTTATTTACATCAAACCGTGTACCACCGGTGGTGGTCGGATTAAATTTCGTGCTAAACTCAGTAACCCGGTTCCTGAAGTGATGCCTTATCTTAATACTGTCATAAAAACCGGACTTTATCTTCCATCAGCGCAAACCTTCACCTACAAGATTGACAGTCATATTATCAATATCCATGAACGAAATCTCACCTGTACACAGTTAACCAATGAAGCAGAGTGTTATGAGATGATCGATCAACTCTTTAATCTGATTAATGAGACCTGGGAAAACCGAGATAACATCGTCCCTAATGAAGAGACCCGAGAGCGACCCAGTGCCATCCAGCTCTACAAATTGTTACCCAAAAAAGTTGGCTGCAAGGTCTGCGGTCAGGGTTCCTGTATGGCCTTTGCCTCCAAACTGATTTTAGGCACCACTCGGCTAAACCAATGTACCCTCATGAAAGAAGAAGCATATGCTCCCAATTATTTAAGCCTGGAAGCCCATCTCCAACTGCTTGGTTATGAAACCGACTGACTCTAGTTTATGAAAAAATAATCGTTAGTAATAAAAAAGCCAGATCTTCACTTAAAATGATCTGGCTTTTTTATTACTAGATACGTTGGATTAAAGAATTTTGCCAATTGAACTGGCAATTGCGCCGGGCGCCGGCAATTAATAATCGCCCCTACATTAAAGAGTTAATTCTACTTATATCGTTATTAAATTTTTCGCAAATTTATTGTTTTGCTATAATCTCATCAAAAATCTGACAGGTTTTATCGGCTGTTTGCTTCACAAATTCCATCTGTAAATCGGTGAGATGACGTGTTGATAAAGGCTTTTCAAGGGCTATGTCAGCGCCAATAATTTCAGCTACATCGACACTGCCAGCTACTTTATTGCTATATTTTTCGATAGCCCGTTTGGCACAGCATTTTGAACAGCCATCCACAGCAATGGTAGGATATTTTTCAGCAAATTCCCGTTCGCCGCCATCACCGGCAATAAACAAAGGTAAACATAGGGTGGATACCTTCCCCGGTCTTCGTTCTTCCATCATTTTTCTAACCGCCAGACGGGAAATCGTTCCACCCAGGCACTCTTCGCCACTACATGAAATAACGCCAATTTTGTTTCCTAGCATCTTAGTTCACCTCTCCCTTTATCGCTTTGATCTCTTCGACCATAATCTCAGCCAGTTCTTCGGCGTATTTCCAGCCATCATCCGTGAGATAGGTTCCGGTGCCATGTTCTTCACCACGATGGGCTTTCATAAAATCTGGGACCTTATGGCTTTTTGCAACAATCCCACCGGTTTCTTCGATACTCTTCTTGGCGCAATACTTGGCGCAGCCATCCATGGTGATGCAGGTTTCGCCTTTAATCTTCCCCACTACTTCGTCATCTCCAGTGACCACATGAGCCAGACAGAGGGTTTCTGTGTCGTTTGGACATTTCTCCCCGGTGACCATCAGCACTGATTCCCGGGCCAATAGGCCAAATACTTTTCCGATCCCGCTACAGGGTACTACTTTTATTTTAGACATCAATTTCTGCTACCTTTCTCTTCAATATCTCAAAATAGGCCAGGCAATCATGGAGAAGATCCTGATCTTCTTCGAAATCACTAAGACGAACCTCCACCAGCCAGCCTTTTTCATAAGGGCTTTCATTAACCTGCTCGGGGGCATCATTTAAACCGGTATTAACAGCAACCACAGTACCAGACACCGGTGAAATAATTTCAAATACCGCTTTGCTGGATTCGATGCTACCTAAATCGTCAAACTGTTCAAATTGATCGCCGATTTCCGGCGGGTCAACATAGAGAATATCAGAGAGATTCTGTTGCACATAATCACTAACACCGACCCTGGCCATATTCCCTGATACTGATACCCAACAGTCATTTTCATTGAAAAAATAATTTGCTTTTGGCACCTTAAAAATAAACTTACCATGAGAAAAAGAATCATATTCCACTAAGTCCGGTTTAATGAATTCCGATTCGAGCGGTTCTGCAGTGGAACTGTTTACTTTTTCCAGCACCGCCTGAACCACTGCCAGAGTGTCCGCATCTTCGCGGATTTCAACTCCCAGCTTGATCTCCAGAGCCTTGGCAACCTCGCTGACATTGATCTTTTCTTTGATGGCAAGTTGTAAATCTCCGGCTAGTTTGCTGGCACAGCGGGTATTGCAACCATCGATCACCGTTAAGCTGCCAGCTTCCAAAACTTTCTCGTAGCGACTTTTATTCTGATTTAGTAAAACCGGACAGATAAGCTCCACTTCTTCTGATTGAGCCATCTCCAGGGCAACACGTCGGGACAGATCCCCAGCACATTTATCCAAACCATTACAAGGCAATACACAAATCAATTTACTCATCGGTTGCCGCCTCTTTTTCTGCCTTACGAATGGCTTTAATCTTCTTAGTCGTTTCCGGTTTGTCGGGAAATGTAATCGCATCCGGACCACAGGTTTTACTGCAGGCGCGACAAAAGACAACACAGTTATTAGGGTTTTTAACCTTTAGTTTGGGCTTGGCGTTTTCATCGACTTCAAAGACCTGATGAGGGCAAAATTCCACACAATCCATACAATCGTTACATTTTGTAAAATCAATTCGGGGAGACCAATCAATCCGATCCCGTTCGACACCCATAAAAGTTGATTCGCTCATGACTATACCTCGTATCCCATTTCTTCCAATTTATTCTCAACCACTTCAAACGCTTTTTCATTGGTCATATCGCGGATGTCGAGCATCACGGCATCTTCTTCAATACTTAGTCCCGCTTCTTTAAAGGCATCCTTAAACATCTTCTTTTGCATATTGGGCGCACAGGCACCAATAATTACTTTTCGATGGGACTTTAAAAAATCGGCTAAGAAACGATCGCCGTCTTCCTCACATAGTTGCGGATGAATAAAAGCGTATTCAACCGGTAACTCAACCCGCACCTGATTGATAAAATCCCAAATGTCCATGGCCTGAAATCCAGGACATTTTCCGGTACAGACACACATAATAAAACCTGGTAATTCTTGACTCATATCTTCTACCTCGTTTGTAATATAATTATTTCCTTATGGATAGCTACATTATACGCCTCACCTTTATAGGTGTCAAGCGTAAAAGATAAAGATTGCTTTTTAATAAGCAATTGCTTATAATGTTATTGAATCAACAGTTTTTGTTTGCGTTCAGTAACATTACCAAATAGAAAAGAGGCCACTTATGAATGCTGACGATGTTTCTGTAAAAATCTTCAAAGCGCTGGGCCATCCCATTCGTTTACAAATCGTAAAATCACTCCTGGTCGAATCACGTTGTGTGTGTGATCTCAACCTTTCTTTTGATTTTAGCCAGGCTAATCTGTCCCAACATTTAAAAATTCTACGCGAAGCGGGAATATTGGAAAGTAAAAAAATCGGTGTTGAAATGCATTATCGAGTAAAACTAAAAGGCATCGCAAAACTATTAAGTACCATGGATCAAACCGTGGAAGAGTATTTTGAAACACTGGTTTTTAATAGAACTTAAGAAAGAGGTAACTATTATGAAACTTAAAATTTATCCCTGTCCCGGACATTGCAATGTCAGTATGATGACAAAAACCGTTGCCCAGTATTTTGGAATCATTGATGAGGAAAACATCACCATCCTCCCCCATGTCAGCATGAACATTCTTGCGGAGGTTGAAGCGGCCGGTGACAGTGAAAAGTATATTTCGCTCAATGGCTGTCCGTCAACCTGTGCCTCGATGGCTTACGAAGACATGGGCTATGAACACTATGATGAAATTGTTATGACTCCGGATTATGATATCAAACACAACGAAAAATATACCAATCTGGATGATATTGAAAAAGAAATCGCACACGTCCAGAAAGCCCTTGATAAAATTCTAGAAGTTACTCAGTAATTGCAAGTCTCGAAGTTTTGCATGATCCGAAAATTTTTAATTAAACCAAAATTTAACACAACTTATCTCGTTCGTATTTTTTGATTATGATATGCTTATAGCCAAATCTTTGTTATAAGGAGTCAAAAACATGATAAAAGTACTATTTGTCTGTGTCCATAATTCTGCCAGAAGCCAGATGGCCGAAGCTTTTTTAAACGATTTGGGGAAAGACTATTTCATTGCTGAAAGTGCCGGTCTGGAGCCGGGCACCATCAACCCCCTGATTGTCAAGGTCATGGCTGAAGTCGGATATGATCTCAGTCAAAACGATACCAATTCGGTATTCGATTATTATAAAGAGGGTCGTTTATATTCCTATATTATTAAGGTTTGTGATCTGGAAAATGGCCAGCGTTGTCCGGTTTTTCCACTGGCCAGGAATGTGCTTGACTGGAACTTTGAAGATCCGGCTGCTTTTACCGGTACCGAAGAGGAAAAACTTGAAAAGGCTCGACATCTGCGCTATAAAATCCGCGAAAATGTCATTGATCTGATTAATACCTACAAAGATTCCATTTAGATTTTTATAAAACAGGAGAAAATAATGAGCAAACCCAAAGTCGCCTTTATCTGTGTCCATAATTCCTGCCGGAGCCAGATGGCCGAAGCCCTGGGCAAAAAATTTGCCAGCGATGTCTTTGAAAGCTATTCAGCCGGCACCGAAACCAAACCGCAAATCAATCAGGATGCCGTCCGTTTAATCAAAGAACGTTACCATATTGATATGGAAGCTACTCAGCAATCGAAGTTACTGACCGATCTTCCTCCCATAGACATAGTCATCAAAATGGGGTGCAACGTCATCTGCCCCTACCTACCCAGCCGTTATGTTGAAGACTGGGGACTGGAAGACCCATCTGGAAAAAGTGATGAAGAATTTATGGCAATCATTGACCAGATTGAGAACAATGTAAAAAAACTAGCCGATAACATCCAAAATAACATCCTTCTTCTTACTTCTTAAAAGACAAAAGCCGGGAAATTTTTAAATTTCCCGGCTTTTGTCTTTGTTTTTAATTATTTGATGTCTTTATATAATTGGTATTAGCTTCTTATTTTTGTTCGATGTCGTAGCGGATTCGTTTTTCCGCCACGGTCCCGATGTTATTTTCCAGATAGGTTTTGGTCTCCTCCAATCGTTTGACTTCTTCTCTATAGTCTCTATTTTTTTTATTGACATCGATGCTTTCCTTTCGTATTTATCTAAACTTTATTGCGTTATATCCCTAAACTCTTTAGCTTTTTCTGAAGGTAGAATAACGATGATGATTGGTATCAATCAGTTCTAGTCCGGTTTTTTCGGCAATTACTTCAAGTGTTTTAACTGTATAAAAGGATCGATGGGACTGGTCCCGGACATAATGCCAGGTTCTAAAAGCGTTATTATCATTATGATGAAAAAGCGTCATGATTGATAAAATGCCCTCGTCTTTGAGCAAACTTTCAAATAAGCTGAAATACGCCAGCGGATCATCCAGATGTTCCACCACTTCGGTTGATGTCACCAGATCATATTTTTTTCCAACATAAACCTTTTGAGGTGAATAAAAGTGATCATAAATATCCATGGTCAGACCATAATCCCGTTCCAGTAGCGTGGCTAACACCGGTGAGGGACCACTACCAAAATCCAAACCATAACCCGGCTTTGGGTAATGGTTAAAGACCGCCGCGTCAAGAAATTTTTTAAAATAGGCAACATAGCGGGGATCTTCAATGGAATTTTCATGGGTTTCATATATTCCAAGTTCTTCTTCATGACTAAGTTTCAGGTTTTCGTCTTTTGCGATAAACTCACAGGCTTCGCAATAATAATAAGCCGCCCCAAGGGTTTCGATAACAATTTCCCGGGTTTGGCTACCACAGATTTTACAGTGATGGTTCAAAATAACTCCGTTCTATTTACACATAACTAAAAATGACTCCTCCGCACTGGAAAATCATTTTTATCGTATCCTGATCTAAATTGCTATTATAACAATTCTTTACTATAAATACCAGTTTTTATCTTTTTTTTAATAGTCATCGCTTAATATTTATGCTATCTTTAAAATTTACATATCGTTATATTGGAGGAACACATGCACCTAAATCAAAGTAAACGCAAATTAATTATAATTACTAGCAACTTAAAAAGATCAGTTTGCCCATAATTGAGCCACTGATCTTTTTTTATTAGGACTGTAAATATTTCTTGAGTTCTTTAACTGAAGGGATCTTGCCTGCAAATTTCACCTCTTCATCTACCACCAACGCTGGTGTTGACATAATCCCGTAGGCCATAATTTCCTCCATACTTTCCACTTTTTCAATCGATGCTTCAATCTCCAACTCTTTTAGTGCTGCTCTCGTGTTAGCTTCCAATTTTTTACAATTTTTACAACCTGGTCCCAATACTTTAATAATCATATCATTTCTCCTTTAATCTATTTTATACTATTCCCGATTAGCAGGAATTAATAGCATCGAAGCGGACGAATGTCTGGCCACCTGATGGCTGACACTCCCTAAAAATACTTCATTTAAGAAGCCCCGCCCTTGCGAGCCCATAACTACCATAGAAATATTATTTTCCTGAACTGCTTTGATAATCTCTCCCGCGGGCAAACCGATTGGCAGTTGCACATCAACTTCCACATCTCCAATTGACTGTAGTTCCACTTTCATCGCCTGAAGTCTGGTGTTGTCCAAACGGATAAAATCCGAAAGGCTTTCTTTAAGATAGGGTTCTACCACTGCTTTGTCGATGACATGCATCAACGTAACCTTTTTTACTCCATCTGTTACCATTTTTTTGACAACCTCAAATGTTTTTTTGGCGTTTTCAGAGAAATCAGTGGGAAACAGAATATGCTCAATCAGGTTACAGGATTTCATCAATTTCAAACGTGCCTCCGGTTCATTAACAATTCGGATCAAAAGCACCGGTTTTTGGGCATGAAGAATCACTTCGTGGGCTGTACCACCAAAGAAAACCTCCCCGACCATCGAGTGTTCCGGAGCTCCCACGACCATCATGGAATAATCTTCTTGTACGGCAATGCGATTGATTTCGTTTTTTATATGACCCGTCACAACACGGGTGTTAACCAGATACCCCATTTTTTCCAGCAATACTTTCTGTTCATTGAGATTTGCTTCAGCAACAGCCGTATAAAAGGACGAAATTCTTGAATCCAGGTCATAGGAACTCAGACATTGTAACAATAGAGATTCTTTTACCCCTAACTCTTTCACGCTTTCCAGACAATGAAGCATATTAAAAGCAGCTGGTGACATCTCAGACGCAATAACAATTCGACTAAACATGACAATACTTCCTTTCTAAATCGACAAAACACTACTCTTAAATTACCCGATCTATCATGATTATAACGATACGTCCATAAACAACCGTTTTTTAGTCATCAAAATGTTCCGCATTTTCATAGATCACCTTAATTTCATCTCCTTTCATCAATGCAGATAAAATAAATGCAATAATAATAATTCCGGGAATATCAATCAGTAATCGGGTGATTGCAAATTTTGCGCCCATCGATGTCATTTCAAACAAGAACATCGGTATTTTTGTTGTTGACCAGGCTCCGATAAAAATCATAACATTACTGAACTTCACCCCTTTTTTCATAAAAACAGCGGCAATCGGAAATGCCCCATATAGCGGTCCAGCCGCTGCCGAACCGATAAAAAAGGCCAGGATAATTCCTTTTAAACCAGAGCCTTCGCCCATATATTTAATCATCGTTTCCCGGGGAACCCAAATATCCAGAAGCCCCAGCAATACAAAAACCGGCGGAATCACTAAGACCATCTCTTTTAAAGAATAACCAGTAACGCCAAATGCTTTTATCCCCAGGTCGTTATTAAAAAGCGTAATGACCAACATAATCCCTAATACAACCAGAAATGCGCGATAGCGTTTTACTATTTTTTTCATAGATTCATCACCACTCCAATCACCAATGCCACCACAAAAGAAAATAAAAATGCCAGAACATTTCGATAGATCGTTAATTTCTTGCCGAAATATTTTATTTCAACCGGTATGGTCACGATCCCTACCATCATGAGTGCTGAAATAAAGGCACCAATTTGCATATAACCAGCCCCACCGTCTAAAAGCAATGCTGTCATTGGAAAGGCTACAAATCCGGGAATCAAGGTAATCGATCCAATAACAGCCGCCAGAATCACCCCAAACCAACCAGATTTATCACCAATAATACTTGAAATCATTTCCGGATTCATAATGGCTAGCAATAAACCGACCAGTAAGATCACCACCAGAAATTCCGGCAAAATATTTTCAAACGCTTTCCAGGCTTTTTTTAATGCCATTTTTGTTTTTTTCTTATCTTTATAAAACGAGACGAGCAACAGCACACCCGTAACAACATAAAGTGCAATATTCACAATTTCTCACAACCTTTACAAAATTAATTTATTTAAACAACCGTTTATCACAACATTTGTCAACTTCCGCCTGTAATGTCACATGATAAATACCTTCTTTTTCTTTAAGTAAATGCTCAATTTTATCAGTAATGAGACAAACCTCAGATAACAGCATATCTTCCATTTCGACATGCGCTTCAAAGTAAACCGTTTTTTCATCAGACATCCAAGTATGAACATGATGAATATTTTTAACCTTTTCCATTTTTTCAATTTCTGTTTTGATAGCCTCGTAATTCAGAGGCGCCGATGACTGCATCAGAATATTGACCGTTTTTTTGATGATCTGCCAGGTTTCCCGAATAATATAGATCGAAATCAGGGCTGTGATCAGCGGATCAATCCAAATGATGCCCCATAACTGAATCGCAACACCGCCAATCAATACACCAATCGATGAAACCGTATCACTGATTAAGTGCAAATAACTGGATTTGATATTTAAATTATTGTGTGAATCTTTTTCCAATAAAAAAACGGAAATAAAATTGGCGATCAGTCCCACAAAGGCAACAATCATCATCATCAACCCATTAATAGTCTCTGGTGACTGCCACCGTTTGATGGCTTCAATAATCAATAAAGCCGATAAAGCCAATAATACGGTTGCATTCACCAAGGCTGCCAATATTTCAGCGCGTTTATATCCATAAGTTCGCTTTTCATCCCGGGCTTTTTGAGCAAGTCGATTGGCAAAATATGACATTGCAATGGCAATCGTGTCACTTAAGTTGTGTAGTGCATCAGATAGCAATGCTAAACTGCCCGAAAGAATACCGCCGATTATTTCAGTCATCGTAATAATAGCATTTAATACCGTCACCCAAAATATTTTTTTGCCGGACAGATTGGAATGATCATGGGTGTGCCGATGTTTTTCGTAATCATGGTTTTGGGTATGATTATCTTCCACGGTACTTCACTTCTCTTTCACTATTTTTATCTTTACTAAAATGTTTGTTTAAGTTCTTTACAAAAACAGATAACCAAAGGCGTTGAAACTAAAGCCGATTATCAAAATCCCAACCGTAACAATTCCTGCAAAAATCACCAGCAATTTTGTTTTGACCACCTTCTTAAGCATGATCATTGATGGTAAAGACAGTGCCGTTACTGCCATCATAAATGCTAATACGGTACCAAGACCTGCACCTTTAGAAACTAGTGCTTCAGCAATGGGAAGGGTCCCAAATATATCCGCATACATGGGAATGCCAACTAACGTTGCAATTAGCACCGAATACCACTTATCTTGGCCAAGAACTGCTGAGATAATTTCTTCCGGTATCCAATTATGAATAACAGCACCAATTCCAACCCCAATCAAGATATATAACCACACCTTGCCGGCGATCTCCAGAACCTGATCTTTTGCAAAACCGATGCGATCTTTAATTGTCAATGTTTCCTGATCTGTTTCAACCATCTTATTACTGTAAACAAAGGGTTCGACATAGTCTTCAAGCTTTGCTTTGCCAATGATGGTCCCGCCTAACACCGCCAGTATCAAACCAACAATGACATAAGCAATGGCAATTTGCCAGTTAAAAATGCTGGCCAGTAGAATAACCGAAGCCAGATCCACCAGGGGCGATGAAATCAGAAATGAAAAGGTCACACCAATAGGTAATCCCGCACTGGTAAAACCGATGAAAAGTGGGATCGATGAACAGGAACAAAAAGGCGTGATGGTCCCCAGCAATGCCCCTAATATATTGGCTGGAATGCCTTTAAAATTGCCCAGTATTTTGCGGGTTCGTTCCGGTGGGAAAAAACTTTGAATATAAGAAATCAGAAAAATCAGAACAGATAGGAGGATGAATATTTTAATAACATCATAAATAAAAAACTGTAAGCTCCCCCCTAGTTGACTCTGGGTATCCAGTCCAAATACATTTTGCACCAATTGAGCGACTAAATAATTAAGCCACTCCATTTTCAACAATTGATTATTCAACCATTCAAATACAAACATGAGATCATCTCCTAACTTATTTAATAATTTTTTACTGTTTATTCAACCGATGATTACAACATTGGTCGAGCCATTTTAGATTACCATCATTTCTGTTTTGATCAGTGACAAGCTGCGGATAATCCTCAAGATTGTCCAGAATATCGTTCAAGATATGTGTTAAAATCATATTGTCATTTCTTAACTGATAAAAAATATATTTCTCTTTTCGTTGTGAAGTAACGAGGCTTAATTCTTTTAATTTTGCCAGGTTTTTGGAAACATTTGGTTGAGAAACATCTAAAATATAACTAAGTTCACAAACACACAACTCACTTTGGGTAAGCAAAAGAATAATGCGAAGCCTTGTCTCATCTGACAGAACTTTAAAAATATTAATGAGTGATTTCATTGCAGATTCCTTTCATATTTTTGGATAAGTCTGTTTCTATAATCACATGCTTACATAAGCATATGATTATATTACACCTGTTATCAACTCTTGTCAAGCTACATATCAAAATTAGCCAACTAAAAATATATCACGACATAAAAAAGCAGCTGTATCATAAAGTACCCTGATACAGCTGCCACTAAACAGTATTTTTCACATCACTTGCTGCGATTATTTTTTAGTTCACCAACATATTTCGTTCACGCTATTCGATCATATTTTCATTAAAATCACACCGATAAAAAGACTTTGTCTTACTGATCGACTTTGATCACACCTAACTTATTCATGACCTCAACCAGTTTATCCGTATCAACCGGCTTGGCCGCATAAGCTTCACAGCCCAAATCAAAGGCGGTATTCACAAATTCGGTATCGGCCAGTGCGGTAATGATAATGATTTTGACCTTTTCTTCAGGCAGGATTCCACGTTGCACTTCAAAATCGCGGATGGCTTTAAGCACCTTCACCCCATCTACCTTTGGCATCATAATATCCAAACAGATGAGATCATAGGGGTCTTCTTCTTTAATCGCGATGAGATACGCATCCAAGGCTTCCATTCCATCTACAACAATATCGCATTCTCCATACTGAGCTAAAAACTTCCCTAAAAAGCGTCGACTTACCATGTCATCTTCTACAATTAATATTTTCATTTTATTCCTACCTTTCTTACATTGAATCTAATGTCTTTTGTCACTTTTAGATTGTCCGATTCTTTTATACTGTTCTTTTGTATACCGAATAAATATGATTAATCTGATCGACCTTTTCGGCTGCGGCTTCAAAATTCCCCCGTCTAATATCCAATTCTATTTTAAAAGCAACCACCTTTAAGTCTTCAATGTCTAAAGCAATGGAAAGCTTTTTGATCTGATTTGCCATTTTTTCAAATTCCGCTAATTTCCCGGCTGCCACCTGATCATTTAGCTCATTGATCAACTCCGACAGTTGTTCTTCTTTTTCAGCATCAGTTACCTTGCCACTCTGAAGAACTGGGGCCTTCTTTTCCTTAATAACAATTTCCCCATTAGCACCGATATACATTTCAAAATCACCGGTCTTCCTTGTCTCTTCCTTACGGTTGATGCATTTTTCAATTTCCTCAACCAGCTTTTCTACTTTAATCGGTTTTGATATGTAGCCATCCAACCCCTGGGACAAAAATTTTTCCCGATCTCCGTGGAGCGCATAAGCGGTAATAGCCAACACCGGAGTATCCTGATTGATTGCCCTGATCCGCTTAGTGGCTTCAATACCATCCATTTCCGGCATTTGAATATCCATTAGAATAATATCATAGCTGTTTTTTTTAACCATTTCCAGTGCTTCAAAACCATTTCCGGCAATATCTACCCCATAACCACATTCGTTGAGCATCCGGGCAATAACAAGTTGGTTAACCTTGTCGTCTTCAGTCAGAAGGATTTTATACTGCTGATTGATCTTAAAATAATCGGGCTGTTTTTCCGATTGCCGCTCTTTAATGGAACCCGGCTCAAAGGTAAGCTGAAAATAAAACCGACTACCAACGCCCTCTGTACTTTCGATCCAGATTCTTCCGCCCATCAGTTCCACCAATTGCTTGGTTATCGCAAGCCCCAAACCGGTTCCCCCGAAACGGCGGGTAAAGGAGCCATCCACCTGGCTAAAGCTTTCAAAAATCCGTTGCCGGTTTTCTTCCGCAATCCCGATGCCAGTGTCTTCCACCACAAAAAGAAGTTCAACCAAATTATCTTTTGCCGCCAGTCTCTTAACCTTGACCCACACCTCACCGGTATCGGTAAATTTGATGGCATTACTGATCAGGTTATTGAGAATTTGCTGAATCCGATGAAAATCCCCCATCACATATTGGGGTACAGCCGCTGAGAACGCATAACTAATTTCAATACCCTTACCTGTCGCTGCCGGCGACTGAGCTTTGATGGTGTGTTCCACCAGGGCTTTAATGTCACAGTTTTTCTTTTTGATCTCCAGTTTTCCGGCTTCCATTTTTGAAAAATCAAGGATATCATTGATCACATTGAGTAGAGCATTGACGCAAGTTTTGATGATTTTGATGTTCTCCTGTTGTTCCTGATTCAAATTGGATAAACGCATTAAATTGACCATCCCAACAATCCCATTTAATGGCGTTCTGATTTCATGACTCATATTTGCCAAAAATTCACTTTTGGCCTGATTGGCACTTTCTGCTTCTTCCTTAGCCAATTTTAATGCCTGCTCCACAGCCAGTCGCTCGCTGATATCGCGGACAATCGTAATGGCTACCTTTTTCCTATTTAAATAACAGTGGCTACATAATAGCTCCACTGGCAGGGTCGTGTCGTCTTTTCGTTTAGCTAAGGCCTTGATGGCAATCTGACTTTTTTCAAGCACCTCTTTACAATATTTCTCTGCCTCGATGGTTGAGTCAATCAATTTAAAAACGGGATCCGCAAATCTAAAAAACTCCTCGTAGGCGTAATAAAACATATCTCCAGCAGTCTGATTGACTTCAATGAGTCGACCATGGGAGCCATCTTCATTAATATCCTGAACAAAAATTGCGTCAGACGAATTGTGAAAAACCTGACGAAACTTTTCTTCACTGTCAACAAGAGCATTTTCAGCATTTTTCCGTTCAGAAATATCTCGGATAATACAGATAATCACCCGTTTTTCATTCATTTTTGTGGCTTTAGCACTGACCTCAACCGGAATCAGGGTACCATCTCTCCGTTTATGAATGGTTTCAAAAAAGACGCCATCCTTATCCCCATGCTCCATTTCCTCAATCGCTACAGATTTTCCACCTTCAATTAAATCAAAGACTAAAAGGTTTAACAGTTCTCGTCGCTTATAGCCATAGAGCTGGACAGCAGCATTATTGGCATCGATTATTTTGCCGTTTATTTCGACAAAAAGAATGGTGTCTCGAACCTTTTCCGCCAGCATTTTATAACGGATCAGTCCCTCTTCCAGTTTTTTTCGATCAGTAATGTCAATTCCAATGCCAATATAACCACCATAACTTCCATCCTCTTCAAAGGATGGACTGTAAATGCCCTCAAGCCAGCGATAATTACCGCTGGCATGCAGAATACGGTATGAAACGCTGAAAGATCTTTTACTACGAAAGGCCTGATTCTTCATTTCCAGATAAAAATTGCGATCCTCAGGATGAATCAAGTCCATCCATTTTATTCCCAGATAGTCTTCGTTTTGCTTACCGGTAAACAAGAACCAACCGCGGTTAAAGTAAACCACATTTCCTTCCCGGTCCATTTTCCAGATCAAGGTAGGAAAGTTTTCAAACATCCGGTAATAATAATCCCGGGACTGTTCCAGAGATAGCTCTCGATTTTTGCGCTCAGTAATATCTTCGAAGGTTACCACTGCATTTCTTATATGTTCCCGCATTAACGGGGCAACGCTAACTCTGAACCAATAATCATTCTCCTCATCGTCAACAAAAATACTTTTCTTAAATTCTATTTTAATCGGTTCATCTTCGAACTCCAGAATCTTTGTTACCGCATTTCTCAGTTCACAGAACTCACAAGACGGGTCAAAGCCGCAACCGCGTTTGTTTAAGCGGCTGCTTTTGCACTGTATCGCATTGCCAAAGTGTTTTCCAATAAAGTCTTCTCTTTTCCGATTGAAATAGTTAAGCAGTGGCTCATTGACATTGGCAATTTTTGCCTCTTCATCCATCACCACTACTCCAACTGAAATAGCATTAAATTCCTGAACGAAATTATCTTCAGTATTCAACCGCTTCTCTTTCAACATTTTGTCACTTCCTTTATACATGCATCCGGTTATTCACAACCGCCATGATATGACAACCTTTAGATAATCATATTTTGGTGCCAGATGTTAATATCACCACTGGCGACCTCCAGCTCAATAGTACGACTGACCGTAGCACCCGTTTCTTCATAGTGAATACCTAAATCCAACTCATCAAGAATCTTTTTTGTAACTTCCAGGTTATGTCGACCCACGTTAAAGGTATCATTCTTACGCAAGGATTCGGCACCACCAAAAATTCGAATCACCAATTCATTTTTCTGACATCCGTATTCACTGGAAAACTGCTTTATAAAGTAAGGCAACCCCGTGGTGGCATAATAACAATAGCGGTCAACCGCATCCTCCCTTCGGGCTGGTCGAGGCAGGGCAATATGGATGATCCCCCCCACTCTTCGGATCGGAGAATAAGCTGTAATTCCCAGACATGAACCTAACGCAAAGGTCTTAATCTTATCATTTAATTTGTTGGAAATGGCCATTTCACCGATTCCGATAATTTTTGTCATCGTTTCACCTATTCCTTTAGTGCTGTAAAAATGTGCTGATGGATATTTTCCAGCGCGGATTGGACTGCTACAGCGCCCATATTATAGGCGACCTTGTTCATACCATACACAACTGAAGATGCCTCATCCTGACCGATGGTATAACCACCTTTTCGTCGGATCTCCAAAAGACCTCTGGCACCATCACTACCCATTCCCGTCAATAGCACCCCAATAGCCCGATGGCCGGCTTCCCGGGCAACGGAATCAAAGAGCGTATCAACTGACGGACAGTGACCATTAACTTTTTCGCCAGCAAACACTTCAACTCGATACTTTACGCCAATTCGCTTAATGCGCATGTGCTGATCTCCTGGAGCAATATATACCCTTCCCGATTCCAGATAATCCCCGGATTGGGCTTCTTTACACTGTAAAGGGGTCTGGGCATCCATTCGTTCGGCAAACATCTTTGAAAACACCGGAGGAATATGCTGAACAATCAGAATTCCCGGAGAATCCACCCGCAGGTTTTTAAGAATGTGATAAATTGCTTCGGTGCCACCGGTGGACGCACCAATGGCAATGAGCCGGTCTGATGACCGCCCATTGCCAGATATTTGCTGGATATGATTGTTTTCGATTCTTTGGAGAATCGGCTTTTGCACTGGAAGGATCACCCTGCTCTTTACCGCCAAGCGGATCTTCAGGATCAACTCAAGAAGAAAGTCTTCAAAGGTTTTTGAAGATACGCCATTCGGCTTTTCTACAAAATCCATGGCTCCGACTGCTCTGGCCTCAGGGCCAATCTTAGGATTACCACTGACAATCACCACCGGGATAGGATATTGGGGTAACAACCGTTTGATAAATTCGACACCACTCATTTTTGGCATTTCCTGATCACAGACAATAAGATCCAAATCGTATTTAAGAATTTTATCGCGCGCATCAAAGGCATCACATGCGGTGGCAACGACCTGAATCTGCGGATCAACGACCAGTTTTTTAGCCACCATTTCCCGGAATGACTGGCTGTCGTCAACGATGAGTACGCTGATCTGATTTTTCTTTCGCAATTCTTCTCGTCCTCTCTACCCGCTTGAGAAACCGTTGTCCCCATTTCTGGGATCTAATTTCAGTATTTTCCAAACTCATTATCGGTTAAAGCAATTTTATTAGGTTTTGACGTCGCATTATTAACCGGCACTTTCCGATTTGGGCGGCTTTCGATTGCTAACTCTTCATTTTGTCGATAGCCATACCGGCTATTTTTTTTTAAAGCAAATCGTGCTGCCTGTTCTCTTAACAACTCTGCCTGACTCGATAATTCTTCGCTGGCTGAGGCACTTTCTTCTGATGTTGCCGAGTTCATTTGAACAACTTCAGACACCTGCATAATACCCTGGTTGATCTGGGAAATGCCAATCGCCTGTTCGTTGGACGCTGAGGCAATATTTCCCACAATGCCAGAAACTTTCGCCACATCGTCGACAATCATGTTAAGGGATAGCGCTGTGGTTGTGGCGATTTTTGTGCCATCATCAACCTTTTTAATGGACCCTTCAATCATTCGGGTCGTTTCTTTGGCAGCATCTGCCGATCGGGCGGCCAGGTTCCTAACTTCTTCGGCAACTACTGCAAATCCCTTGCCATGCTGCCTAGCCCGGGCGGCTTCTACAGCAGCGTTTAAGGCCAAAATATTTGTTTGGAAAGCAATCTCATCAATGACCTTGATAATCTTAGAAATATTTGCTGAAGATTCATTGATTTCTTCCATCGATTGTAGCATCCGTTTCATTTCATTGTTCCCTTTTACGGCGTTTTCTCTGGTCAGTTCCGCCAGTTCATTCGCCTCACCGGCATTATCAGCGTTGAGACGAGTCTGCGAGGCAATTTCTTCAATCGAAGCAGTTAGTTGTTCAATTGAGCTGGCCTGTTCGGTAGCACCCTGGGATAAACCCATACTGGAATCGGCAATCTGTTTGGAACCAGCAGCCACCTGTTCGGCGGCGGAATCAATGTTGGACATAATGTCATTAATATGATCGGTCATTTTTATAAAAGCCAATCCCAGCTCGCCGACTTCATCACGGCTGTCAACTTTCACATCCACATCCAAATTCCCATTGGCAATTTCCTCAGCTGAATCAACCATCCGTCGTAAGGGCTTGCTGATCCCATTGGCAACGATCAATCCCAATCCCACCGCTAATGCAATTCCGACAATGATGAGAACGATCATCACAGCGCTCTGGGTCGTAAAGTTTGCGGTATTCTGTGTAAGAATCGCTTCGGAAAGTTTTGTGTTGTAATCAATAAGACTTTGAAGATCCTTATCGACGGTTTCTCGTGCCTGGGTTACACCAGCAAGTTCTGCCAGTGCTTGATCATATTTCTGGGCTTTGACCAATTCCAGATTAGCATTGCGCACATCCCGGTAGGTCGCCATATTTTCAATCAGCGTATCATAAAGGGCCTTATTTTGATCATCCTGGATGGTCGCTTCATATTCTTTTATTAGAACATTGTCACTTTCTACTGCCGTAACAATAGCATCTAAACGGGTTTGCAGGGTTCCCGGATTGCGTTCATAAACGGCCAGTAACTGATTGGCCCGGATATCTTCCAGGGCTGATTGAACACTGGCCAATTTTTGAGATGGCACCAAATTGTTATAGTACATGTTTTCCGACTGGGTATTAATGGTATTCATGGTATAGATGCCAAATACCCCCACAATTCCGGTTATTACCGCAAGCAAAATAAAACAGGTGACCAATTTTTGTTTTATTTTAAGGTTCCTAAAAAATTCCATCTCGTGTTTCCTCCATCTGAGTTTTTATTTTGTTCCTATATACACAAATCAGGCTTCTTGAACGTGATTTTCCATTTCATCATCCTCAAGCAATTTCTGGCAGTCCAGAATGAGTTTTACCGCATGACCGACTTTTCCAATTCCTCTCACAAATTGCCTACCGTCGGTTTCATCCAAATCTGGATGGGGAACAATATCTTCCTCAGGAATGGCCACTACCTCAGCAACACCATCGACAATCAGTCCCACCGTGATATCTGAAATCTCGACAACGATCACGCAAGTTCGTTCATCGTATTCCCGTTCCGGTTTCCCAAACCGCAAGCGCACATCCACCACCGGAATGATCTGTCCCCGGAGACTCATAATCCCTTTGACATACTCCGGTAACTCCGGCACTTCGGTTATTTTCTGAATCCCGATTATTTCTGTAACATAAATAATTTCAAGACCATAGGCTTCACTGTCCAGATTAAAGGTTAAATACTTCCCTTCTTCGGTTTCATCATCCTCTTCCAGCTCCAGTTCATCAAATTCATCAAACGCTTCCGTCATCGTTTCGCCTCCTTTACCTAATTTTTAAGCCGTTTCTGGGTAACTAGTCCATTGACATCCAGTATCAGGCTGATATTACCATCTCCCAGCAAGGTACATCCGGCCAGGCCATCAATTTTTTTCATCCGCCGAATATACTTCGGCAGGGTTTTAACCACGACCTGCTGCTCGCCCAATAGTTCATCGGCAAAAAGACAGGTGGTTTTCGTTTCTCCTTCTAGCATAATTAAAATGCCGTCTTCAATCTCGGTTGCTCCAGTTTTAACCTTGTAATGCTCTTTAAGTCGCATAATCGGATAACACTTGCCCCGGATCATAATCATTTCGTTTTGATCGGTATCCCGAAAGATCTCCTGAGCCTTGGGAATAAAAGATTCTTTAATGGACATAATCGGCAGGGTATAACAGGTTTCACCAACCCGGATATTCATGCCTTCGATAATGGCCAGCGTCAGGGGAATTTTCAGGGTAATGACAGTTCCCTGTCCTTCGACACTTTCCACCAGAATGTTTCCGCCCACTGCTTCAATATTCTTAGCTACCACGTCCATACCTACCCCCCGACCGGAAAATTCAGTAACCGCTTCCTTGGTCGAGAAGCCTGGTAAGAAAAGCAGGTTGAACACTTCAGTATCGATCATATTAGCGGCTTCATTTCCGACTAGTCCGTTTTCCATAGCTTTTTGAAGGATTCCGTCGCGGCTCAACCCCTTACCATCATCGCGGATGATAATTAACACCTCGCCGCCGGCATTTTTAGCTTCCAGAGTGATGGTCCCGGTCCGGGGTTTGCCCTGGCGAACCCGATTCTCAGCAGCTTCAATCCCATGATCAGCGGAATTCCTGACAATGTGCATCAGTGGATCACCGATCTGCTCAATAATGTTTTTATCTACCTCGGTTTCTTCGCCCAAAATTTCGAGGTTAATTTCTTTCCCGAGCTTTTTGCTGATATCCCGGACAATCCGGTTCATTTTAAAAAAAGTAGGTCCTAAAGGAACCATCCGAATGGACATGACCATATCCTGAAGTTCATTGGTTATTTTTTTGAGCTGCCTGGCCGATTTGCTAAAATTATCCAGCACCAGGCCTTTAAGGTCCGGATTCTGGGTGACCATCGCTTCAGAAATGACCATCTCACCGACCAGATTCATCAGTTTATCCAGCTTTTCAACGCTAACCGAAATGATACTCTGGCTTTGGCTGCCATTATTTACTGGTGCCTCTTTGTTGATAACACAAGCTGTTATGGTTTCTTTCGGTTGGGGGACACTAATTGTATCCTCTGAAAGAAGACCACAGATCGCTTCCTGGATTTTCTGTGTCTGATCCAGCTCAACCATTTCGAATTGATCGATAAATGCCAAGCTGCGAAAAAAAGTCGCCAGTTTTTCTTCGGACTCCAGGGTATCAATTTGGAGAATGAAGCCATCCCGTCTAATCGTCTCCACGCAATCCGGATCATTAATGACATCTTCTGGAGTGCTTTTAAACGATTCGGTAATCTCCTTTAAATTATGAACCACGGTGAACGCCCGGATATTTTCCATCCCGCAGTCTTCATCGAATCGCAAAATGGCCTGATAGGTTTTTAGCTCACTGATTTTTGCTGCCTTGTTCGAGCTGATATAATATTTTTCTTTTATCGGTTCGTTGTTAATCACCTGGGAATCGGTCAGATTATTACTTTCTTTGAGCTGCTTAAGATGCTCTTTGATCTTATCTGTTAAACTTTTCGGATCGCCGTCGGCTTCTACCCCATTTTTTATTTTTTCCAGCTCCAGTTTCATAAAGTCAATGCCTTCAAGCACCAGATCTGACAGCGTTGATACATCAATAACTGCCGGCTTTTCTTCCCGAATAAAGTAAAACATATCTTCGGTGGTATGCGCCAGCACCGACATGTTATTGATCAGCATCATCGCTGCTGAACTTTTAATGGTATGCATGATTCTGAATATCTCATTGATAATTTCGCTGGGATAGCTGCCCAGGGCTTCGGTCTTAATCACCGACTGTTCCATTTGTTCCAATTGCTGGGATGTTTCAAAAATAAACACTTCCTGCATCGGATCATTCATATATTGATCTGCCAATCGTGTCCCTCCTTTTCTCAGTTTTTCATAAAACCGCTTAAAATTAATTCAACCATTTCCGCTGATTTTTCTTTGATCGAAAAGCTGTACGCGTTCATTCGCCATTTCAGACAAATTTCCTTGCTGCCGCCAGTGAGTATATTTTCAAGTACCGCCGGATCAAGATTTGTTCGGATCAGATTCTGATCGATGGCTGCTTGAATGGTTTTTGTAATAAAGTCGGATCGTTTATAAATGATTGAACTAACTTTTTCGGATAGTTTTGCATCGCACATCAGGCTGTCATAAGCTTGAACCACTACCGTTATTTCCGGGTAGTTCTGATAATATTCGGCATAGGCGTTATAAAAATAACGAATCGTTTCAAGTGGCGAAAAGTTTTTTAAAACACAGGTTTCAATGATGGCATCGTCATACTGGGAAAAATGATCCACCACTGCCAGCATAATATCTGTTTTCGTCTTGAAATGCCGAAATAGAGTCCCTTCTGAAACACCTTCCTGTTTGGCAATCAATTTTGTCGATAAATTTTGAAGGCCAACGGCATTTAAGGTTTGGATGGTTGAGACGATGATGCTTTCATGTCTTTTTATCAAAGATTTTCCCATGTCGCCCCTCCTACCGGAGTGATTACTTACTCCTATATTTGAATTATACACTTTTCTACTTTATTGTCAACTTTTAATGTGAAGTTTCGACGTTTTTTTTGTGATGATTAAAGAAATTTTTATCGGCAACACGCACTCTTTTAGCAGCTCTTCATCATTACTGTTAAACGAGCTTAAAACGACCCCACTATATTTTTTGATTTTGATAAAAGCCATGTTATAATGGTCTCCATTAAATAATACTATAGGAGGATCGGATGATTCGAATTTCCAATCTAAAGCTTGAAATCACGAAGGCTAAAAATAATGATAATGAAGCAGCGGCATTAAAAAATGCCCTTCTGACCAAACTTAAAATTAAACCCCATGACTTAATCACCTTTCAAATATTTAAGAAATCCATTGATGCCCGCAAAAAAAGTGCCATTGCCTATATCTATTCGGTGGATGCCAGCCTCAAAAATGAGGGGGCCATTCTAAAAAAATGCGGTAAATCCGGGGTTATCCCCAGTCCGGATTTATCCTATCAACCAGTGACACCAGGGAATACCACCATGCGACACCGACCGGTGATCATTGGCCTGGGTCCCGCTGGTCTTTTTGCTGGTCTTAACTTGGCTAGAAACGGATACGCCCCGATTATTCTTGAACGGGGGGATGAGGTGGATATCCGATCCGCCAAGATTGACACCTTCTGGCAGACTGGAGAACTGGATCCCAACAGCAATGTCCAATTTGGGGAAGGCGGCGCCGGAACCTTTTCCGATGGTAAACTAACCACCCTGATTAATGATCCCCGCTGTCGAAGTATTCTAGAAGCGTTTATCGCAGCCGGAGCGCCGGAAGAAATCCACTATCTCAGTAAGCCCCATATCGGCAC
Source organism: Acetobacterium sp. K1/6 (assembly GCF_034438075.1). Lineage (NCBI taxonomy): Bacteria > Bacillati > Bacillota > Clostridia > Eubacteriales > Eubacteriaceae > Acetobacterium > Acetobacterium sp. K1/6. The sequence continues at coordinate 25,416 of NZ_JAXQGA010000012.1, read as the reverse complement.
CGATCTGCTCCGCGAAACGGTAAAAACACTCCGCAAGGAGATCATTGCAAATGGTGGTGAGGTACGCTTTCGGTCCCGAGTGACTGATTTTTTGATTGAGGACGACCAGCTCACCGGATTAATTATCAATGAACATGAAACCCTTGACTGCCAGGTCGCTTTGCTGGGAATCGGTCACAGTGCCCGGGATACCTTTTATACCCTTCATCATCGAGGCGTCACCATGACCCCAAAAGCATTTTCTATCGGCGTGCGGATTGAGCATCCCCAGAACCTCATCAATAACGCCCAATATGGTCAAGCCGCCGGCACGATGGGACTGGGGGCTGCGGATTATAAGCTTTCCTATCATTCCCCCAATGGCCGCTCAGCTTACACCTTCTGCATGTGTCCCGGCGGCTATGTGGTAGCTGCTGCTTCTGAAGCAAACGGGGTTGTCACCAACGGCATGAGCGAACACCGACGCGATGGTGAAAATGCCAATGCGGCCTTGCTCGTCGGAGTGCAACCCGAAGACTTCGGCGACAGTCATCCCCTGGCCGGAGTCGCCTTTCAGCGTAAATGGGAAACCCTGGCCTTTACTCTGGGGGGCCAAAATTATTATGCCCCGGCACAGTTGGTGGGCGATTTTCTGGCGGATCGACCCAGCACCCATTGGGGGCAGCTTAAGCCAACCTATGCCCCGGGACTTAAGCTTGCTCAATTGAAAGACTGCCTGCCCGATTATGTGGTCGCCACCATGAAGGAAGCCCTGGTTCATTTTGATCAAAAGATGACTGGCTTTGCCATGGATGACAGTGTCATGACCGGGGTCGAAACCCGCAGTTCTTCGCCAGTTCGTATCAACCGCAACGATGATCATGTCGCCAATATTTCCGGACTCTATCCGATGGGTGAGGGCGCTGGTTACGCCGGTGGAATTATGTCTTCAGCGGTTGACGGAGTTAAAACTGCCGAAAAAATCATCAAACGATATGCCCCATTAAATCCGCCAAAATAGAACTTTGTATTTTCCATCCTCATCGCTCACATAAAAAAGCTCCTGAAGATTTTTTTCTCCAGGAGCACTTTTTTAACAAATTACATTATCTCAAATTTTTAAGCCTAATCCTGATGACCCTTAAACGGCTTTTAAAATTTCTGCAATTAAGCCCTCAATCTCTTGCTCTCTTTTTTTATTTTTCCAGCTGACAATAAAGGACTTTTCCACCGTGCCATCTTTTACTGCCACTGCAGATTTGATCTGTCGATTGGCCTTGTTTCCACCAGTAATTTTAGAAGCTAGCTGCTTAGTAACAAAACTAAAGACCCGTTTGCCTTGAAGAGATGAAATTTGTTCAAGATATTCCGCCATTACTCCCGCCAATGAGAAGGCCCATACCGGACTGGCAAAGATCACCACATCATAGGGCGAAACATCCGGCTTATTGGTAAATACAATCGGTGGCTTAACACCAGGAGCATCATCTTCCGGAATAACCTGTTCAATTTCTACCTCCAGCCCTTTATCTGCCAGAGCATCCCTCAGCCTTTTGGCAACTGAAAACGTATTGTTGGTTTTGGAAAATACAATAATGCCAATCTTCATTCTACTCTCTCCATTCTCTTGAAAATTTGAACCTGTCCAGAATACAAATAAAGTCCCCATACTTTTAATCATTAATAATTCTCTTATTGACACTAAGGTACCTCATTTTATTATTTTTTACAAGTCTTTTCTTTGATTCAGATAAGCGTTTTTTGGTTTATTCCCAAAATTCCTGACTAATAAGCTAACAGACTGAAACTATTTTATAACCTGTTTCGCAAAAAAAAACACAGACTCACAAGCACGTGATCTGTGTTTTTTATGTTTACTACTACACCAAAAAACCGGCAGAAAAACCGTTTGATCGGATAAATTGCTGATTTGCGCATTGTTTTATCACCGGCTCAATCTTTGTGCAAACGCCGCGTGAACGCTTCATCACGCATTCAATATAATTAGGATAGTCCGATTATTTCACCATCTTCGGTAATATCCATACCATTTGCAGCAGGCACTTTAGGCAGACCTGGCATGGTCATTATGGTTCCGGTGATCGCCACTACAAATCCGGCTCCAGCAGATAGTCGCACTTCTTTAACATGGATATTGAAGTCTTGAGGTGCGCCTAATAAGGTTTGATCATCTGAGAAGGAATATTGGGTTTTCGCCATACACACTGGTAGGTGGTCAAATCCCAGGGCCACAATCTCGTCCAGTTGTTTTTTAGCTTCTGGCTCGTATTCTACCCCATCCGCCCGGTAAATTTCTTTGGCAATGGTTTCGATTTTCTTTTCAAGCGGAAGTTCAAGCGAATAAAGGGGTTGATATTGAGATTCACCCAGGTCACAGAGTTGCACTACTTCTCTGGCCAGTTCCTCGCCACCTTTTCCGCCCTGCGAAAACACATCAGAAAGGATCACCTTGACATCTTTATGTTCGCAGGCTTTCTTTACCGCATCAAATTCTGCCTCCGTATCGGTCGGGAATTTATTGAGTGCGACAACAACCGGCACCTTGAATTTTTGGAGATTTTCCAAATGTTGGATCAGGTTAGCACTTCCTGAGGTGACGGCTTCTACATTTTCTTTGGAAAGTTCTGTTTTAACAACCCCACCGTTCATTTTCAGCGCCCGGACAGTGGCAACGATGACCACCGCATTAGGTTTAAGCTCGGCGTAACGGCATTTAATGTCAAAGAACTTTTCTGCTCCCAGATCCGCTCCAAATCCTGCTTCGGTGACCACATAATCCGCCAGCTTCAAGGCCGTTCTGGTGGCCAGAACGGAGTTGCAACCATGGGCAATATTAGCAAAGGGACCACCATGGATAAACGCCGGAGTGTTTTCCAGCGTCTGAACGAGATTGGGTTTAATGGCATCTTTAAGTAGCAATGCCATGGCACCGGTGGCTTCCAGATCAGCCGCTGTCACTGCTTTACCCTCGGTATTATAAGCCACAATCATTCGGCCCAACCGATCTTTAAGATCTGTGAGACTGGAAGCCAGACAGAGGATCGCCATAATTTCTGATGCTACGGTAATGTCATACCCGGTCTCACGCTCGACTCCATTGGCCCGACTTCCCTGAGCAACGGTGATCATTCGTAGAGCCCGATCGTTCATATCCACAACGCGCCGCCAAACAATCCGGTCCATATCAATATTTAGTGCATTTCCCTGGTGGATATGATTATCCAAAAGTGCTGCCAGCAAACTGTGAGCCGAGGTTATCGCATGGAAATCACCGGTAAAATGCAAGTTGATATCATCCATCGGGACAACCTGGGCGTATCCACCACCAGCTGCTCCGCCTTTGACTCCAAAACAGGGTCCCAATGATGGTTCTCTCAAGGTGGTTATGGTTTTTTTGCCAATATAATTCAAGGCCATTGAAAGACCTACATTAGTTGTTGTTTTTCCTTCTCCCGCCGGGGTCGGATTAATGGCCGTCACTAGGATAAGCTTCCCATCTGGCTGATCCTGGTTGTCTTTTAATACCGACAAAGATACCTTGGCTTTATGATTGCCATAAAGTTCCAGTTCATCTCCAGTGATCCCCAATTTTTCGGCCACCTGTGCAATCGGTTGCATTTTAGCTTCCTGTGCGATCTGTACATCTGTTTTCATCCTGTCATTCTCCTTTTTAAAATAATTTCCTGATTCTCTGAATCCCTTTTCAAATTGGCTATTCAACAATCGGCTACCGACTGTCGATTCTACGGGCATTGCATTTAAACATTTGTGGATTACTCATAATCTGCTTGGTTTTTTCAACCTCCTTTTACCAAAGCTCTGTTTATTACATCTTACATTTTTCTCTGCGATTAATTATGCACATGTATATACAGATTTTTCCATAGGTTACCATCTTTTATACTATCTGTCAATATTTTTCTATATCGAGACAATTTATTATCTTTACTTGTTTGTTATTTCTCAAACAAACTTTAGTAAGTGAAATATCTTGTTATTATTTTAACGTTTCCAAGCGATCAACCCACTATTTACTACTATTTTTTATACTTTCCTTTTTTTACAAATTCTATTCATAATTCTGTAAACGGTTAAAAAAAAACGCCCTGAACAGTGTCTTTGTTCGGAGCGTTTTAGATTTCATTCGTAAAAATAGTTATTTTTCCATTCTTATTGTGTCACTTATTTAACTAGTACATTATGTAATTCTAATATACTTTTTATATTCTCTCTATTTTTTCTGTCTCGTTATCAAAATTAGCCGCCATTTTTTTTATATATTAAGAAAATATTTTTAATTTCACGCTTTTCTTAACTAAAAATGATCCGATCAAGAAGCGATCATTTTACGCAAGCCCGACAATCTTACCGCCAATGGGCAACCAAAGTGTACAGAGTATGATAAAGGCCAGTTGCATCCAAATCGTTGCCTTTGGCATATCCGTCATCTTGTAATAACCAGCCGTATAGGTTATCAGCGGAATGGTATCAATGGGGAACAGATAACAATTACCGGCACACAATCCCAGAGTAATAATTAGCAATGCCGGATGAATACCCGTTGTTGCCGCCAAGCTGATAATTACCGGTGTCAACACCCCAATCAAAGCAGGAGCTACCGGTACAACCAACATAATGATAAAACACATTGCCGCGACAAAGAATACCCCTTCCATTGTTGAAATAGTCAGACTGGTGGGTAAGACATGAATGACAAACCATTCACTGACGCCATTGGTCACAATGGTGTTGGCAATACATAAAACCGTCCCAATCAAAACAAAAGAAGTCCAACTTACCGCTTTGATGTAGCGATCCCAGGTTAAAATATCGATCCCTGGCAGGAAAAATAGCGAACATCCTATCAGAGCAACCACGGTAACATCAATTCCTGATACAAAGGAACTGAGAATCCAGAAAAACATCATCCCTGAAGCGATGGTAATAACTTTCCATTCGATTTTTGAAATCTTTTCTTTTACGGCAATGGTTTTTAAATATCCCTGTATTTCTGACTGATCAATTTCAGCCGGCGGATATATTTTCATCAACACAAACCAGGAAAATGGCACCATTAACACAACAATGGGAATGGCACAAATCATCCATTGAATAAAGGTAATCTGAATACCGGCAATGTTTTGCAATAAACCGATAGTTAGGATATTAATCCCACTACCAGCAGGGGTCATGACTCCGCCGAGCATGATGGCGACCGGGATCCCGATCATTAGTGGTCTTGCTGTTTTTTTACGGTCCGCTTCATTTTTGAATAGTTTTAAAAAGCCTGCTCCAATTCCCATAAAAACAACCACCGTCGGCACATCCGTAACCACCGATGAGATCAGCCCTCCAGCAACCATGATTGCTAAAATACATGTTTTTACGTTTTTACCAAACTTCTCCAGTAAAAGATGGAGGACGCGTTGCACAATTGGCGTTGATGTCACTGCTTCAGCCAAACCAAACGAAGCCAGTACAAAAAACAACATCGTATTGCTAAATCCAACCAAGCCGGTTGCAAGATTTTTAGTTACGCTCAGAATTGGCAGCAAAGCCAGACTTAAGAAACAGATAACCCCTACTGGTAGTGCTTCTGTTATCAGCATGATCAAAAAGAAAATTAAAAGTCCTATGGTAATAAATCCAATATCCGTCAAACCTTCTGGAATTGGCAGAAGGAAAACTGCAATCAGTACCCCTATGCTCATGATCATTCCGAATAGCTGTTTTTTGTTCATAATCCACCTCAAGATATTTATCTCTAAAATAATACAGACAAGAAGTCGATTCAGATCTTGAAAAGACTTCCTGTCTGTAATCATAAACCTTCATCAAATCATAAATAAAAATTAGATTTGATTAGCGTATTTCCCTAAATCAAAACATTTCCTTTGACATTTTGTCTATTTCAGTATTAATTGTTTCGTATACACCGGGGAACGAGTCAATTGGCAAGCCGGAGGTCTGAGATGGAATAAAATACAGTTTTCCATTTTCTTGACAGGTTTTTTTAACATATTCAGCGACAATTTCCGGTGTCCAGCCCGGGAAATCAACAAGACCGCTATGGATACCACCCATAAAGGTAATCTTGTCGCCATATTTTTTGATCAATTCAGGAATATTATTGGTATTCATGACTCCCTGCCAGATATCAATGCCCATTTCAATCATGGATGGCACCAGGTTAGCTGCATAGCTATCGCTGTGGTGAACAATTAGTTCAACACCATTATCTTTATAATAGCCATAGATCTTCTTGTAAGCGGGCTCAAAAAATTCTTCAAACATTGCCGGTGAAATAAAAGAGTTAATCTGGCTGCCCCAGTCATCATGATGGAAAACAGCATCCGGATGAAGATGATCGACAAACTCTTTAGCCAACCGAAGTTCAAAATCCACCAGGTAGTCAATCAGTTCATGCATCGCTTCAGGTTCTTCATAATAAGCCATTAAGGCTTCTTCCATACTCATCAGATAATGAACATGTTCAAAAAGGCCCGGAGCAACAAAAACAGTAACATACTTGTCATTCCGATCAACAGCATTGGCATCAGCAATGGCAGTCGCCCAAGCTTCCTCGGGATATTCAAGTTTTGGTGCTTTCACGTAATCCCGCCACTTCGTAATATCTTTAATCACAATATGTTCTTTGTCATGAACCGGGAATGAACCTAACTGCCCTTCCGGCCAGCTCAAAGTAACACCCCATTCATTAACAATTTGCCCCCCTACTGGCGGTTTTAAACGGCTAATCGGAGTTTTCATCATTAACGCAAACGCTTCATATTGTTTGACAAAGCGGTCTGGATTTCCACCTTTTAATACTTCCGCAAGGTTTTGTCTTTTTGTTAGCATCATATTTTCTCCTTTTATGGTTTTTAAATGGATTTATCATTTCGAACCGAAGCGAGTATAACGCGCTTCGGTCGAAAAATAAGATTTATCCCTGTTGTTTTCGTTCAGCAACTTCTTTGTTCATTTCAGCCATTCTTGTTGGTGTTAATGTATATAGTCCAAACATTAACACTAATCCGATAACCATAATGATTGCTGGATATAATGCAAAGCCATTTTTAATTGCCTGTACCAGTTCTGGTGTTACCGCCATATCAGCTACGTAACCAACAGAACCTAAAACTGCTGCAATGATTACCGAACGGATAAAGATCGATATTTTTATTGGGAAACTGATCAGTGACATAATGAAACCGCGAGCATTTTTCCCTGTTTTCCATTCACCATAATCTACCGTTGCAGAGTACATGGCAACACCCAGTGAATCAGGCAAGCCATAGCCAATATAGGCAACAAACATAATAATCTTAAATGCGGTTGCTTCAAGCGGCATAAACCACACCAGTAATAAGCCGATAACTAAAAGACTCAGTGCGATCATGTAGGTTGTTTTTTCGCCTAGACGCTTGGCAATCGGTGCCGCAATCATGGCTGCAAAGAAGCTTGAAATGGTTAATCCTGTCATAAACAAAGCTAATCCCGGCAGATCTTCGATAACATATTTAAAGTAGTAGAATGCCATTCCAAAAATTACAAACCGACCTAAATATCTACCCAGTTCTACTAACATTAATCCCAACAAAGGCGGATTAACAACAATTTGTTTGAGCATTTCTCCAATAGACATCTTTTCAGCTGGTTTTCCAGCTTTAACTTCTGTACCGTTTTGAGCATATTCTTTTGTGATAACATAATAAATGATGTTACAAGTAATCATGATCGCACCAGTAATCGCTGCCATATAAGTATAGCCTAAAACTGGGTTGCCAACACCAGCGCCGATGGCAGTGATTGCTTTTACGCCAAAGTAAGAAAACGCCAGAGCACCAGCAGCATTAAACATCCCCCGGTTGCTGGCCATGGAGATTCGCTCTTCACGAATGGTGGTCAGTGAATTGTTCATCGAAATATGGGCTGCATAGAATGTATTCCAGACCAGATGACTGATGGCAAATCCTAAAAAGATAATAATGGCATTAATCTCTGCTGTGCCACCAATTTGTGAAAACTGCAAAATATAAAAGAGTGCCGCGACGGGTGGTCCAACCAGCAGCCATGAACGGTATTTACCCCATTTCATGTTGCTTTTTTCTAAAATAACCCCCGCGGTTGGTACTGCAACAATATCTACGATACTGGTTACCAATAAGATAGTACTTACCAAAGCCAACGGTATTTTTGCAAAATCTGTAAGAAATGCTGCAAAAAACATAACTTCAATATTGACCATGGTCTGAAATCCGAACGACGGCAATCCATAAAGATTAATGGCCGACTTTTTTAATGGTTTGTTCATCATTTTTTCTCCTTTTTAGTATAAACTTAAATATCAATTCCTTTTTTAATGGCTGTTTGCATCACATGCATGAACAGTCAGTCCTCATCTTCCAACAATCAAACACTTAATTTATCCATTCGTTCCTTCACCCGATATTTATTTTGCACCATCCCTTCCATATATGATGCAATTCTTTTACTACTCCTTTCTTAATATTATTCAAAATTTGACGGGGAAGCACTAAAGATTTTCAGAATTTTGTGATCTTTTTCGCAAACCGTAAATAAAATTGTAATTACTATTGCATTTTCAACATCATTGTACTCGTATTCAATGAGACTGTCAATGGTTTTTTTAGTAAAATATATCAGTTAATCTATTTTTGACGCCATTGTACTCGTTTACTTTTCGTATTTTTCTGAATAATCTATATTTTCTCGTTATCTGTCTCATTCTACATAGCAGCTTTTTATCACAGGTCAATCATCACCATATTATTTTTGTTTTTGATTTGCAATTTATTTCCGATCACATTTGTAAATTTTATTATTCCTCTTTTAGCTTGATTAGCCCTTTTTGTTTGTTGTTCTATTTCATTCCCTTTTTAGCATTCATTTAATCACACCCAAATAAAAAGAACCTCTTTCGAAGTTCTTTTTTTAAAATTACCCATTTTTTCAGTAATTTTACTTGTGGTCTGTTTATTAAAACTGTCTGAGTTTATTTTGTCAATGCGTACATACAAGAGTCTTGAATTACTCCATTTTTACAAATACTCTTTCGAAAAACACCTTCCAGTTCAAACCCAGCTTTTTCAAGCGTTCTTCGAGCCTTCTGGTTTTCTGAAAAAGGACGGGCATAAATTCTTACAACATCCGACTCTGCAAAGGCATTTTCACAGACTTGTTTAATCGCCTGGGTCATGATCCCCTTCCCCCAGAAGGGTTCGCCTAACCAAAAACCCAGCTCTCCGCTTTTACTGCTAACATCCTCCTGCATAAGTAAACTGATCGACCCGGATGCTAAATCATCAATAACAACCGCTCTGTTTAACAGTTTCCGTTTATTCTTATGAATACTTTTTGAAATAAAAAGATGTGCATCATCTAACGTATAGGGATAGGGAAATGTATTTCTCAGATTTCTCGCTATCTTTTCATTATTGGCCAGGGGTACGATACTTTCAGCATCACTCAGTTTCCACTCTCTTAGTCCAAATTCCATTTTCATAAACCTCCTATTATAATTCAATTCTTGCGTTTTTGTTAAAACCCAATTTGTGCACGTCTGCTTTATAATTTTCATAAGGTTAACACCTCTCACTATTTATGTCAATATTTTTCCTTTTTGCGACAATATATTGCATTTACTTGTTTGTTATTTCTCAAACAATTTTCAAAACAGAAATATATTGTTCGTTATTTAACAAATCAAGTTTGTCGGAATTACTAAGTTTGGGCGTTTATTATTCGGGTAACTTTAATATTTGTTTGCACTATATAATAATGGTTTCACATACTATTTTTCAAAATTTATATTTTAAGGTGAAACACTTTTTGATTTTTCTAGTATATTAAAAGGAAAATAATTGATATTTATTGGAGCAACTGTTTAGTTTGTTTTTTTGCTCGCTTTATTTTATATTTAACCGATGCTTGGCAAAATTATTTCTTGCTAGAAATTTCATATGATGTGATAACTTTAACAAATAACAAAACGAACAAAATTGCAAACTATTGCTTTTTTATTGCTTTCCTTCCTTTTTAACGTCTTTATTTTTATGTAATTTCTGATCACTTTCCATCGAAAATCAACGTGAAAACGATGCATAATTAAGCATTACTTAAGGAACGATTTCCTCCCGCTATCGTTTCTTCTTAATTAAATGGAACTAAATTAATTGGCATCTGCTCAATTGCAATCATTACAATTCATTATAAAAAAAGTGTTTCCTGTTATAACAGCAAACACTTTTTTTATAATGAATCAAAAGACTATAATTTTACGAACTACTTGTCTTTTACCTGATCGCAGTTAATTACACTATAAATTAAACCTGCTTAAATTATTAACTCATCCAGAATTCCAGATCCACTGGGTTTTGCCTGAATTCCGATTCTTAGAAATTAGTCTCTAGAATTCAATGACCTTTGGTTCGGCCGTAAAAGACGAAATAGTTGCTACTGCATCTTTTAAATATAATACTTGTGTATTGTCGTCATTGGCTGAGTACATATCTTGTAAGCTTGGGTAAGCATCCAACATACTTTGTTTTGCTTCAAGTCGATCATCTTCAACGGCAACTGCTTGAAGTCGGATCCATGTTTCACCATTAAAAGCTGAAATTTCAACCTTCGGATTTGTCATCATCTGTTTTGAAACAGCTTTTATTTTCCCTGTTTGAATATAAAGTTTGTCCTCAAAGATGTTGATTGTTCCGAAAGGACGAACGCGTGGTTGATCGCCTTCTTCCGTTGCTAAAAAATACGTACCGCAATTTTTCAAATAATCATACACTGCTTCCATTTTTTCTCCTTCGCTCATTATTGATTTGACATCTCTGCCAGTTATATTATAATTTTATATCATATAACAAATAATACAAGTACGATGTTTTAGTATTGTTACTACCTTATTAGATAGTATCCTCAGGAGGTATCATGGAAAACGATTTATTTGGCATCTGTCCATTTGTGACAACACAAAAAATTCTGACCGGAAAGTGGACGTTGCTTATTATGCACTGTTTAAGTGAACGCACCCTTCGATTTAATGAATTACAAAGAACACTCCCCTCTCTAACTTCCACCACGCTGACTAAGCAGCTACGAATGTTGGAAGATCACGGATTGATTATCAGAACCGTATATAATCAAATACCACCCCGGGTCGAATACTCGCTGAGCGACCTCGGAAAAAATTTCAAGCCAGTGTTGGATGAATTAGAAATTTGGGGGAACCAGTATATTGAATTTTTAAAAAATAAAAATCAGATCTCTGACCAAACTAACGATGATACCAATAAAAATGAAATGATGAGTTTTTAACAAATTTTTAAATCAAGACATTTTATAAAATAAAACAAGTAAAACAACAGGTGAAACGATGACCAATCAACCCGAAATAAAACTATCCGTCCGGAATCTGGTGGAATTTATGCTCCGTTCCGGAAATATTGATTCTAAATTTATCAGCAATGCCAGTGCTCTGGAAGGAACCCGAGCCCACCAGAAGGTACAAAAAGACAATCAGGACAAGGGCTATACCGCAGAGGTATCACTAAAATACAACCTCGCATATGAAGGCTTCTACTTCCTTATCGAAGGCCGTGCCGACGGCATCATCACCACTGACACGGGGGTTGTCGTGGACGAGATCAAGTCCACCAGCCAGTCCCTTTCGGACATCGACGAAGATTATAGTCAAACCCATTGGGCTCAGGCTAAATGCTATGCGTTTATTTATACTATCCAAAATGAGCTGCCAGAAATTGGCGTCCAGCTGACCTATTTTCAACGTGAGAGTGATGAGATCAAGCAATTTCTAAAAGTCTTTACCCAAACCGAACTGACCACTTTCTTTTATGATCTGATTAATCAATACCTGGTCTGGGCCAGCCTGACTAGCGACTGGGTAACCAAACGAAATGCCGCCATCAGGGCCCTGGATTTTCCCTTTGAGAGCTATCGCCGGGGTCAACGAGAGCTGGCGGTGGCGGTTTATAAAACCATTACCGAACATAAAAAGCTGTTTGTTCAGGCTCCCACCGGGATCGGAAAAACCATGTCCACCCTGTTTCCCGCGATCAAATCGATGGCTGAAGGGCATACCGCTAAAATTTTTTATCTGACCGCCAAAACCATTGTCCGGGAGGTGGCCGAGGAAGCCTTTGCTAAAATGGCGGACCAGGGGCTGGCTTTTAAAAGCGTCACCCTTACCGCCAAGGATAAAATCTGTTTTCAGGAAGAAACCATCTGTGATCCCGATCACTGCGACTACGCCCGGGGTCATTTCGACCGGGTTAATCCAGCTATTCTTGACCTGCTGGAGCAGGAAAACCGCTTGACCCGGCCGATCATTGAAGACTATGCTCACAAGCATCAAGTCTGCCCCTTTGAATTTTCCCTGGATTTAACCCTCTGGTGTGATTGCGTGATCTGTGATTACAACTATGTTTTTGATCCCCGGGTTTATCTCAAACGCTTTTTTACCGATAATGGCGGCGACTATACCTTTCTGATTGACGAGGCTCACAATCTGGTGGATCGGGCCCGGTCGATGTTTTCGGCCGAACTTTATAAAAAACCGTTTCTGGAACTGAAACGCCTGTTTAAGGATACCGATCCCGGTATCGCTAAAGCCCTGGGGAAAATCAACAGCCACATGATCGGGCTGCGGAAACTGGCTGAGATCAGCCAGCATTATCGCCAGCCGGAGGCCCCCAAAGATTTCTTGCCGCTACTGCTGAAGTTTATTAATCTGGCCGAAGCGTGGCTGGTAAAAAATGAGGGCAACGAATCCCACAAACAGCTGCTGGAACTGTATTTTAACGTCCTGACCTTTATGCGCACCGCCGAGTTTTACGATGACCGCTATCTGACCTACGTCGAAAACGCCAATGGTGACACCAAAATAAAGCTCTTTTGTCTGGACCCTTCCTACCTGCTGGGCGAAGCCATTAAGCGCGGCCGGGCTGCGATCTTTTTTTCTGCCACCCTGTCTCCCCTTAACTATTTTGCAGAAATTCTGGGTGGCGATCCTGACAGCTATAAAATCAGCCTGCCCTCTCCCTTCAATATCAAAAACCGGGAACTGCTGATTGCCGATACCATCTCAACCACCTTTCGAAACCGGGAAAAGACCTATCCCACCATTGCCACGTGTATCAAAGCCGTACTGGAGCAGCAGTCAGGCAACTATCTGGCCTATTTTCCTTCCTATAAATATATGAACGCGGTATTTGAGATTTTTACCGAAACCTACCCGGAGATCATCACCATCCGGCAATCCCCTGAAATGAACGAGGCCGACCGCGAGCTATTCCTGAATCAGTTCCGACCGAAACCCGGCACTGCCCAGGTCGGCATGCTGGGCTTCGGGGTGCTGGGCGGGATCTTTTCCGAAGGGGTGGATTTAAAGCACGAGGGACTCATCGGCGCCATTATTGTAGGTGTGGGTCTGCCTCAAATCTGTTTTGAGCGCGATATCATCCGCGATTATTTTAATGAAAAGAACAACGCCGGCTATGAATATTCCTACCTCTACCCCGGGATGAACAAAGTGCTTCAGGCCGCTGGACGGGTGATCCGAACCGAAACTGACCGGGGGGTGATCGTCCTCATCGATGAGCGGTTTGGCAGCCTCAGCTATCGCCAACTGTTTCCCCGTGAGTGGTTTCCCCACCGCCGGATTCGGACTGAGGCCGAGCTAAAAAAGGGTTTGCAGGATTTCTGGGCCATGCCTGAACCCCAAATTTGACGTAAAAAACATCTGCTGTCGTACTACGACAGCAGATGTCTGATGACCATGACAGGATGATAAAAAATCATCCGCGGTCCGCTAAAACCCATCACTTCTCGAATTTTCACCTGATTCTCTTTATTATAGCAGTGGCTTGGACACTGACTGCAAAAACCCTTGTTTTCGCCATAGCGGCAATGATCCAGGCGGTTCAAGGCATAGCTTAACAGAGCCTGGCACTCATCACACAGATGCTGCGAACGATGTTTTTTACGGCAATAGATTCTTATCATCAAGGTGAGGATTCTTCTTTCCTTGTCTATTTTTCGTATCATGCTTTATTCCCTATCTTTCCTTGCCCTCCACAAACCATTTGGGTGCTTCATAATAGAGACAGACCTCTTTATTCTGAATCCGGCAGGTATAGCGAATGCCCTGTCCGCCGACCTTCAGGGAAACACCCGGGCGCATATCCAAAACCCGGTCGATTATAAAAACCCGACCATCCTCCCATAAAACCTTTAAAGGAATAATTTTTCCATCTTCTTCAAATTTTGCAATCACCTGGACAAACTTTTTAATTGCCATTCTTCTCTAACACCTCCTTTAAAAGTAACCAATCGGATGGATAATGTGGTCTTTTTTGGGGTCCAGGCAGCTCATCTGATCCCCGATGGTGACCGCCCGCCGCACCGCCAGATTACCAAAACGCTTGCGCAAGTCATCGACGGTCTCATCAAGCCGAGCCTGCCGCACCCGGAGTTCTTCATTGCCAAACAGATCGAGCTGAATCGGGGTTGAGTCCGGTACCAGATCGGTGACCCGCACCCCCATGGAGCGGATATCCGAGCTAAAATCATAATTGTTTTCAAACAGTGCGATGGCCGCTTCCGCTATTTCCCGGGTCAGATCCGAGGGCTTGACCAGTTTCAACTGCCGGGTGAAGCTGTGTAATTCTTTGTTTCTTACATGGATCGCCACGGTCAGGCAATAGCAGCCGGTTTCCCGTAACCGCATGGCGACACTTTCGGTAAGCATGTAGATGATAAATTTCACATCCTTCAGGTCTTTTAAGTCCCGGGGAGTGGTGATGCTATTGCCAATGCTTTTAAGGATCCGTTCATTGCCGTTATAATGCTCGTCAAAGGATTTGACCGGGCTATCGTCCAACCCATTGGCAAACCGCCATAACACGGCACCCATTTTGCCAAATTGAAGCACCAGAAAATCCAGGGACGTTTTTGCCAATTGTCCGATTGTATAGATGCCATATTTCATCAATTTTTTCTTGGTTGAGCGACCCACATAGAGGAGATCTCCGACCTCCTGCTGCCAGACAATTTTTTTATAATTATCCCGGGTAATCACGGTGATGGCATTGGGTTTCTGGTAGTCCGAACCAAACTTGGCAAAGATCTTATTCCAGGAAACCCCAATGGACACCGTGATTCCCAACTCTTCCTGAATATCCCGGTTGATTTTTTCGGCGATCACTGGGCCGCTGCCGTAAATCCGGGCACTGTTAGTGACATCCAGCCAGGCTTCATCCAGGCCGAAAGGCTCCACCTGATCGGAATAGCGATTGTAAATCTTGCGAGCCAGCCGAGAGAAGCGCAGATACAATTCATAGTTAGGGGCCCGGACCACCAACTCGGGACATTTTGCCCGGGCCTGCCATAGCACTTCCCCGGTTTTGACGCCAGCTTCCTTGGCTTTCTGGTTCTTGGCCAAAATAATCCCATGGCGCTTCTCCGGATTTCCCCCTACCGCCACCGGGAGATTTCTGATTTCGGGATGATATAAACATTCCACATTGGCATAAAAACTGTTTATATCCGAGTGTAAAATAATCCGTTCCATGGCTCACCTTTTTTAATCTACCTCATTCAAATTAGTACATATGTTCTATTGGTATTCTATACCCACTGGCACTCTTTGTCAATGCCTAAATTCTTAACCTCACCAAATCCCTCTTAGCGTCATTTTTATTTCATGTCCAAATTGTAACATCGCTGTTTGTATACCATTTTCAACTTATCTGAAGATTAGGTGAAGGCTTACTGTTTTCGGGACAAAAGAAAAAACAGAGGGTATGATCCTCTGTTTTAAGAAATTTGTACGCTTACTCGTTTGCAGTTTTCAATCAATCGGAGCACCACTGCCAGCTAACATTTGTAATCGAGTAAACAGCGGTCGCTAAACCCTGCTGGCGGTATTCCCAGCCCCTGATTCAGTCTGGCCCAATAATTGACACTGGCAATGGTACTTGCCAACATAACGATTTCAGCTTCGGTAAATTCACAGGTCAGATTTTTAATGAATTGACCAGATAGATCGGGCGGGGTACGTGACAGACTGATGGCGTACTCCAGTGCCAGCAGCTCACGCAGGCTAAATGTATCAACAGACTGCACCTTCCGACGCCCCTGTAAGACTGCCAACTCGTCATCCGTTATCCCATTTTTAAGGATCCCGACGGCGTTCATGTCAATACAAAATGAGCAGGAGCAGATTAACGAGGCCTGGAGCCTAACTAGATTGAGTAGCCGCATCTCCTGATTATTCTTCCCTTTTGCAGTCATCATCTCCAAAACACCGGAACCAATGGCCGCTCTGGGATACCAGGTTAACATCCGGGCCGGCATCAGGTCTTTACCGGTTTCTTTTTTGGCGATGTACAATCCGATCCGAAGTAACAACGGTATTCTTTTCGGTGCTTTTATAAATGCTTTTGGTATTCCATTATTGCTATTTTTTTCTTTTTTACCCGTATTTTTCATTTTCCCCTCCGTTTATCTTTATATCGACTGTATACCATCATTATAACCAATTAAACACCGATCATAATCCGACTCCCAGAAACGACAACAGCCGGAGAAAAGTCTCCGGCTGTAGCTAAGTTTTATTTTATGATGGATTGGTTTAATCAGGGTGTAAATTATTCTCCAGCACTAACTATTTTCCGGCATTGATCAGATCAATTTCCGTAGTAATCGCTTCATAAACGCCGGGGTAAACACTACCGGGACCACCTTGGGTAATACAAGGGATGTAATAGTGTTTACCGCATCGGGCGACGGCTTTGCGCACTTCGGCGCCAACACTTTCCTGGGTCCAGTTTTCATCATCAATCAGGGAGTTGTCGATATCGCCCATGAACGAGATCTGGCCGCCGTACTTTTTAATGAGGTCGGGAACATTATTATTAGAAATACAGCCCTGCCAGATATCGATACCCATTTCGATCATCAGTGGTACCAGATTGGCGGCATAGGAATCGCTGTGATGGACCACCAGCTCAACACCGTTAGCCTTATAAAAGCCGTAGATTTTTTTGTAAGCCGGTACGATAAACTCGGCAAACATTTCCGGTGCCATAAACGAGTTCAGAGAACTGCCCCAATCGTCATGATGGAACAGACAATCTGGTTTGTAATATTTGATCAATTCCGCGGCATAGCGAAGTTCATATTCAACAATGTAATCAATTAAGGCATGCATTTCTTCCGGTTCCTCATAAAAACCCATCAGACAATCTTCCATCCCCATTAAATGATGGCATTGTTCAAAGACTCCCGGAGCCACAAAGACGGTGGCGAATACCTCGTTACGGTCAATTGCTTCAATGGCTGGTAAAAACGGGGCCCAGGCTTCGGCTGGTAAATCTGTTTTAGGGGCCTTAACAACGTCCCGCCATTTTGTAATATCCTGGAGCACCTTGTGTTCCTTATCGTGTAAGGGAAATGCTCCGGGGGTTCCCGCTGGCCAGGCAAAGGTAATGCCCCAGGCATTCTTTGCCGGTTCGCCACCAGGCATGGGAAAAGCGCCTTGTCCGGTAATCGGATCACCCATTATCATTCCGTAAATGGCATCGGTACACACAAAGGCCTCATACTGATTGACAAAGCGGTCCGGATTGCCACCTTTAATCGTTTCCAATAGGTTCTGTCGTTTCGTTAGCATAAATCATTTCCTCCTAAAAATAGTAGCGTTACACAATTTAAATGCGTATATATTTGTAAAATGAATTATATCACTAGTTTCAAAGAATTACAAGCATTACTTAACCGGTTAAATCTATATTTCTGATGACGTTATCATTGGCCTGTTGATAAGCTTTTTTAAAAATCCCATCAAGTTCGGGAGTTTCCTGATCCAAAGGGGATTTATTCCGCCTTTCTACTGTTTTAAATATAATTAAGAATTTGAAACCGTCTTGTATTGTGCATTCAATCTTTGGTCAGGATCTGCCTTATCGAGCTCCTATTCAATCACATTTTCTTCGATTACATCCTTAATGAACACCCCCACCAGAACCGGATCAAACTGAGTGCCGGCATTACGCTTTAACTCATCAATGGCGTCCTTTTTTGTCATTGCTTTGCGATAGGGTCGGTCCCGGGTCATTGCATCATAGGCGTCCACAATAGCTAGAATCCGGGCCAACAGGGGAATTTCATCGGTTTTTAGACCTTGGGGGTAACCGGCGCCATCCCAGCGCTCATGGTGACAAAGAATATATTCAGAGATCTTGCGCAATTCCGGCACTGTCTGAGCAATTCGATAGCCTACCTCAGGATGCTTTCTGACTTCCAGCCACTCATCATCAGTCAATTGACCGTTTTTTTGAAGTAGCTTGCTGTCGATGCTAATTTTTCCGATATCATGAAGGGTTGTCGCCAATTCCAAAGCTACCAGTTCCTCCTGATCCAGCCCCAAGACCTGCCCCAATTGCTTAGCCATACTGGCCATCCGCTCTGCGTGTTCTTCGGTTTCGTTACTTTTTTCAAAGAGGGTGGTTTTAATGGAATTCAGGACGGTAGAATGAAAACTTTTATAGTCCAGTAGTTTTTTTCGGTACATCGACTCCTCGGCTAACCTGAATACTTTTTCAAAAGGTTCCTGCTCCCGGGTTTTGGTGGCAAATCCCAACGAAATACTTGTAATAATCCGTTCATTATCCAGCTCGTATCCAGCTTTGCAGGCTTTTTTAATTTTTTCAACCAGAGCTCCGGTTTCCCGATAAGAAGTCTGGGGTAGCAACATAACAAACTCATCCCCGCCGGTTCTCACCAAGACATCTTTTTCTCTGGCGCAAGAAGCCAAAATCCTGGCGATGCTAATTAACAGTTTGTCCCCTGCGCCATGGCCAAAGGCATCATTAATCAATTTGAGTCCATTAATGTCTCCAATGATTAGAGATAACGGTAAATAATCGTGATGATCCAGCCGCTGCCGTTCTTTTTCATAATAGCCCCGGTTATGGAGGCCGGTAAGGGCATCGTGCTGGCTCAGAAAGAGCATCTCAGCTTCTGTTTTCTTACGTTCGGTGATATCCCGGCTGACCCCGATTAATCCCAGAATCTGAGCATTGTGATCATAGTAGGGCGTTTTCAGGGTTTCCAAAATAACTTCTTGTCCATCCGGATAGGTCACGAATTCTTCATTCCGACGGGATTTTTTTTCCTTCATCATCAGTTGATCCATATCGCGAAATAAGGTTGCCATTTTTTCGTCAAAGAGATCAAAGTCAGTGAGCCCCACCAATTCGTCCTTGGGTTTACCGGCAAAACCTTCGAAGGCTTTGTTGCAACCGAGATATACACCCGCCTTATCTTTATAAAAAACCAGGTCTGGCAGCGAATCCAGTAGTGAACGCAGCAGCGATTCTTTTTTCTGGTATTCATAATAGAGGTGTTTATAACTTTCCCGGCTTTCCCGCAGATTTTTCTCTGCTTCCCGATTTTTGAATGCCTGAAGCATCACCAGGCATAGCAGTAAAGTTCCCAGAGGATAGATAATCAGCACTGGCAGAGTAATGACCTGCAGAACATCAAACCCTTGTTGATTGGGCAAGGTCAGCATACAAGCCAACATGGCGAGATGGACAATCACGCCAAACAGGTACAGCTCCGGCCAGACTTTTTTAGGCTTTTGGCGTATTTTCTTCAACCGATATCGATACCAGCACAGCCCAATTAGAGCGGAGGTCACTGTCACTAACACCCCGGTGAGAGCCCCACCACCGCCTAAATAAATCCGATAAAGCGAGATTATCAGGGTGGCCATGATGGTGGGCAAGTAACCGAGAAATAGTCCCGTTACACTAATCAGAATCGATCGGGTATCGAAGATGATCCCATTTGAAAAACTAACGGTATTCATCATTAGCAGAATCCCCACCCCACCCAAAAAAACACCGAAAGCAACCTCCAACCATTTTTTGCGATAGGTGTTTGCAAAACTCAATAAATCCCTTGGATAAGTCATTTCTTGTATAGTATATTTATACAGCTCCTCACCAAATCAGCTTATATTTATCCAAAATTGGTTTGGAATAGCTTATTTACGTCAGTTTTTATAATTAGTTTCGCAATTACCTATTTTTTGCGACGCTCGTCAAAGTGGATAAAAAAGAGATTGTAAACAATGCTGATGGAGAGCAGCAGGGCAGTATTAAATAATAGATCCTTAATCAGTTCGGCTGACATGGTTTCTCCTCTTTTCCGATTGAGCTGTTTTACTTATGCTTCGGAAACTTTCGTACTTTCCTCAATCTCCCGCTGTTTCTTTTTTGTCAATTTCTTTAGTACCGTCTGATAAGCCAATTGAATACAATCAACTAAAACTGCCTCTGGCACATTTTTATCAAGCATGATTGAATTCCAATGCTGTTTGTTCATATAATACCCAGGAATAATATCGGGGTAACGGGAGCGGAGGATTTCTCCATCACCGGGTGGCAATTTGACTGTCAATAATGAATCGCCAACCTTATTTTCTCCACGCATGGCAAACATCACATCGCCGACAAAATATCGAACCGCATCCCATTCGTGTTGATAATCCCGGGACGTGCCCGGTAAAGGTTCTATTGTATTTTCGATCAGTTCATCCCATTTTTCACAAGGTTTCATCATAATCTCCTTTCCTATTCGCAGGGTCTTCGTATTCATTAGCATTTTAGAGTTCAAATTCCTCCAGATCATCCGGCACCAGCAGGTTTCCCGCAAAAAATGGTTGCCCTTCGGCAATGTACAGGGCCTTTCGGTTGGCCAAATTGCGATCTTCGGTATGATAGAGTATCAAGTTGACCACTTCCAGCCGGGCCCCGATTTCACAGGCATCCTTAACGGTGGTATGAAACTTTTCATAAGGCTTAAACCGCTCTCGTTCAGCATAAAGGCAAAAGGCCTCATGCAACAGCCAGTCGGATTGGAAAGCATACCGATATTCATGATCTTTATAGGGTTCATCTCCTAGAAAAGTTAATTTTCTTCCCGACTCCAGCTTTATTGTAAAGCCAAATTGTTTGGCTTTTTGAGATTGAATATCAAAAAAAGTTACCTTATTACCTAAAATTTTTTTGGCCTTCCCATCTTTCACAATTCTAAAGAAAATCCGTTCACCAATAAGTTTAACAAACTTTTCAGGAAGTGTTAGTTTCACTATTATCATGGCTGTTTTATTTAACTGCGGATGGCAATAGATATTTAAATTACCTTCGTATTTTCCGCTGCGGATTTTAGCAGCAATCATCCGGATCAACCAGATTAGTCCGAGCAAATGATCTGTGTGCTCATGGCTGATAAAAATATCATGAATCTGTTCTAATCCAATTTCAGCCTTTTCCAACTGGGTCAGTATTCCGTTTCCCCCGCCGGCATCAACCAGAAAATAATTGTTTCCCTTTTGTATTGCAAAACAAGTATTATAACACCGCGTGACAGCTGCATTGCCAGTGCCCAGGATAATTAAACGTTCCTTCACTCTTATTCCTCCACTAATTGCATCATTTGCTGCTTTTTAATTGATTATACTCGAAAATCCTGGATTTATCCAGTGGTCCTATCGCAACCCCAGCGCCAAACGTTAAACTTTTCACGATTCTGCTATTTCTAAAAACTATTTGCAGCAATTTTCACTAACAGCAAATCGTTTAAACACAATTTGACTTATCTGTCTAATGATGTTAGACTAAACTTGTCTAGTGTTATTAGACAAGGAGGCTTTGATGAAAAAATATAAACTGGGGGAAATGGAGCAACGATTAACCGAACTCATTTGGGAAAATGCACCGGTCTCCACCCGGGACTTAATAGCGCTGTGCGCGGAAGCCTTTAACTGGAAGCGAACGACGACCTATACCATGCTTAAACGCCTCTGTGACCGGGAGCTGTTTGTCAATGACAGCGGCATCGTTAGGATTATTGTATCAAAAGATGATTTTTTAAGTAAGAAGGGCGAAGCCTTTCTCGCCGAAACCTTTGACGGCTCGCTACCGCGATTTATCGCGGCATTTACCCGTCGCCGGAAATTAAATGAGCAAGAAGTCCACGAGCTGCAGCAGCTAATTGACGAATACCGGGAGGAATAAACATGTTTGAAGCGATTTTTATCGAAGTTCTTAATCTGAGTTATATCGGGAGCATTGTAATTCTGGCTGTTCTCATGGCCCGATTACTACTAAAAAAAGCACCAAAGCGCTACACTTATATCCTCTGGTCAGTAGTGTTACTAAGACTGCTGCTTCCCTTTTCTTTTGCTAGTGCACTTAGTCTCCTGCCGGTTAATCCAAAGCCGATCCCTACTGACCTTTCAGTGGCAGAAACACCACAGATCATCACTGGCATTGCTGCGGTTGATGTCCCCATCAACAACGCACTGCCGACACCGGAAGTCGTCACCAGTGTTAATCCGTTGCAGATTTTTTTCATGATCGCTTCCGTTATTTGGGTCATTGGTATGTCAGCTCTTCTACTTTACGGTGTAATCTCTTATATCAAACTAAAGCATCGTTTGAAAAAAGTAACTATTGATAAAGACAATCTCTTCATTTCCGACAAAGTCCTAACGCCCTTTGTGCTGGGGTTTATCAAACCTAAAATCTATTTACCGGTTAATCTGGATGAAATAGAGAAAAAACATATCCTCTTGCATGAACAAACTCATATCCGAAGATTTGATCATGTGATCCGCTTTGTCAGCTATCTGATTTTATCTATCCACTGGTTTAATCCACTGGTTTGGGTTGCTTTTTATGTCAGTGGCAAAGATATGGAAATGGCCTGTGATGAAGCCGTGATCAATCAGTTGGGTTATGAAATAAAAAAAGATTATTCCCAATCCTTATTAAATCTGGCAACAGGTAAACGAAACCCGCGACTATCGCCCTTGGCTTTTGGTGAAGGCGATATAAAAGGAAGAATCCGAAACATCCTTACTTTAAAGCAACCAAAATTCTATGTCGTTGCCGCTGCGGTGATTATTCTCGTCGGCACGATGATCGGACTGATAACGAATCCTTCCGACACGAGTGCCTGGTTAACGGAAAAAGAGATTATCAATACCTTTAACGCCCATAATCTGGCAATGGAAAAAGACCGCAACAAAAACCCTGCGGATTATGCCATTGGCGGTATTGAACCGGGAATTTTCCGGTTGAAAGCATATGATGGCACCATCTATATTTATATTTTTGATAACATGGATAAACGATATGATAACTTTGTTCGTTGGGACTTTGGCTATAATAACATTGTCTTCGATGGGTCGGTTAATGCCTATCATTCAAAAAATGCCTCCGTTGTTTTAGAGGCACCGTTTGGAAATGGCGATCTTCTGGAAGCCAATGAGTCCAGCGAATTTCACAAGTTGGCAACCATCATTTTCGACACCGTTTTTCTATATTTAAACGACGGAAAAACCGTTGTCTATCATGGTGAAAGCCAACACTGGCGTGGTACCTATACCTCAAAATATTATAATAATCCGATTGAGGATGAGGATGGCCGACTGCATATGGATGCCTATGGTTGGGAGACATCTCAGTTAGTTTATCGTGGTGATGATCCGGAGCGGGTTGGAAGTATCTCATATAAATATGATCGCACTGGCGGTGGCGGTGGCGGAACTGGCTTGCGGGTGTATGACGACGGAATTGTTAATTTAGGGGGCGGTTCCGGTAATGGGCCGATGTCAACTCCTCCTCAGGAAGTTACCATCACCGTGATGTGGAATGATCAGGAAGAAAGTCTTGTCTTGCAACCTTGAACAAATTTGACCGACTAAGTTCTTAGTGTCTGGAATGGCATCAGAATTCGTGTCACTCGTCTCTGATGCCAATGGGTTCACTCTAAAATACCCGGCAAGATCAATCAGATCCGGCTCTTTCAAACCATATCTGATTGGCATTATTTGGGGAATCCCGGTTGTAATACCCTAAAGAATTCCAGTTAGCACCTTTGCTACTTTGGGTTAATCATTTTTTGCATCTTATTTTGATACATTTTTTTATCTGCCGCATTTATCACCGCATTGATACTTAATTTGTTATCAACACATAATTCAAGTATTCCGTAGCTAAACCCATGCTGGTATGGTTTTTCATTTTTCTTATCATAGTCTTCTAATTTGTAGTTAATCCGCTGGATTACTTTTTCAGCATCCGATTCAAAACAACCAGGAAAAATAATTAGAAATTCATCTCCACCTATTCGGCTAATTGTATCGATCTCACGCACTGATTCTTTTAAATTCTCAATAATAAGATTAATCAAAATATCCCCCTCTTCATGTCCATAGGTATCATTTATTTTCTTGAGACCATCAATATCAAGAAAACATATTGATAAAGGTGCATCTATCCTATGTTTAAACAACAGCTCCTGTTCTAAAATCATAAGACCGGTTCTCCGATTTGAAACACCTGTCATTGGATCAGTAAATGCATAGTATTCCAGCTTTTCCTGTTGTTTTTTTAATATTTGATCCATTTCTTTTCTTTCGGTTATGTCATTGAATAAAATAACGGTTCCTCTGTATTTTTCACTGACATCCAACATTTTTCTGAATTTTATCATAAATGTTTTTTGACCCTTTTTTGTTTCCATTGTTTTTTCGATTATAACTTCTTTTTCATTTAAATCCATAAATTTATCAAGTTCTCTATTTAACCAGTCGAACTCCTTTTCCGTATTAATATTTCCATAATATTTCATGCCGGAAACAGCAAAGTCAAAAAAAACTTCAGCTGCTTTATAATTAATGTTTTCAATATTGTTATTTTTATCAACGAGAATAATCGGATCATAAATACTTTCGAAAACTGTGAGATATTTATTTTTTTCATTTGTGATAACTCTGTTTGATTTCTGAAGTTCCTCCAACTTTTGTTTTTCAGATAATCCCGACCACTCTAACGCAAAACCCAATTCAAGTTGATCAAAATACCGTTTGATATATAATGAGCAATATCTTTTTTCTTCTACTGAAAAGTTACTTTCATAAATGAGATCTTCATATGCTTGTTGATAATATTTCATAAAACTAAGAAACATGCCTAGGGTAACACCTCGTGAGCGATGTTTTTGGGCTTCAATTATCCCAAATTCAGCAACTTCACTTGTAGTGAAATCATCATCTGGTCCCATTTCAGGGATAGCATCGTTCTTTTCAATGACTTTTACTAACGCCTTCGAAAGGCCTGCTATTGACATCCGCCAAGCCTCTTTTAAGGTTGATGTATATTTTGTATAATTTCTTTCTTTCCCATAATTTAGTGCTTTTTCCATAAGAACATGGATAGGCTATACTTAACTGGACAGATTTACTAAGGTCATATAAACTAAATCCATAAAATGAAGGAGAACCAATAT
>NZ_JAXQGA010000011.1:0-123114 GCF_034438075.1 Acetobacterium sp. K1/6 | reverse complement strand
CACAGAAGTAAAGTCTTCCAGCGCCGAAAGTACTTGGTGGGCAACTGCCTGGGAGGATAGGACATTGCGGGACTTTTGAATTTTTTGCCCAAATTTTGTAAAAATTTGGTATGCAGCTGAGCAGAGCGAAGCAAAGGTGCAAAAAAGAACGCAGTTGACGAGGGTTTGATCCGGACTAAGGATTAAACAAACCCGAGGAAACTACGATCAGTTAAACCGAAGCCGTGCAAAAAAATAGATATATGAATATTGATTCAAGTTTACTTGAAAATCAATGTTCATATATCTATTTTTTTATGGGGCGAAGCCCCAAACGCAGGCGTAGCACAGCGGAGACGGAGTTGCACGGATTCATTTCACGGCAGTAATTTTTAGAGCGTTTTGGAGATAAATGTATTTTCCAAGTTAGTATCGCCATCTTCGACTAGATGCTTAGCGGCGAGCTAGTTTCAGTAATTTCAAACAACCATACAGGCAATTGTCGTGTTGCAATTACCTGTACAATAATATTTCTATTAAGCTTATTCTACCTGATATTTTGTATTACAGGTTTTACAGCTGATTTCATATTTATATGAAGCAAGGTTCTTTTCCAGAATTGTTGCTAACGGAGATTTGTCTTCAGGACAACATAGACGATTCTTTATGGTAATCAATGATTGTTCACTACTGGTTTGCTCCGTACTTTGACGTTCAAATACGAGATGGACACTTCCGCAGTTTCCGCATTTGCATCGATAGTCGAATCGAAAAAGGTCATAAGTTACATAACACAGATAACCAATCGTCTTGTTGCAACCCTCACAATAGATCCAGCCACCGTAAGTATTGGCCAGTCGTGTGTTTATCAACTCTTTATATGCTGGTATTCTTGCCATAACGGTGTTCCATTATGCCTGACCCATGATGGTCGCCATGTTTTCAGAGAATAGTATATTTTGCAGAAAATCCTTGGTATTCTGGGGAGAACGATAGCTGGGCAATTTGGCAAAGATTGCCGATTCCATATCCATTTCTTCGATAGCTGCCAAATAATCTAACGCGACATCTTCATCCACTTTTTCAAGTTGATGGTACTCTAAATTGGCTGGATTTAAGCGGTGATTTGTGATGGCATAGCCGATTCGCTTTTGACAATTGCATTTTTCTGGTGAAGCAAGACCGCAATACTGCTTCAGAAAACCAGCCATTTTTTGACGAATTCGGGATAAACGCTGGCGGTATGCTTCCGGGGTAATTCTCAGAATCTCCCCACAAACCTTGCTGTCCACTTTAAACATGATGCCCAGGACATAGATCAGACGACTTTCCGGGTCAAAACACTGGAGCATCACGTTAGTACAGGACATTTTAAGTTCATGGGTTAAAATTTCCTCATCGACGCCATTCATCATACCCGGATTATTTCTCAAAAATCCGGCCTCAATGTCCGCCCCATAAAACTCAAAGCTAAGTGGTGGTTGTTTTGCAAAAAATGAATTTTTGTAGTTCAGCAGGTAATTGGTTGCGATGCGATACACCCAAGTAGAAAACGCACTCTCTTTCCGGAAAGAGGACAAGCCCGTCATTGTCTTGATTAAGATTTCCTGGGTGGCGTCCTCCGCATCATGGGGATTGCCGAGCATCCGTAATGACAGATTATACACCATGTCCTGCACACTGCCGAGCAGGAGTTCCAATGCCTGTTTGTCACCATTAAGGGCTAATTCAATTTTCTCATTTGCGTCATCGGTTTTGTTATTCATATTAATCTCCATTCTATGTAATTTTGCATTATACTAAATTAGACAATAGTTGATCATGGGTTGTGACAGAAATTTTTAACTTTTTTTATTCGCCTGGATTTAATTATAGGCTTTTATTTTAATGATTTTTTACTTCATTTGCAAGGAAAAAGCTAAGGGTTACCCTCAATAAAAGAACCGCTTGCATCCAAGCGAATACCGAAATATACTGTAAGAGGATAATTTAGTTTGCGTGGTTCGTGCTCACCAAACCTAAAGCAAAAATTAATAAAGGTTTTTAAATTCATAAATACATCGCTAAAAGAGAGGGACAATCATGAATAATATTCTACTGGTGGAGGATGATTTAAGTCTGATTGACGGACTAGTGTTTTCTTTAAATAAAAACGGATTTCAGGTTGAGGTTGTCAGAACTGTCAAAGCGGCGCTAGTCCAACTATCAACAACTCAATATGATCTTTTGCTGCTTGATCTGACATTACCGGATGGAACCGGATTTGAGATATGCAGGCACGTCAGGCAAGCGTCAACGGTTCCCATTATCTTTCTGACTGCATCAGATGAAGAAGTGAATGTTGTAATGGCCCTCGATATGGGTGGGGATGATTACATCACCAAACCCTTTAAATTGAATGAACTTATTTCTCGAATCAATGCCTTGTTTCGGCGGGCAAAACTATCAGCGACTTCCGGTAAAGAGTTAAAATCCAATGGCATCGTCATAAAACTCGATGAAAACAAGGTTATGAAAGAAAATCGGCTGGTTGAACTCACAGGTTCTGAATACCGGCTGTTATGCTTATTGATGCAAAACCCAAATATGATTTTAACCAGAACGCTAATGCTGGATCGACTTTGGGATGAAAGTGGCAGTTTTGTAGATGATAACACATTATCCGTCTATGTTCGCAGATTACGGAACAAAATTGAAGATAATCCTCAAAAACCGGTATGCTTATTAACGGTGAGAGGTATCGGATACAAATGGAATCACCAGAAGTGAGGAATGAAAATGTTAGGTTCAAACGATAATAATTTAAAGCAACAGGCAGTCATTACCATACTTATTTTGTTGGGAATGATCATAACGATGCAGATTGTCGTTATGCAGATGACAGAATCGTATAAAGAAAACATGATGACACACGATGCTGAGATAGCTGGACATTTGCTTAGCCATGGCGTGAATACGCATCAAATTAGGATGGCGTTCACTGACCAGAAAGTCGATGAAGCGGTAATTAATGGGGCAGCACTGTTAAAAACAGCCGGCTACCAAGAAGGTATGGCTAACAGCTTATTGCCGAAAGTCGATCAATTTTATCAAAAATATGCGGTCATTATGTTGGTTTTTACTTCAGTGTTTTCCTTGTTTCTACTGGCGGTATTTTATTTTTTTGCATTCCAACGAAATAAAAAGCTTGAAGATGCCGGTAAGAAAATTCAACGTTTTATGGATGGTGATGCATCGATTCGTCTGAACGATGGCGGCGAAGACGAGCTTTCTGTTTTTTTTTCTAAAGTGAATACGATGGCAACAGCTCTGACAGTCCACATTGAAAAAGAAAAGCATCACCGGATTTTCTTAAAAGAAACAATTTCTGATATTTCTCATCAATTAAAGACACCACTGGCGGCATTACAAATGTACAACGAGATTATTCTGGATGAAAAAACGGGCAACAAGGTAGTTGAAGATTTTGTGCAAAAAAGTCAGCGTGAACTGTTACGGATGGAGAACCTGATTCAAAATCTGTTGAAGCTGGCAAAGATTGATGCCGGCACTATTGTTCTGGAAAAAAACAGTCGCGAATTAAAGCCATTTTTGGAGGAATGCAGAATTGTGTTAATGACTCGAGCGGAACGTGAAAATAAAAAGATAAATCTTGTCTGTGACCCATCCATCAGGATGAGCTTTGACGAAATCTGGCTGGGCGAGGCACTGGAGAATATCATTAAGAATGCCCTTGACCATACCAAAGAAACCGATCAAATTGAAATATGCGGTGTGGAAAACAGTCTGTTAATTGAAATTACGATTAAAGATAATGGTGCTGGCATCGATCCGGAAGATATTCATCATATTTTTGAACGTTTTTATCGAAGTCGTTACTCAAAAGACCATCAGGGGATTGGCATCGGCCTGGCGCTTTCAAAAACGATTATTGAAAAGCATGGTGGCACCATCACCGTCTACAGCGAATTGGGCAAAGGCACAGTGTTTCATGTGATCTTTCCGAAACTTACAAATTTGTAAGAATGGATTCACGTGGGAGTCATGTGAGCATGCTATCATTTCAATAAAGAAAGGTGAGGTGTGAATAGTGAATATTTTATCAACGCTTAATTTGTGCAAAACATATGGTAAAGGTGATACAAAGGTAGCGGCATTGAATAATGTGTCGATTTCCGTGTCAAAAGGGGAGTTTGTATCGGTCATTGGACCATCGGGCTCAGGGAAGAGTACGCTGCTTAATATGGTTGGAGCCCTGGATCAGCCTACAACCGGAACGGTGACGATTGATGGCAAAGAGATTCATAAAATGAAGGAAGAGGAGCTTTCG
Source organism: Acetobacterium sp. K1/6 (assembly GCF_034438075.1). Classification (NCBI taxonomy): domain Bacteria; kingdom Bacillati; phylum Bacillota; class Clostridia; order Eubacteriales; family Eubacteriaceae; genus Acetobacterium; species Acetobacterium sp. K1/6. Next base: position 118,805 of record NZ_JAXQGA010000011.1, on the reverse strand, counting down.
ATATTTCGGCGTCGCAACATTGGCTTTATTTTTCAGGCGTTTAATCTGATTCCTGAATTAAATGTCGAAGAAAATATGGTGTTGCCGATCTTGCTGGATTATCAAAAACCTGACAAGCACTACATTAATGAATTATTGGGCATCTTGGGGCTAGCAGAAAGAAAACAGCATCTGCCCAGCCAACTTTCGGGCGGTCAGCAACAACGGGTGGCAATCGGCCGGGCACTTGCTACCAAACCGGCGATTATTCTGGCTGATGAGCCAACCGGTAACTTGGACAGTAAAAATAGTCAGGATGTGATGAATTTACTCAAGTTGTCGGTAGACCAGTATAACCAGACGGTGATTATGATTACCCATAATCACAATTATGCATCCTTTGCGGATCGTGTATTTCAGGTAAATGATGGAATGGTCAGAGAACTTGGTGAGGGCAAAAGATGAGAAATTATCTTGATTTAGCACCCAAGTATTTGGCTGGATATAAAAATAAAACCCGGTTAACGATTTTTAGCGTCGTCATGGCGGTGGCACTGGTCGTTGGAATATTCTCGATGCTGGATGCCCTGGTAAAGTTTGAAACAGCACAGGTATTAAAAAGCGAAGGCAATTATCATATTCTCGTTCGTGATCCGACGCAAAATGAGATGGATATCATTGGAAGTCGAATCGACGTGGAAAATTCAGGGCTTTTAAAAGATCTGGGAGAGGGCAAAACTAATGATGAGATTTGTGCCTTGGGATATATAAGTGAAAATTTCGCCAGCAATTTAAATATCGACCTGATTGAAGGTAAGATGCCAAGAAATGATCATGAAGTCGTGCTTGAAAAATGGTACCTGGATCAACAGGTCTTAAATAGCGGCGACACGATAAAGATCACCCGATCTGACGGGACGGCCGAAGATTATGTGATCAGCGGTGTCATTAACGACTGGGGTGCCACCAAGGCCGCTGCGATTCCTTTTGTTTTTGTCTCAACGGAAACGGCAGAGAAACTGACTGTGGTAACCAGTCAATATTTTGTGCTGTTTAAGGCGGGGGTGAATATTTCGAATGCCGAAAAAGAAATAGTCACCGTTTTGAATATTCCCGAAGAGCGGATGGGTTACAATGAAGGTCTTCTGGCGCTGATGCTGGAAACTAAAAACAACCGGGTCTTAACCTTTTACCTCATTGGAGCGGTACTGTTCGGTTTGGTACTGGTTACCGCAGTCGTGATGATCTACAATACCTTTAATATATCGGTGATTGATCGGGTTCGACAATTTGGATTACTGCGGTGTATTGGTGCTTCAAAAAAACAAATCAGGCGAATGGTAAGAAGAGAAAGCTTGATTATTTCGCTGAAGGCCATCCCTTTAGGGGTACTGGCTGGAATGCTGCTAACCTTTGTCTGCTCGGCGGTACTAAAAATTTACAACCCTCAGCTCTTTGGTGATATTTCAATTATAAATATCAGTGCCATTGGCATCGGAGCAGGGACATTGACCGGTTTTCTGACGGTTTTTATGGCTTCCATGTTGCCTGCCAAAAAAGCTGCAAAGGTTTCGCCAGTCAATGCCGTTACCGGAAGTGCCGATCTGAAAATTTCGATCAGGCAGAAATGTGGTTTGCTCACCAGACTATTACCAGTTGAAATTGCAATGGGTGTGAACAACGCGGTGAGTAAAAAACGAACGCTAATCCTGATGACCAGCTCGATTGCCATCAGTATTATTTTATTCTTGGGATTCAGTGTTCTGGTCAATCCTGTTTTTATGGGGATAAAAACGGACAACCATGATACCGCGGATCTGACCCTAACATCGGAGCAGAGGATTTCGCCTGAATTATGGCAAGAATTATCCCAGTTGGACGGCCTTGAAATTATCGGGAATCCAACTGAGCATGCGATTGATCTCCAGCTGCGTGACAAAAATGACAACCAGAAAGTGGATGAAGTTAAGACAATGATTGATGAGACGATTACCCTGCACGATAAACGACAGATGAATGCCGAAGCAAACAATGCCTTTATGACCATCGCCGTTTTTATTTATGGATTTGTGACAGTCATCGCATTAATCAGTATTTTAAACATGATCAATACTATGAATACCAGTGTCGTGTCAAGAACCAAATATCTGGCGATGCTCCGGGCCGTGGGTATGTCAGATAAGCAACTTAATAAAATGATTCTGACGCAGTCAATTGCCTATAGCGTGACTGGTTGTATCATGGGTTGTATTTGTGGTGTGCTACTTCAAAAGAAACTGCTTGATTTTCTTGCTGCGGACTGGTCTTTTCCGTTATATCAGATCGTTGGGATAGCAGTCATTTGTATCATGACGGCAGCTTTATCAGTCATTGGTCCACTAAAGAAAATTAAGAAGCTGGGGATTTCAGAAGCGATGGCATCGATATAAGCTTTAAAAGCTGATGATAACGACTACGAATCCAATAACAAAGGAAACCCTCAATTTGATTTAACCGAAATCATGTAGATCCGCGGCAACAGAAACTTCATCATATCCCCTGGCATGTAATTGTCATTTTGAAACAACCCACTGCAGTAAAGTTTATTTCTAACTGATACAATAACACAAGTTTTCGCTGTGAACTGTATCTGCGGATACAGTTCACGACAATTAAAAAAATGTGACAGAAATTTTGGCATTGTACCGCTCAGAAGGATTATCGTTTAATTAAGTTTTGATAATTTGCGCGAAGCGTGGAGAGTTTTTCTAAATGCTCCAGTGAATGCTCAGAATGCGATGCGATTTCAAGGATTAAGGCATCGACGACAGACATTGGGGCAGTCATGGAGTGATACTCAGTGGGATCACCGCGATGACTATATAAAAAAGCCTGACATTGATAATGAAGATGCATCGATAAAAGATCGGTAAAGAGAATCAGATCAAAATTGATTCGTTCTTTTTCACTAAAAATAATATCGGTTTCGGCAAGGACACGACCATAGGAAAAAACAATGACTAAGTCAGTGGGCTCAAAATTATTGATGGTTTCATAAATTGCCGAACCACCATCGATGAGAATGAACTCAATATTCAGACGCTTTAATCGATAGCGGAGAATATAAGCGATACCAAGCGAAGCATCAGGGGCAAAGACATAAATGCGGTCATGGTAAAGGAACAGCTCAGCCGCAGCTTCAATGGCTTCATCCGTGAGTTGAAACAAGGTATGTTCAATCGATTCAATATTCTTTAAAAAAACGTTTTGGACGTTGCTATCGGTTTCTTTCATTTTTTCCAGGGTGGTCCGTACCTTTGAAGCCGGTGTTTGACCGGTCTGCTGAAGCATCGTTTTCTGAAAATGACGAATATTTTTAAAACCGATTTTTTTCCAGAAGCGACTAATGGTGGCGTTACTCACACTAATTTTTTTTGCGATCGCTTCAGAGCTTTCATAATAAACATTAGGGCTGCTTTTTAATAAGTAGTCCAGGATTAAATGGTCTTTTTTTGACAATAATTGTCGATCGATTTGACTGAGTTCAATCATACGATTCCTCCAGAATTTTTCTTTATTATAACATTTAAAATCAAAAATGCAATATAATTTTCAATAAATGCAGCATGAAAATAAATTAACATATTGTTAATTCGCATTTAACGGGTTGTTAATATAATTAAGATAGACTTGCTTTGAAATAGGAAAGGAGGTCGGTATGAAGAATCTCTATGTATCGTCGAATTTTTTCTTTAATACTGATTTAGAAACGATGATGAATAAGACGAAGCGCTATGGTTTTTCCGGCATTGAAGTTTGGGCCCAACAATTTGATTTGTCGCGATATTCACGAAAAGAATGCCGCACATTATCAGATCAATACGGATTAAAGAATTTTGTTCATGCCAAGAGTTGGGATCTTAACTTTGCTTCATTAAATCAGAACATCCGGAACACATCCATTGAAGAAATCAAACGATCGATTGATTTAGCGGATGCATTGGCGATATCAGAAGTCACGGTGCATCCGCCCCAAATGACCTTGGTGGGAGATCGTGATCGAAGTTTGCGATTGGGTAGAAATAGCTTGGCAGAAATTGTATCGTATGGTGAAAGCAAGAATATTGATGTTTCCATTGAGCTAATGGAAAAATTGCCCCATGAGCTGGTGACTTCTTATGAAGAATTTACTGAGCTTGCGGATGGTTTTATTGATCAGCTGAAAGTCACCATTGACATTGCACATTGTGACAGCCTGGAGGAGTTTGAGCACTACTTTGATGTATTTGATAATATCTCAAAAATTCATCTTAGCAATCGCAAAGGAAACGTCTTGCATACACCACTATATGAGGGTGATTATGATTTCAGTAGTTGCTTTGATACGATTTTAAAAAAGAACCTTCCAATTGTTCTGGAAGGGTTTGACGCTAGACCGGGTTTAATGCAGGTAAAGAAAGAAGTATCCTATATAAAAAAAATTATGGAGGAAAACAATGGTTTTTAAACGAAGAATAATGGTGATGGCACTGGTTTTAATTAGTTTGATGACTTTAACAGGGTGTCAGGAAAGTGTGGCAAAAACTGAGACGATCAAACAAGAGGGAAGCTTAACGATTTATACGTCGATGCCGGATGCCGATATTCAGGTATTATCCGAAGCCTTTAATAAAACGTATCCAGATGTCGAAGTCAGTGTTTTTAGAAGCGGAACGGAAGAAGTGGTCAGTAAAATAATGGCGGAAAAAGAAGTTGGTAACATCAGCGCCGATGTGCTTTTAATTGCCGATGCCGGAACCTTTGAAACCCTAAAAAATGAAGATCTTTTAATGAGCTATAAATCTAAAGAATTACAGGGCATCAGTAAGGAATACTATGATGAAGCGAACACCTACACCGGAACAAAGATTATTTCTACGGGTATTATTATCAATACGGATTTAGTTAAGCAAGAGGTGAAGGGATATCAGGATCTTTTAGCCCCATCATTTAAGGATCAGCTAATCATGCCGAGCCCATTGTATTCAGGCGCCGCGGCTAATAATCTGGGGGTTTTGACTCGGACAGATGGCATTGGCTGGGCATACTATGAAGGACTAAAAGATAATGGCGTGACTGTCGATAAAGGAAACGGAGCGGTTCAAAAGGCCGTCGTTGGGGGAGAGAAAAGTGCCGGTATTATTGTTGATTATATGGCCATTCGCTCCAAGGCTGATGGTGCACCGGTTGAATTTGTCTATCCCGAAGATGGATCACTTATTATTACCGAGCCAATCGGGATTTTAAAAGCGAGCAAAAATCCGGAAATAGCAAAGTTATTTGTCGACTATGCATTATCGGAGGCTGGCCAGGAAGTGGTATCACAAATTGGTTATACACCGATAAAAGAAGGTGTTTCAGCTCCGGAAGGATTTAAAACAGTGGGTGAATTGACCAATCTGACTTATGATTTGAGTGTGCTGGCAGAGAATCGAGATGCCGATAAAGAAAAATTTACAGCATTGTTTCAATAAAGCTTTTAACTTTAAAACTTCAACGTCGCGAATCCGGCGTTGAAGTTTTTATCAGAATGGAGTCAACATGCATACAAAAAAAATAACGTATCAAAGGATTGGGACGGCTCTTTTTTTTGGTGGGCTGGGCTTTTTATTGATACTACCCTTAATGCTGTTATTTTTACGCAGCTTTTCGACAGAAAGCAGTTCAATTTTTTTAAACTACGTGAGTCTGTTAGCTGAGCCGCGAACAGTAAGTGCGATCAAAAATACGATTATTATTGGGATCGGTGCCACGATTATTTCGGTAGGTTTAGGTGGTATACTCGCATTTTTGATGGCATATACAAATATTAAGCGTAAGAAATTGATCCAAACAATGATTATGGCCCAGTTTATCATTCCATCCTATGTGATTACTCTGGCTTGGAGCCAGCTCTTTCAAAAAACCGGAGTGATTAATCAATTTCTTGAAAAGATACGGCTTCCGATGGTTGATATTTATACCATTGGTGGAATTGTTTTTGTCTTGGGACTTTGCAATTTACCGCTTGTATATACTCTAACACTCAGTATGTTTCGAAAAGTACCAAGAGATTTGGAATGGGCCGGACGAATATCTGGATGTACCCAATGGCAGACAATGATAAAGATTAATCTGCCGCAGGTGTTGCCAGCATTAATTGGAGGAGGGATTTTAGCGTTTTTGGCCGCACTGGATAATTTTTCGGTGCCCGCTTTTCTGGGGATCTCCTCAGGAATTCCGGTTTTGAGTACCTATATTTATGAAAAAGCCATTAGCTTTGGTCCCAGTGCCTTTACACAAGCAGCAACCTTAGCCGTGATGCTGGCAATTATTTCAATGGTCGGCACCATTATTCAAGGAAGGTTGATTAAAAAAAGTTCAGGAATGGACAGCATTAAAGAAGATTTTAGTGAGCGAATCCTTTTTACTAAAACAAAGCGCCGCATTTTAGAATGGACAATTATTTCTGTTTTAGGGATGATCACAGTTATTCCGCTGGTTAGCATGATGATTTCGTCGGTGCAAAAATACTATGGGGCCAGTTTTGAAATCAAAAATTTTACCTTCAGCGCCTTTGAATTTGTGTTTACCAATGCGGCAGTGGCCTCAGCCGTAAAAAATAGTATTGTCTTTGCCGGTGTGGCCTGTTTGATCTGCGTTTTCCTGGGCACCGCCATCGGCTATTTAAAAGCCCGAAATAATGCTTTGTCAGTGAAACTAGTTGAGCTGGGAGCGACACTCAATTATGCGGTACCAGGTATCGTGTTGGCACTGGCTATGATCTTTTGCTTTGGTAAATTTCCAAATGTGTATAATACATCAAAAATTATTATTATTGCCTATGTATTTAGGTATCTGATTATCCAGATTAAAGGCAGTGCGACTGCTGTTCTGACAGTGGAGGCGTCCCTTGAGGAAGCGGCATTGATTTCCGGCACAGGAATTATAAGAAGATGGACGGACGTTTTGATCCCGCTGATTCGCCAACCGATTTTAATGAGTTCGTTTTTTATTTTTAACTCGGCTCTCACTGAATTGACGTTGTCCTCAATGCTGTCAGCAGCAGGGACGAAGACGATTGGCTTGACTATTTTTAATTTACAGCAGGCGGGGTCTTATAATCTGGCCGCAACAATGTCAACGGTTCTGGTTTTATTGATACTGGCAGGCTATTTATTGATTTGGATGATGCAGCGAGCCAGCCGTAAAAAGGCAGCAAAACAAGTCGCTGCTGAAAAAGTACTAACAAAGATAATTAACCCCTGTCTGGAGGAATAGAAGATGAGCTTGACTATACAAAATTTAAGTAAAACATACGGTAGAAATAAGGCCCTGGATAATATCAACCTTGACATCAATAAAGGCGAATTTATCGCCATACTCGGGCCATCAGGCTGTGGTAAAACCACATTACTTCGGATTATAGCCGGTTTTATTTCGCCGGATCAGGGAAAAATTTGCCTGGATCAAACCGTATTGACGGAAAATCAATGGAGTTTACCCGTTGAAAAAAGAAATTTGGGCATGGTGTTTCAGTCCTTTGCCTTATGGCCGCACTTGACGGTTCGGGAACATATTAAATTTCCCTTGCAAAGCCGGCGCAACAAGGCCCTTTCGGCGGACAAAAAAAAGGAATTATTCAAAAAAGCTGTACAGAGCACCGGGTTAGAGCCATATATTAATCGGCTTCCCGGCGAACTGTCAGGGGGACAGAAACAAAGAGTCGCGCTGGCCAGGGCGATTGTTGAATTACCGCCTGTATTACTGATGGATGAGCCGCTCAGTTCTTTAGATGCGGAATTAAAAATCAATATGCGCAGAGAAATAAAAGAAATCCATCAATTAACCGGTTCAACCATTGTCTATGTGACCCATGATCAAAACGAAGCCCTGGCGATGGCTGATCGGATTATTATTATGAAAGATGGAAAAATTGAGCAAATGGATACACCGGAAAAGATTTATAATCAGCCGAAAACAGAGTTTGTTGCGCGTTTTGTCAGTAAAAGCAATATCTTAAGTGGAAAATGGGATAGTGGTCGTTTTTATTGTACGGATCATGATTGTGAATTTGAAGGAGATGGGGTGGATCATTATTTTGTGACCCATAATATTTATCCGATTCGCCCTGAAGAAATGGAAATTAAACCCATCCATCAAAAAAACGAAGGCATCATCGGAACGATTCAGGATAAACAATATAATGGGCGCGAGATTCATTATATCGTAAAAAGCGTATCAGGATTTTTAAATGTTTACGCAAATAAGGATGAAGGTTTTAAAATAAATGATCAGGTATGTCTGATTAAGAAGGAAACGACTCAATGAAACTGCTAATGGATTTACATACCCATACAATTGCCAGCGGTCACGCTTACAGTACCTTAAAAGAAAATATTGATGAAGCGAAAAATAAAGGTCTAAAGATCCTTGGAACCAGTGATCATTCTTATACCATGCCGGGGGCTCCAGAACCTTTTTTTTTCGAAAATTATAAAACAATCAATCAAGAGATAAATGGTCTTCGAATTCTAAAAGGAGTTGAAGCGAATATCCTGGATTACGATGGAAAAATTGATGTCTCAGATAAAATGATACATAATGTGGATTATGTGATTGCCAGTCTTCACTCCCACTGTATAAAGTCAGGCTCAAAAGAAGAAAATACCGATGCGATAATTGGAGCAATGCATAATCCGGCGGTAAAAATCATTGGTCATCCTGATGATGGGCGGTTTCCGCTAAATTATTGGCGGCTAGTACAGGCGGCAAAAAAATCAGGTGTGATTCTGGAGCTGAACAATGCTTCGTTAATGAAAACGTCAGCTCGAACAAATACGGAGATCAATATGATAGCGTTAATAAAATTAATTAAAAAAAACAACATACCGGTGATTCTTGGTAGTGATAGTCATATTTATTATAATGTGGGACGTTTTAATGAAATAATAAAACTGATTCAGGAGCAGGGATTACCGGAAGAATTAATCATTAATTGCAGTATCAAACAACTCGAAGAAAAGCTGCAAAAATAACCGTTTGCAAAATAGAAAACCCGTAATAATGAAAGCCCGGCCGGATTTAACCCGGACCGGGCTTTCATTAAAAGGAGGGTGTGTTATCTACAGTGTCTTCCAAATATTTTTCTGATAGTCCAGAATCGCACGATCGCTGGAAAATAGACTGGAGTAGGCCACGTTGCTAAGGGACATTTCAAACCATTTGTTTTGGTCTTTAAATAGTTCATTGATACGGTCTTGTGCTTTTGTATACGCGTCAAAGTCTTTTAAGACGAAGTAGGTATCGTTATACAAAAGCAGCGCGTCATAGATACTTTGAAAATTGTCTAAATGGCCAAAGGTGCCATCGATGAGCTGACGCATTATTTTTTGTATGCGAGGATCGTTTTCATGAATCTGAACAGAACTGTAACCACCATATTTTTGGTAATGCGTGACCTCGTCAGCGGAGAGTCCAAAGGTAATAATATTGTGCTTGCCGACGGCTTCATGGATTTCAATGTTGGCGCCGTCCATGGTTCCCAAGGTAATGGCACCATTCATCATAAACTTCATATTACCAGTACCAGAAGCTTCTTTGCCGGCGGTTGAGATCTGCTCGGAAATATTGGCAGCAGGATAGATAATCTCACCCAGGGTTACGTTAAAGTTGGCCAGAAAGACCACTTTGATCTGATCACGGATACCGTTATCTTTATTGATGAGATCGGCAATATAATTAATCAGCTTAATAACTTCTTTGGCAAAATAGTATCCCGGAGCCGCTTTACCGGCAAAGATAAAGGTTCGCGGAACAATATCAATATGGGGGTTTGCTTTTAAGTAATTGTATAAGTGGAGAATCTGCAAGGCATTCAGGAGCTGCCGTTTGTATTCGTGGATTCGCTTAACTTGAATGTCGAAAATGGAATCCGGGTTGATCGTGATATGATTATGCTCCTTAATATAATTTGACAAATTGATTTTATTATCCAATTTGATTTGATTAAACTGATCGATAAACGGCGGATCATTCTGATAATCCATTAGCTTCTCAAGAGCAAAAAGGTTGTTGATCCAATCCGTGCCAATGGATTCAGTGATTAAGTCTCTTAAACCGGTGTTGTTATTAATCAGAAAGCGCCGGGGAGTGACCCCATTTGTGACGGAATGGAAACGTTCTGGGAATAATTGATAATAGCCATTGAAGGTTTCTTCTTTTAAAATTTTGCTATGGAGCTCGGCCACGCCATTAACCGAGTGGCTACAGATAATGGCCAGATTAGCCATGTTAACTTGGTTATCCTGAATGATTGATAAGGCATTTATTTGCAGTTCATTGAGTCCCGGTTCTAATCGCAAGTCTTCCTGAAATTGTCGGTTGATTTCTTCGATAATCATGTAGATTCGCGGCAACAGAAACTTCATCATATCCGCCGGCCATTTTTCCAGCGCTTCCGGAAGAACAGTATGGTTGGTAAAAGTCAGGGAGTTAATGGTGATTTTCCAGGCATCGCCCCAGCTTAAACCTTCTTCATCCATAAAAATACGCATCATCTCAGGGCCACACAGGGCGGGATGGGTATCGTTGATATGGATACATATCTTGTCGGCAAATTCATCCAGACAATCGTTGTTATAGCGCTTGAAGCGGGTAATCATTCGTTTTAAACCGGCACAGACAAAAAAATATTCCTGTTTCAGGCGCAGTTGCTTGCCATCGAATTGACTATCATTGGGATATAAAATCTGGGTAATCGCCTCGGCCTCGGATTTATGTCGAACGGCGTCGAGAAACTGGCCCTCATTGAAGCTGGGCAAATCAAATTCTTCGACGGGTTCGGCGCTCCATAGCCTTAGTGAATTCACGGTATTGTTGTGATAGCCTTTTACGGGAATATCATAGGGCACCGCTAAAATCGGTTCATAATCCTCAAGAACAAAGGTCAGTACGCCATCTATTCGCTCAGAACGAAGATGACCGTAAAACTTAACGACAACCGATTCGTGGGGTTTTTTAATTTCAAAGGGATAGCCATGGCGCAACCAGTTGTCGGCGACTTCAACCTGTTCGCCGTTAATAATTTTCTGTTCAAAAAGACCATGCTTATAATGGATACCATTGCCATGAAAGGGCAGTCCCAGGGTGGCAGAAGACTCTAAAAAACAGGCCATTAGCCGTCCCAAACCGCCATTGCCCAGGCCGGGATCAGCTTCCTGACTGAGAATAGTCTGATAATTCAAACCTAACTCAGCCATGGCAATTCTGACGGTTTCCTCCATCCCCAGACTATTGACATAGGATTTTAACAGCCGACCAATTAAAAATTCGATCGAGAACAGGTAGACCCGCTTGTGGGGAACCTCGTCGTATTGAGATCTTGTTTTAGCCCATTGGGAAGCTGTTTTATCCATAACGATTTCAGCGAGAGCCTGGTACTGATCGAGCACCGATGACTCAGCAAGATATTCACCAGAAACTTCCTGGATTTTTTTTATATATGAAGATTTGAAATCTTCAATTTCTTGTAGGCGTTGTGATGGTTTCATGAGGCTTCCTTTCAACAAACTTGTTTTAAAGAATCAGAAAATAAATTATAGTAGTGGTCACAACTTTTTTACCCCATATTTCCAAGATAAAACAAAAAAGATTGCGGATAACCGCAATCCTTTGAGATAGAGCGTCTAAACAGTTTGACAGGTGTCAGGAGTGATCATCACAATGGCGTAAGAAAGTGGTGGAAGAACAATGGGGTTTAGTGAGATCGCTTCCTCTGAGATTAAATCAAAACCCTTGCATCCGCTAAAATCCGGATGTTTAAACAGGTGAACCGCTCGGGCATTCCGGTTAAACAGGCAAAAACAGAGCGTGTCTTCATTCCGTCTTTCAAACACGAAAAGATCGTCACTGGCTTCGTAGGGTTGCCAGGAGCCGTTCTGAAAAACCGCATAATCAGCCCGAAGTTTTGTGATCTGGCGGTACCACGAAAGGAGATCCTGATCCTCATTGCCCCAGGGATAGGTACGTCGGTTGTAGGGATCTTCAAAACCCTGGACCCCAGCCTCATCGCCATAGTATAAGCAGGGGACACCTGGGAAGGTAAACTGAATCAGGCTGAGCAGTTTTAATCGTTTTACAGCGAGTGCGTAGTGGCTGTCATCCAGGCGATAGTTTTTTTGGCTATTCTTTCCCTGATGTTTATAGGCTTCCCCCAGGACGTTAAGAATCCGCCGCCGATCATGGCTGCCAATCAGGTTCATGTTTCCCATAAATTGGTCTTTGGGATAGTGCTCGTAAAGTGACATCATAATCCGGGCGGCCAGCCCGGAGCTTTTATCGCTAAGAACAAAATCGATAAAGGTTTCCCGGAACGGGTAGTTCATCACGGCATCCAGTTCATAACCGGAAAAATAGCTGCGCAGTTCCTCATAGGCTACTTTACGGGAGGCATCTTCCCAGACTTCGCCGATTAAGATACTGTCCGGGTTTTCTTCGATTATCGTCTCCTTAAGACCCATAATAAAAGGGTCTGGCAGTTCATCAGCGACATCCAGCCGCCAGCCGGAAGCCCCGGATTTCATCCAGTGACGAATGACACTATCCTTGCTTTTATAAATAAAGGCCTGAAAATTAGGATGCATTTCATTCGTGTTCGGCATGGCGTCAACCCCCCACCAACAGGTATAGGTTTTGGGATAGTCGGTGAAGGTGTACCAGGGATAGTATTTAGAATCTTTCGATTGATAGGCACCAACCTCCGGATAATTTCCATAACGATTAAAGTAAAGGCTATCGTCACCGGTATGGCTAAAAACCCCATCAAGTATAATCGAAATCCCTCGTTTTTGGCACTCTGAAGCCAGGGTTTCAAAACTTTCCTGGGTGCCCAGGGCCGGGTCGATGGTCATATAATCGCCAGTGTCATAGCGGTGGTTGCTTCGTGCCTTAAAAATAGGGTTCAGATAAAGAATGGTGACGTTTAAACTCTTCAGGTAGTCGAGCTTTTCGGTGATGCCTGCCAGGGTGCCGCCAAAAAAATCCCAGTATTTGATGCCACCATCCTTCTCACGGAAATAGTGGGGGTTATCATTCCAGTTGGGATGGAGGATGGCATTTTTATGAAAATTGGCAAGATCAAAGTCCGCACCCCGATTAAACCGGTCGGGAAAAATCTGGTACATAATTCCCTGGGAGTACCAGGCCGGTGACTGCCGTTTGGGATCATAAATTGTAATTTGGTAGGAGGGCGGTTTTGTTTCATAAATTCGGCCTTCGCCGCCCAAATGATCATGCCGGGTGCCATAGGCATAGGCGCGGCCCCGGGAGCAAAAACTAAAATCATACCAGAGGAGTCCAGGAATGACGGGCATCTCCAGGGTCACTTCCCAATAATCAGTTTCCCGGGATTTGATCATGGGATGCGAAGTTTCCTGGTTATTAAAATAAGTCCGCAACTTTAATTTGTCAATTTCAGTGGCATAAACGCGCAAGGTGACGGTACTGCCAATTGGTAATGCCCCAAAGGGCTTGCGATAGGCCAGCTCCCATGAATGATGACGAAATTTCATAATCTTATCACTCCATCAATTTATTATAATATGAAAGGTACGTATCAGCGGATTGCTTCCAGTCAAAATGGCTGTTGTAAGCATTTCTTACCAGCATTTTAAAAGATGCCGGCGCATCGTGGTAGAGGGCTACGGCATGCTGGATGGTAAAAAGCATATCGTGGGCATTGTAAGTTGCAAAACTTAAGCCATTGCCATTTTTGGTTTTGGGGTTAAAATAAGTGATGGTGTCTTTTAGGCCGCCGGTTTCCCGAACAATGGGGACCGCGCCGTAACGCATGGCAATCATCTGAGAAAGGCCACAGGGCTCAAATTTAGAAGGCATCAGGAAATAATCACTGGCCGCATAAATTTTTCTTGAGAGCGCTTCATCAAAATCGATGATGGCCACCATCTTATCCGGATAGTTGTAGGCAATGCTCCGGAAAAGATTTTCATAAACAGCATCGCCGGTCCCCAGAATAACGAGCTGCAGATTCTGCTGTAAAATCTCATGGATCACGTTGGACACCAGATCCAGACCTTTTTGTTCAACTAACCGGGTGATCATCGATACCATCGGAACATCCTCACGGACCGGCAGATCGAGATATTCCTGTAAGGCTTTTTTATTGTCGGCCTTCTTTTTTTCGGGACTGTCAAAGGGAACAAATAAGGCGGGGTCAGTCTCTGAATTATAAATGGACTCATCGATGCCATTGAGAATCCCCACTACCTGGTGACTGAGATGGCGGATTACCCCGTCCAGGCCTTCGCCATAGTAGGGGTCGGTTAGTTCATTTGCGTAGGTTGGACTGACCGTGGTGATTAGATCAGCCGTATAAAGAGCGCCTTTCATCAGATTAATCTTTCCGTAATACTCCAAGTCTGAGGGTAAGAAGCCCAGATGGAGGTAGGGGCTGATATCGTGAAAACCATAAACCCCCTGATAGCGGATATTATGAATGGTAAAAACCACCTTGGTGTCAGGAAAAGCCCGGCGATATTGATGCTTGATCAGATAGGGAACAGCGGCCGTCTGCCAGTCGTTGCAGTGAATAATGTCCGGAGAAAAATCCAGTAATGGTAGAGAATCCAATACGGCCCGGCAAAAAAAGCAAAACCGTTCGCCGTCATCGAAATAGCCATAAAGTGAGGGGCGCTTAAAAAAAGCTTCATTATCAATAAAATAAAAAGTGACACCTTCGTATTCACAGGTCAACAGGCCGCAATAATGCAGGGTATCCGACATCCATATCTGAAAGTGTTTGAGGGGTTTTATTTGTAGGCGTAATTCTTCTGGGATGGTGCTGTATAAGGGAAGGATAACCCGGGCATCGACATCTTCGGGAAATGATTTTGGCAGGGCGCCAAGGACGTCTCCCAAGCCACCACTTTTTGAAAAAGGGTAAGCTTCTGAAGCAACAAATAGGACATTCAACATTTAAATTACCGTGCCTTTCTTTAAAACAATGGGAGCGTGGGGTTTACCCACTAAGGTGGTATGGTCACTGATTTTAGTATCCTTATCCATGACCACATAGTTTAGATTAACATTTCTCCCAATTTCACACCGCTGCATAATGATACTGTTTTGGATGTGTGAGCCAACATTCATTTGGGTATCTCGAAAAATAATGCTGTGATTAATGGTTCCGTCAATGGTGCAGCCGCTACCGACAATGGAATTGTACACCTCGGCGGGATCGTTATAAAGGGTTGGGTGGTTGTCTTTTATTTTAGTATGAATGGAATTTTTACCCATAAAGAGTTCTTGCATAACGTCATATTCCAATAAATCCATACTGGTTTTCATATAGTTTTCCAGGCAGTTTACCCGTTTGATATAACCGCAATGCTGGGCACCGAAGACCCGGAGGGTGTCGATGTTGTATTTGATGATATCCATTAAGTCAAAGTCTCCGGTCCGCTCACTAAGATCCAGCAATTCCTCCAGAATGGATTTTTTAACAAAAAACATTTCAGCAAAAAAATGCCCAGTGGTATGTTCTCTTTTGTAGTGGAGACCGCTGACCCGATTTTTGGTAAACTCCAGGAAAAGATCATTGTCCCTGAGATGGTACAGGGGATCATCTTTTTTAAAGATCAAGGTAATATCACTGTCATTTTTTAAATGCAGATCATAAGCATTTTTAAAATCAAAGGTGGTAACCAGGTTAGGAGACGCAATCAACACATGTTCAGCAGTGGTGGCGTCCAAAAAGCCCCGGTTATTCTGAAGATTACGCAGATTAACCTTGATCAGACGCCCGATATGGTAATTATTAGAGCCTGAGAGAATCGAAAGATCCTGCGTTTTTCGACTTAGGGACCACTCCTTGCCGGTTCCCAGATGATCCACCAGGGAACTGTATTTATGGGAACCGATGACACCAATTTGAGATAAACCGGAATTAACCATATTGGAGAGGGTAAAGTCGATAAGACGATAACGTCCGCCGAAAGGCAGGGTGCTCAGGCTACGATGGGAAAGAAAATCTTTTAAGGAATCATCCTCACCATCCACATTTAAGATAAGTCCAACAGCATTTTTCATTTTTCCTTACTCCTTTTTAGTTATTGATGACATGTATTTCAGGAGTTGTATCGTCGGGGTCGGTAATGTAGCGGGCATCGCCTTTAATTCTGGCTCGGGCTCCAACGACACAATTTTCTAAAATGGCCCCATCTTCAATGATCGCTCCGGTGTGTACAATCACATTTTTCAAGCTGGTTTTTTTATGAATCACTACATCATGAGACAAAATGGAATTTTCGACGCGACCAAAGATAATGCATCCATCACAGATCAGACTGTTGATGATCCGGGCCTGGGGGCCGATGAATTGCGGATGTCGGCTGGTATTGTTCGAAAAGATGCGAAAGTTTCGATCACTGAGGTCAAAATCACAACTGGTGTCCAAAAGATCCATATTGGCATCATAGTAACTTTGAACCGTACCCACATCGCGCCAGTAGCCGGAGAAAGGATAGGCAAAAATTCGTTTGCCGCTTTCATGAAGCTCGGGAATCACATTATGTCCAAAGTCATGTTCAGATTCCCGGTTTCCGGCATCGTCTAGCAGGGCTTTTTTGAGTTCTTTCCAGGTAAAAATATAAATACCCATCGACGCCTTGTTACTTTTGGGATGTTCGGGTTTTTCCTGGAATTCTTTGATCGAGTGCTCTTCATCAGTGTTAACGATTCCAAACCGATGAGCATCTTCCCAAGGGACATCCATCACCGCAATGGTCAGATCAGCCTCTTTTTCTTTGTGAAAGGCCAACATTTGCGAATAATCCATCTTATAAATGTGATCCCCCGAAAGAATCAGCACATATTCGGGATCAAAACGGTCAATGAAGTCCAAGTTCTGATAAATGGCATCGGCAGTTCCCGAGTACCAGCGGCCCCCTTTTTGGCCCATATAGGGGGGCAGGATATGGACACCGCCCTGGACCTGATCCAGCGCCCAGGCCGATCCATCACCAATATAATTATTCAGGATATAGGGGCGGTATTGGGTCAGTACGCCCACCACATCAATATCCGAGTTCATACAATTGCTAAGCGGAAAATCAATGATCCGATATTTTCCCCCAAATAAAACCGCCGGTTTGGCGTTATTAAAGGTCAGGGAGCCCAAACGACTCCCCTGACCTCCCGCCAGGAGCATTGCGACACATTCAGTATTCAAAGTGATACCTCCTTAAATGATTTTCCAGATTTCCCGTTGATAGTCGGCAATCGAACGATCACTTGAGAAAATACCGGAATTTGCTACGTTGCTGATCGACATTTTGGTCCAAACGGTCGGATTGCGAAAGAGATGATCCACCTGATTTTGGGCATCGGTATAGGCATTAAAATCTTTTAAGACAAAATAGCCATCATTATACAAAAGCAGGGAATCATAGATGGCCTGGAAGCTGAGGCCATGTCCGAGGGTTCCATCAATCAGTTGGTGAAGGACCTGTTGTATTCGGGGGTCCTGCTCAAAAATATCGACCGATCGATAGCCGCCATATTTCTGATAGTGATGGACCTCGTCAGCAGACAGACCAAAGGTGACAATATTACTGGGACCAACGGCGTCCAGAATTTCGATATTGGCGCCGTCCATAGTGCCCAGGGTAATGGCCCCGTTCATCATAAATTTCATGTTTCCGGTTCCCGAAGCTTCTTTTCCGGCGGTTGAAATCTGTTCTGAGATATTGGCCGCCGGATAGATAATCTCGGCCAGTGAAACATTGAAATTGGCCAGAAAAACGACCTTTAGTTTGTCATGGAGGGACGGATCATTGTTAACCAGCTCAGCAATGGCGGTGATCAGCTTAATAACCTCTTTGGCATAGTAATACCCGGGTGCTGCTTTGCCGGCAAAGATAAAGGTACGAGGCGCCATTTCCAGATTGGGGTTTTCTTTAAGCCGATTATACAGATAAAGGACATGGAGAGCGTTTAGTAATTGTCGCTTATATTCATGGATTCGCTTGACCTGGATGTCAAAGATCGAGTCGGGATCAACCTTCACATTGTTATGGTGGGCCATATAATTGGCGAGTCGAACCTTATTGGATCGTTTGACCGCGTCAAACTTTTGATAAAAAACCGGATCATTGATGAAATTGAGCAGTTTTTTAAGATCAAACAGGTTGTGATCCCAATCCGGTCCGATCGACTCATTAATCAGTTCTTTCAGCTCGGGATTGCTGTTCATCAGAAAACGGCGTGGTGAAACCCCATTGGTTACCGAATAAAATCGCTTGGGGAAGACCTGGTAAAAACCATTAAAGGTTTCTTCCCGGAGGATTTTGCTGTGGAGGGTTGCCACACCATTGATGGAATGACTCGATATAATCGCCAGGCTGGCCATATGGACGTAGTTGTCTTTGATAATCGAAAGGCTGTGGTTGCGGTCCAGATCATGAGGAAATTCGTTATCCAGATCCAGTAGAAAACGGCGGTTGACTTCTTCGATGATCATATAAATCCGGGGCAGCAAATCCTTCATCATATCGACCGGCCACTTTTCCAGAGCTTCTGGTAGCACCGTGTGGTTGGTAAAGCTTAGCGCGGCAACGGTAATTTTCCAGGATTCCTCCCAACCCAAACCTTCTTCATCCATCAGCACCCGCATCAGTTCAGGGCCGCATAGGGCAGGATGGGTGTCATTAATATGAATACAAATTTTATCGCTGAAACCGTCCATGGAGTTATTGTTGGATCGTTTGTAATCCACAATGATCCGCTTAATGCCGGCACAGACAAAAAAGTACTCCTGTTTGAGACGCAAAAGTTTACCGTCAAAACCATTGTCATTGGGATAGAGGATCTGGCTAATCGCTTCGGCTTCGGATTTATGCCTTACCGCATTTAAGAAATGGCCCTGATTAAACGAGGGCAGATCAAAGGCTTCCAGCGGCTCGGCACTCCAAAGGCGCAAGGAATTAACGGTTTCGTTGTGATACCCCTTGATCGGAATATCGTAGGGAACGGCCATAATAGCTTCATAATTCTCGTGAACAAAGGTCAGATTGCCATTGATGTTCTCAGAATGAATCTGACCGTAGTATTTGATAATGACTGACTTATCGGGATTACAGATTTCAAAGGGATAGCCATTTTTAAGCCAGTTATCCGCGACTTCAATTTGTTCGCCATTGATAATCCGTTGTTCAAACAGGCCATATTTATAACGGATGCCGTTACCATGGGCAGGCATTCCCATCGCCGAAGAGGAATCCAGATAGCAGGCCATTAACCGACCCAGGCCGCCATTGCCCAAACCCGGGTCGGATTCCTGGGCGAGAATGGCCTCATAATCCAGCCCCATTTCGGCCGAACATTCCTGAACCAGATCTTCAACCCCCAGATTGCTGAGGTAGGACTTCATCAGGCGTCCGATTAGGAATTCAATGGAAAAAAAGTAGACCTGTTTCGATTCGTTTTTGTTATAGAGCGTGTTGGTTTTTGCCCATTGGGAGGTGATGCTTTCCATTACCATTTCGGCCAGGGCCTGGTATTGCTTAAGCAGTGAGGCATCCGCCAGGCAGTTTCCGGAGACCTCTTCAATTTTTTTGGTAAAGGTGGCCTTATAGGTGGCTTTTAATTTTTCTCGTTCTGAAGAATTCATCGTAGTTCCTTTCAACAAAGCTAGTTTTATAAAGCATTTTTATGGTTATTTAGCAGTGCAGGTTTTATTTTTTAGGTTTCTTAGTTGCCTCTACTTTGGTACTTGTCCGGGGAACAACGCCTTTTAAGACAATGACCGACGAGGGCGGAATATTGAGAGAAACCGAATAGTCCTGGCCATGGAGGGGGATTTTTTGAGCCTTCATGGTCTTTTTCATTTTAAAATCGCTACCGCCATAAAGAGGGGCATCTGAATTAAAGGCCAGACGGTAATTGCCGGGGGCAGGGACGCCAATCTGATAATCGTTATAGGTAAGCGGACAAAAGTTGATGATGGTAATCAGGGTATCCTTTTGTTCGGTACCCAGGCGTTTAAAAATGAGAATACTCTGTTTGCTGTTGTTTGGTTCCAGCCATTCAAAACCGCCCCAGCTATGGTCATCGACCCAGAGCGCTTTTTCTTTTAAATAAAACTTATTCAGGTCTTTAATATAGGTGTGAATCTCGCGATGCTTTTGGTAATCAAGCAAAAACCATTCCAGCGATTCATCTACCCGCCATTCTAGGAAGGGGGCAAATTCGTTGCCCATAAAGGACAGTTTCTTTCCCGGGTGAGTCATCAAATATCCGAAAAGGATGCGAAACTGGTCAAATTTTAGATTGTAATCGCCAAACATCTTGTCGAGGATGGTTCGTTTGCTGTGAACCACTTCGTCATGAGACAGGGGCAGGATGAAATTTTCATTAAAGGCATAGGCCATCGAAAAGGTTAAGAGATTGTGGAAGCGGTTTCGAAACATCGGATCGGTTTTCATATAATCCAGGGTATCGTGCATCCAGCCCATGTCCCATTTCAGATTAAAGCCAAGACCGCCCTTATCCACCGGCCAGGTGACCATCGGGTAGGAGGTGGAGTCTTCTGCTGACATGATCGCAAAGGGAAAATCTCTAAAAATAATGGTGTTCAGTTCCCGCAGGAATGACAGTGCTTCGAGTCGATCGGTACCGCCCTCAATATTTCGAAAGGGTTCACCGTCTAAACCATGGTTAAGTTCAATCATGCTGGCCACCCCATCGATGCGCAGGCCATCGATATGGTAGCGGTTAAACCAGAAGTGGGCATTGGAAATCAAAAAATCAAGGACTTCGGGTTTGCCGTAATCAAAGACCATTGTCCCCCATTGCTGGTGTTCTGAAAACTCGTATTGGCTGGTGCCGTCAAAATGCCGTAGGCCCGGATCGTCTTTACAGAAGTGACCAGGTACCCAATCCAGAATCACACCGATACCGGCCTGGTGGCAGCAATCGATCAGATACATCAGCCCCTGGGGATCGCCGTAGCGGCTGGTGGCAGCGTAATATCCGGTGAGCTGATATCCCCAGGAACCGTCAAAGGGATGTTCCATAATTGGCATCAGTTCAAGGTGGGTGTAATGCATCTCCGTCAGATAAGGAACGAGTTGATCAGCCAGTTCATGGTAGTTCAGATACTCGCCCTTTTCATTGCGCTTCCAACTACCCAGATGGGCTTCATAAATATTAATCGGCATTTTTAGCCAATTGGTGTCGTTTCTTTTTTTGCACCAGCTTTCATCCTGCCAGTCATAACCATCGAGTTCCCAGATAATGGAGGCGGTTTGAGGCTTAACCTCACTGTAAAAACCGTAAGGATCAGCCTTATACGCCAATTCGCCATCCTGTTGGCGAACGGCATACTTGTAAAGCTGGCCTTGGAACAGTTCCGGGATAAAGCGTTCCCAGACACCATGGGTGCCGGAAACGAGTTTCATGGGGTGAGCTTGAATGTTCCAGCCATTGAAATCGCCGACAACGGAAACACTTTGGGCATTGGGGGCCCAGACCCGAAAAGTGGTCCCTTTTTCATTAAGGTGGGCACCAAAATAGTGGTAACTGAGAAAACGCCTGTTACTGGCTAAATCTGCGTGGTCATCGATTTTATTCATGATAGTATACGTATCCTTTCAGTTTTGGTTGGAATCAAGTCGCCTTTGCATCTAACATTTTATCACAATCCCTTAATATTGATAGCGCATCTTTTTGAGCAAAGTAAAATCTTTTTAACAATTTCACTTAAAGTGCAACACCGGGCGCTTAAATAAAGAACGCTTTGTCCTGATATAAAGACCAGTACAGGTTGATCTTTCCGCCCAGATTCAGAATCACACAAATAAAGTAAATTGCTACCATCAGGGCAAAAAGTCCCCCCAGACTGCCATAGAGCGTGCTGTATTTGGTCGAATGATTGATAAACAAGGTGAAAATGCGAAAAGCAATATTAAGTCCCAGGGTTGCAAATAGGGCACCGGGAAGACCGCTTTTAAATTTTAGGTGCTGCGCTGGTGCCATGACGTAGATCATATTAAAAATAAAGGTTGATACAATCCATGAAAAAACAACAGCAAAAAAGCTCAGGACGGGATAATAATATGTATATAGCCCGATTTTCTCAAAAATAACAGCACCCACATCAGCACTAAAAAGATAAGCAAAAGCAATCAGTAAAATGGCCACAGTAAACAAAATGGTAAACAGAAATGAATAGAGCCAGATTACCTTTAGCGTCCGGGTTTCTTTCCGGCCATAGGTCTGATTGATACCAACCATGATGGCCCGGGCCGCCAGGGATGAAAAGAAAAAAGCGACCAGAATCAGGCTGTAATGAGAACCGGAAACTTGACTGATGATGCTGTCTAACAAGCTCGTCACGTAGTCATAAGAAAGATTGGGTAAAAAGGCTTCTAAAATTTCGTAAAGATAACTTTCAAAGGGTTTGATAAAACTCCCGATAAATGAAATCAAAAAGAGCAGCAAGGGAAAAAATGCCAGTAGCAGGTAAAATGACATCTGGGTGCAGATCCCTGAAAAATCGGTTTCCTCAAAATCTTCCATCAGAAAGAAAAGCAGCTTGACAATTTTTAGATCAAATAGTTGTTTAATCATTTTTAACCTCCAGGGATGCCTGTCTCAGTGATGATTGTTCAGCTCCGTAAAGATTAACGACGCCACCCAGGCTAAGGGTAAAACAGATCAGATAGACCATAAAAAACAATGAAAAGGGACCTTGAAGATTAAAGAAGAAGGCATTAACATCAAGGGGTGAGCTGGCGAACAGAGTATATAAAAAAATGATCACAAACCAGCTGATACTAACAAAAGCGCCGCCCGGGAGTGCTTCAAAAAAACCAAGATGGTTCTTGGGCGCATACATATAAATTAGGGTAAAAATAAACGTTGGTACGATGATCATATAAATCAGCGTAAAAAGAATGATGAAGACAGCAAAAAACTCAGATAAATTTAAGGTGCTAAAAATAAGGGCTAGCAGTTTCTCTCCGAAAAGATAGAAAAAAACCGTCAAAAAGATAATCAGTAGAAATAAGAATAAATAAAGAACTGCTTGAATCCAGAGCGCAACGATACCCCGGTTTTCTTCCTGTCCGAAGATTCGGTTTAAAGAGGAGATGAGCGAGTGCATGGCGGAAACAGAGACATACAAGATAAAAAAGCCCAGGATTAGGTTGGTTCCCCATGAAAAAGAAATGGTATTGGCGTTTTCCATCGCCAGATTAACATAATCCATAATCGATTGGGGCAATATTTTTGAAAGCACAAAAATAAAAGTTTCGTTCACACTTGCAGAAAACCAGTTGATGAAACTAGATAAAAGCATCAAAAAAGGAATAAAGGCGGCCAGGGTCCGGTAGGACATCTGAGCGGAAAGATTAATGATGTTGTTTTTTCTGCCCTGAACATATAAAAAGCGGCTGAAGCACTTAAGAAAAGTCATGATCCCCTCCAAATCCACTTATAGTAATGGTGTTGATTGAACCACAGTATAACATAGTTTAAATTCAAATTGAAGGGAAACTGCAAAAGTAAAAAAATGGAAAATTCGAAAAAAAAATGGTATAATAAACCAATCATGATTTATAAGGATAATAAAATCACACCGAGAGAATTAGAAAAATTGCAGTTCGGAAAGGAAATATTAAATGGGAAAAACATTAACAGAGAAAATTATTGCGGCACACCTGGTCGTGGGAGAAATGGTAAAAGGCGAGGAAATTGGGATTCGGATCGATCAGACTCTGACCCAGGACTCCACCGGAACGATGGCCTATTTGCAGTTTGAAGCGATGGAGGTACCGCGGGTTAAAACAAAAAAATCGCTGGCCTATATTGATCACAACATGCTCCAGGAAGGCCCGGAAAACATGGACGATCACCGCTATATCCAAAGTGTCGCTAAAAAACACGGTATATACTATTCAAAACCAGGTAATGGCATTTGTCACCAGGTTCAGATTGAGCGCTTTGGCGTGCCAGGCGACACCCTGCTGGGATCAGACAGCCATACCCCCACTGGCGGTGGTATCGGCATGCTGGCCATTGGCGCCGGTGGTTTGGACGTGGCCGTGGCGATGGCCGGAGACCCTTACTATATCACCATGCCTAAAGTCGTTAAGGTTTTATTAACCGGCAAGCTGCGTACCGGGGTATCCTCTAAGGATGTCATTCTGGAAGTGCTGCGTCAATGTACTGTAAAAGGTGGCGTTAACAAGGTCTTTGAATACACTGGCGAAGGGGTCAAAACGCTGACAGTTCCGGAACGGGCTACCATTACGAACATGGGTGCCGAGTTGGGAGCAACTACCTCAATTTTCCCATCGGATGAAATGACCAGGTTATTTTTGGAAGCCCAGGGCCGCGGCGGGGATTATATAGCACTGTCCGCTGATGCTGATGCCGTTTATGATGAAGTAGTCAAGGTTGATATGGATGTGTTAGAACCCTTAACCGCCTGTCCCCATAGTCCTGATAAGGTCGTAAAAATCTCCGAGATCGAAGGCCTGGTGGTCAATCAGGTCGCGATTGGCAGCTGTACCAATTCATCTTGGCTTGATCTGATGAAGGTTGCCGCCATTGTTAAAGGTAAAACCGTGGCTGAAAATGTCTCCCTGGTGATTGCCCCGGGATCAAAGCAGGTTTTAACGATGCTGGCTGAAAATGGCGCTCTGGCCGATCTATTAAACGCTGGTGCCCGGGTGCTGGAATGCGGTTGCGGCCCCTGTATTGGGATGGGGCAGGCGCCTTCTACCGATGCGGTTTCGTTGCGAACCTTTAACCGGAACTTCTTTGGTCGATCAGGAACCCCCTCTGCCGATGTCTATCTGTTAAGCCCGGAAGCAGCGGCGATATCCGCCCTGGAAGGGGTTCTTACCAATCCCTTAGGCAAAATCAGTCTGCCGCAAATTGCGATGCCGGACAGTTTTTTACAAAACGATACCATGGTGATGGCACCAGCCCCGGAAGGTACCGAAGTGGAAGTTATCAAAGGACCAAACATCAAACCGTTTCCGGCCACCAAACCGCTTGAAAACACGGTCGCCGGCAAAGCGCTGATTGTGGTCGAAGATAATATCACCACCGATCATATCATGCCTTCTAATGCAAAACTGTTGCCCTACCGTTCTAATATTCCCTACCTGTCAAACTACTGTCTGGCCCCCTGTGATGCCGAGTTTCCCAAGCGGGCACTGGATAACGGCGGCGGCTTTATTGTCGGCGGCTCCAACTATGGTCAGGGTTCCAGCCGGGAGCATGCGGCGCTGGCGCCGGTTTATCTGGGCATTAAAGGGGTTGCGGTTAAATCCTTTGCCCGGATTCATAAAAACAATTTGATCAATAATGGCATTCTGCCACTGGTATTTGAAAATGAAGCCGATTATGATACCATTGCCTTAAATGATGAACTGATCATTGAAAATGCCCTGGATGCGGTTAAATCGGGCAGGGCCAAGCTGGTGAATAAAACCAAAGGGTTAACCTATGTGATGCTTCTGGAAGTTTCGCAGCGGCAAAAAGAAATGCTACTGGCTGGCGGACTGATCAACCTGATCAAATTAAAAAAATAGTCAAAAAAAAAATAAATCGTCAATTTTGGGATAACTATCCACTAATTGGCGATTTTTTTGCATAATCATAAAATCAGGAGGAAGAAAATGAAGTATGAAATCAAGGGAGGTAATCTCCCGGTGGTAACAGTAAGTTTAAACAGTGGCGAATCGATGTTTACCGAATCCGGGGGGATGTCCTGGATGACTGAAAACATCCGCATGGAAACCAACACCAAAGGTGGCTTAATGAAGGGGCTGCGCCGAACGCTGGCCGGCGATTCGCTGTTTATGACCACCTATACGGCGGAACAGAATAATTGTCAAATTTCTTTTTGTTCCAGCTATCCGGGTGAGATCAAAGCCTTGACTCTACAAAAAGGGCAATCCATTATCTGCCAAAAAAGCAGTTTTCTGGCTGGCGAATCAACCCTGGATGTTGATTTGTACTTTAAAAAGAATATCGGGGTTGGTTTTTTTGGTGGCGAAGGCTTTATCCTGCAAAAACTTTCAGGGCCGGGAACGGCCTTTGTGGAGATGGATGGGGCGATGATTGAGTATGATCTGGCTCCCGGCGAAGTGATGAAAATCGATCAGGGTCATATTGGTATGTTTGAAGAATCGGTAAGCTTTGATATCCAGGCTGTAAAAGGCATGAAGAATATCTTTTTAAGCGGAGAAGGATTATTCCTGGCGACCTTAAAAGGACCGGGAAAGGTCTGGCTGCAAACCATGCCGCTGAGCCGACTGGTGCAACTGGTGGCCTCAAGCCTGCCACCAAGAGGGTAGAATTTTATTAATCTTAAAATAACGGGATTTCATGGGATCACATTGACATAGTTTTCCGGCAGTTCATCAAAAAACATGATTCCCAGACAATGGGTGCCAATATGAACCGTTAAGGTTGAACCGGCTTTTTCAGGCAGTAAGAAGTTTTTAATCCCCAGTTCTTTTTCAAAATATTTTTTGGCCTTGTCCTGAAGATCCGGTGCGGTGCTCTGGATCATCCCGAGGACCTGTTCCCGGTTTGTCATTTTTTCTTCAATAATAGCAAAGAGCGTCTTTAAGGCTTTTTTCTGACCGCGAATTTTTTCATAAACCAGAATCTCACCATCTTTAAAGTATAAAATCGGGACGATTTTTAGCATATCCCCAAGCATCGCCGCATTACGGCTGATCCGGCCGCCCTGGGCCAGCCATTTGATGTCTCCCACCAGAAAAAAGATCTGGGCGTGATGGGCTAGAAAAGTCATCGTCTCAACGATTTCTTCATAAGGACGGTTAAGCTTGTTGAGTTTTAGACCCTGATAAAGAATCAAGGCCGAACCAGTGGTGGCAGAAAGGGAATCGACGATCGATACTTTCCGATCCGGATACTTTTCCAGTAAATCCTGAGCCAGCAGTCGGGCGGTCTGGTAGGTTCCCGAAAGCTTTGAAGATAGCACCAGATAAATGACATCATCACCGTTTTTAAGATGTTTTTCAATGGTGTTGGTAATATCCAGAGGTTGGATCTGGGCTGTTTTGGGAAAGAGTTTGCTGTTATTACTGACAAAATCGACCACCATCTCGGGGGTGATATTGATGCCATCAAAATAAGTTTTATCGTCAAGGGTTACCGGAAAGGGTAATATATCAAAATCATAGCGATTTAGGGTGTCGCTGTTGGTATCACACATGGAATCCACAATAAATTTTATAGCCATTAAAGTGACGCTCCTTTTTATTTTAGTAAAAAATATTCTACCATGAACCACATCTTATTACAATCATTCGAGGCGTCGGCCTTAAGCATAATAGTGGTTTTGCGGGAATGTTTGTGATTATATCAAAAAAATGTTAAACTAATCTTTGGAAAATAAAAACCAAAGCGATCAATTTAAAAGTGTAAGAAATGGAGAAGTTTGTGGAACAGATAATCAAGCAACTTGCAAAAGAATTTTCAATACGCCCTGAGCAGGTGGAAGATACCATCAATCTAATTGATGGGGGGAATACCATTCCCTTTATCGCCCGTTATCGAAAAGAGGTTACCGGGAACTTAAGTGATGCCCTGCTGCGGGATCTGGATGTGCGTTTAACATATTTACGAAAACTGGAGAAACGGAAAGAAGAGGTTACTGGTAACATTGAGGAACAGGGAAAACTGACCCCAGAACTTAAAAGCGCCATTTTAAAAAGCCAAACCCTTCAGGAAGTGGAAGATCTCTACTTACCCTATAAACAAAAAAAGAAAACCCGGGCATCGGTGGCCCGGGAAAAGGGGTTAGAACCATTGGCATTGCAAATCCTTGCACAAAAACTAACCGAAGTCGAGCTTGGCAAAGCAGCCCTTAATTATATCAACGCCGAAAAAGAAATCAATACCGCCCAGGAAGCCCTGCAATTGGCGATGGATATTATTGCCGAGATCATTTCGGACAATGGAACCTATCGGGGGGTGATCCGGAAATGTACCTACGATAAAGGGCAGATTAAGTCCACGGTGGTCAAGGGTAAAGAAGAGGAAAACCCGGAACTGGAAATGTACTTTGATCACACCGAAACCATTAAGGCCATCAAGGACCACCGGATTTTGGCACTTAACCGGGGCGAGAAGAAAAAGGCCCTGTCGGTTAAATTATTAGCACCTACCGAAGAAATTGAAGCTTACCTAGAAAAAGAGCTGGTAAAAGCCGAGCCCTCCAGCTATTTATTAAGAGCTCTTGGGGACAGTTATACCCGGCTGATTGCACCGGCCATTGAGCGGGAAATCCGGACTGCCTTAAAAGAGCGGGCTGAAGAAGGAGCAATTAAGATGTTTGCTCTTAATCTAAAAAAACTGTTGTTGCAGCCGCCGTTTAAAGAAAAGGTTACGATGGGCTTTGACCCGGCATTTCGAACCGGATGCAAGATTGCTATCCTGGACAAGGTCGGAAAGGTGCTTGATTATACCACCATCTATCCAACCTTTGGCAAGGGTCAGGCGGAGAAAGCGGAAAAAGAATTCCTCCAACTGATTGAACGCCATCAGGTCGATATCATTGCCATCGGCAACGGCACCGCTTCTCGGGAGTCGGAACAGTTTGTGGCTGAAACGATTAAAAAAACCACGGTACCAGTGCAATATATTGTCGTGAATGAGGCTGGCGCTTCGGTTTATTCGGCATCTGAATTGGGGACCGAAGAATACCCGGATATCAATGTTTCGATTCGCGGTGCCATTTCTATTGGCGGGCGGCTTCAGGATCCCCTGTCCGAATTGGTAAAAATTGATCCCAAACACATTGGGGTCGGTCAGTATCAGCATGATGTCAATCAGAAAGAACTGGAACGGGTGCTCGAAGCAACCGTTGAGGATGCGGTTAATAACGTCGGCGTCAATGTTAATCGGGCTTCGGTAGCGCTACTTAAATACGTAGCCGGGGTAAACAAAACCATTGCCAACAATATTTTAGATTACCGCAACAGTGCGGGCGCGATTAAGAGCAGAAAAGAACTCATGAAGGTCAAAGGTTTGGGCGCCAAAGCCTATGAGCAATGTGCCGGTTTTTTACGGATTGATGACGGCGATAACATCCTGGATAATACCGGGGTTCACCCGGAGGCTTACAAAAGTGTGGAAAAGCTCTTAAAACTTAAAAACATCAAAAAGGAACAATTGGGAAACCGCGAACAGCAGGACTTGTTTAACGACATGAACTATGGAGAAATGGCGACGCAGCTGGAAATCGGAATTCCAACCCTTTATGATATTGTCAAAGAACTACAAAAACCGGGCCGTGATCCCCGGGAGAATGCCCCCAAGCCGCATCTGCGCTCTGATGTGCTCTCGATGAGTGATCTGGAAGTGGGGATGGAGCTGATTGGCACCGTCCGAAATGTCATCGATTTTGGCGCTTTTGTGGATATTGGTGTCCATCAGGATGGGCTTGTGCATATCTCACAAATCACCGATCGTTATATCAAACACCCGTCAGAGGCGGTCTCTCTGGGGGATGTGGTAACCGTTAGGGTATTGGCTGTGGATTTGAAACGAAAACGGATCAGTTTGACCATGATTATCTAAATAAATATTGACAGCGGGATAAGTTTTTTATAAAATAAAAGGCTTATTCTTTTTTTATATGTTATAATGGGAAGAGAATCGATGATAGGAGTGGTTGAAATGTATAAAATTGGGGATAAAATTGTTTATCCGATGCACGGAGCAGGTATCATTGAAGCAATCGAAGAACGAGAAATATTTGAAGAAATAAAACCTTACTACATCATGCAGATAGTATCCGAGGGTTTGCAAATTTTAATTCCCGTTGATAAAGTTGATGATATTGGGGTAAGAACCATTGTGACCCAGCCAGTAATTGATGAGATGATCGAAACACTGAAATTACCAATGGACGAGATGGAAAAAAACTGGAATAGGCGCTATCGGGAACACCTGGAACGATTAAAAACCGGCGATATTTTTGAAGTAGCCAAGGTTGTTAAAAACCTTATCTTATTGGATCGCTTAAAAGGTCTCTCAACCGGAGAAAAGAAAATGTTAAATAATGCCCGAAATTTCATCGTCAGTGAAATGGTTTTAATTCAAGATAAGGACAAACAAGAAATATTAGATTTGATCAATAGTTCGGTACACAGTGAGGCGTGAATTTCACGCCTTTTGTTGTATTTAATAGTTTAATCTTAAGAATCAAGTGCTATAATTACATGGTAATATTATGAAAGGAGGTGAAGATAATGATACAAAAGATACTTCGCGTGTCGTTCGGAATTGTTGGAGTTCTGGTTGGGATGGCTTCAGCCAATGTATTGGTAACCAATACATGGATTTTAAAAACGCTAAGAATTAACCTGACTCCGGAATTGGAAGTTGCCCTTTATGCAGCTCTGATTGTTCTATTTGGACTTATATTTTTCATTCTATTCCCGCTGATGCTCAAGGGCGTAAAAAAACTCTCAAAAGTTGTTGAGACCAGCATGGAAAATGTCCGGCTCATTGACATTGGCCTGGGCATCGGTGGCTTGGTGATTGGCCTGGTGATTGCGATGCTAATCAGCTTTGCATTTTCGCAGATTCCGATTCCCTGGATCGGTGGACTTTTAACCATCACGATTTATATAATATTAGGCTATATTGGTTTTTCCTTACCGATTAAAAAACGGGAAGACATTCTCCAGTCGCTTCAGAGTGTTAAGCGGGAAAAGGATGGCAATGTGCCAGTTGGTCAAAAGCGACCCACCAAAAAGAAGGGCGCGGCCATTCCCAAGCTACTCGATACCAGCGTGATCATTGATGGACGGATTTTTGATATCTGTAAAACAGGTTTTATTGAAGGTCCCTTAGTGATTCCGGTATTTGTGCTGAATGAACTCCAGTTGATTTCGGACTCAGCCGATGAATTAAAGCGGAATCGGGGTCGTCGCGGTTTGGATATTTTAAATAAAATTCAGACTGATCTGGACATTGAAGTGCAAATTACGGAAGAAGATTTTGAAGATACCCATGAGGTGGATTCAAAATTGGTAAAACTGGGAAAATCAACCAAAGGTAAGATTTTAACCAACGATTATAATCTTAACAAGGTTGCCACGGTTCAAGGGGTGGACGTGCTCAATATTAACGAGTTGGCCAACGCCGTGAAACCAATTGTTCTGCCGGGTGAAGAAATGAAAGTTCTGCTGGTAAAAGGCGGAAAAGAAAACGGCCAGGCCGTTGCCTATCTGGATGATGGAACCATGATTGTTGTTGAAAATGGCAAAAAATATATCGGAACCACCACCACGGTTATTGTTACCAGTATTCTGCAAACAGCAGCTGGACGGATGATTTTTGCAAAACCAAAGAAATAACGAACCAGCAATTATAAGTTCTCGACAAAAACACCAGCGCTTGCGCTGGTGTTTCTATTTCGGCGTTTTTTGACAAATTTATTGTAATTAACAGGGGCTTTACGTATAATGAAATAAGTATTGTTAACAATCGGCGCAGGGTCAGAGATGGCTTTGCAGAAAAATTTGCAGGAAAATGGGGATCATCATGGAACTACCTGAAGCGTTTAAAGAAAAAATGAAAAATCTGATGGGTGAAGCCTATGAGAGCCTGCTGGATTCTTATGATCAACCCGAAAGCAAAGGCATCCGAACCAATACCCTAAAGCTGGAACCTGAGGAATTAGCCAATAAATTACCCTTTAAAACCCAGGGTGTGAACTGGTGCAGAGAAGGATTTTATATTGATCATACGGTGCGGCCGGGTAAAAATCCCCACTATTACGCCGGGCTCTATTATGTCCAGGAACCGACGGCAATGGCGGCAGTTGAAGTACTTGATCCGAAACCCGGGGATTGGGTGCTTGATCTCTGTGCGGCCCCAGGCGGTAAGTCCACCCAAATTGGTGCCCGGCTTCAGGGTACGGGGGTGTTAGTTGCCAATGAGCTGGTTAATACCCGGGCTGGAATCCTGTCCACTAATATCGAACGGATGGGGTTAACCAACGCCATTGTCACCAATGAATTTCCCGAGCGATTGGTGGACTCTTTTTATCAAAGCTTTGATAAGATTCTAGTCGATGCGCCCTGCTCCGGCGAGGGCATGTTTCGTAAAGACCCGGGAGCTCTGGCCGATTGGAGTCTGGAACGGGTTGACCGCTGTATGGGTAAGCAGGAAAAAATATTAGAAAGTGCCCATCGGCTGTTAAAACCCGGCGGGGTGCTGGTCTATTCAACCTGTACCTTTTCGCCGGAAGAAAATGAACAGATGATTGAAGCTTTTATTGAGAAATACCCCTACACCCTGGAAACCATCGAGTTACCCGGGATTATCGATCATGGCCGGGTCGAATGGACCCACAAGCAGCAGCAGGAGATCGCTAAAACACTACGGATTATGCCGATGACGGTTAAAGGCGAAGGACATTTTATTGCCAAACTGATAAAATCAACCGTCGTTACTGATACCATTGAGATTAAACCGGGATACGCTAAATCACGGTTGAAAAAGGCCACCCGCATCGAGCTACAAGACTATAACGATTTTGCCAAAAATAATCTGGCAGCGGAATTTTCTAAAGCATTCGAAGACCGTCTTTATCTGCTGGGTGAACATCTCTATGCCATCCCGGAGGGGGTGGTGCTGGAGCGGATTGCCAATTTAAAACTCTTGCGGACTGGTCTTCATCTGGGAACCTTTAAAAAGAATCGCTTTGAACCTGGCTATGCACTGGCAATGGCGCTTAAGTTGTCGCAGGCTAAAAATGTCTGCGACTTAACCGATGAAGAGCTGGCTTATCAGTATCTAAAGGGTGAGGCATTAAACCTGGAAGCAACCAAAGGCTGGGTTTTGGTTGGCTATGAGGGCTATTCGTTGGGATTTGGAAAAGCCAGTGAGGGTTTGATTAAAAATCACTATCCCAAGGGGCTAAGAATCAGGAAAAAATAGGAGAACAACGGATGGGTAACCAGGCGAATAAAAAGCAGATTCACCCCAGTGCGGTAATTTCTAACGATGCCCTGATTGGAAGTCGAACCATCATTGGTGCCGGGGCAATCATCGGAGCGGGTGTAGTTATTGGTGAAGATTGCCAGATTGGCACCGGCGTAATCATCGAGTCAGACAGCAGGATTGAAAACAAGTGTGTATTGGAGCCCGGTGTGATAATCGGTAAGGCGGTAACGCTCAGTAAAAATACCAAAATTGGGATTGGTGCCCGGATTACCAATGGGGTAAGCGTTGGACCTGATTCGGTCATAAAAATTGGTGAAATCGTCTTAAAAGACATGATTTATAAAATGGTTTTTAAACGGGGTGCCTGGATTTACCGGGAAGACAGTTTAAATGATAAAAACGATGAGTGAGGGAAAAAATGAATCAAAAAGATTTTACTTGTTTAAAAGAAGCTTTGGAAAAGAAAAAGAAGATTTTAGTATCCAGTTGTTTATTGGGAATGAAGATAAACTATGAAGGAAAGGCCCATCCGGTGGATGAGCTGCGACAACTTTTTCTTCAGGGACAGGCGATTCCAATTTGTCCGGAAGTGCTGGCATCAATGCCGATTCCCCGAGATCCGGCTGAAATAGTCATAGTCAATGGAGAACGGAAAGTGTATAATAATAAAGAAGTTGACGTAACCGAAGGATTTCGTCTGGGGGCCCAGCGAAGCCTGGATACTGCCCGGACATCCGGGGCAAAAATTGCAATTATGAAAAGCAGAAGTCCGTCCTGTGGTTGTGGGGAAATTTATAATGGAACCTTTAGTGGAAATTTGGTTGCTGGGGACGGTATCGCCGTAGCCTTATTAAAAGAAAACGGCATTCGCGTCATCACCGAAGATGATTTTTTGGAGTGTTTGAAATAATTAGGCCTTTGCGAAGCAATTGGCAAAGCCGGCGTCAGTTTGTTATCGGTTTTACAAAATCATAACAAGGCGATCTCAAAAGAAAAGTGAGGAATAGTATGAAAAACAAACTCAACATTGGAGTGGTTTTTGGAGGACAGTCGGGCGAGCATGAGGTTTCAAGGGTTTCTGCATACAATGTTTTGGGTGTCATCGATCGGGATAAGTATAATATTGTCACCATCGGGATCTCAAAACAGGGGAAATGGTTTTTATATGCTGGCGATGCCGAGAAGATTAAAGATGGTTCATGGGAACAGGATCAGAAAAACCTTACCGCAGACTTTTCAATCTTTGACCATCCGGAAATATCCAAGATTGACGTTTTTTTTCCGGTTCTTCACGGTCCGATGGGCGAAGATGGGACGATTCAAGGGGTTTTTGAAATGCTGAATAAACCCTATGTCGGGTGTGGTGTGCTAAGCTCAGCAGTGGGAATGGATAAAGTTTTTTCTAAGATTATGTTTCAAAGTGTGGGAATCCCCACCGGGAAGTACATTTATTTCCGGGAAAATGACTGGAAGTGCGATCCCGATGCGAAAATTGCAGAGATTGAAAAGGCATTGGGGTATCCTATTTTTGTTAAGCCAGCGAACATGGGCTCCAGCGTTGGCATCACCAAAGCCCACGACCGAACTGAACTCGTCGCTGCGATTAAAGAAGCCTTTGTTTATGATAATAAACTGATTTTGGAAGACTTTGTCAAAGGGAGAGAAATTGAATGTGCGGTCCTTGAAGTTGGCGACGCTATTCGGGCCTCGATTCCCGGGGAGGTTATCCCTTCTAAAGAGTTTTATGATTATGAGGCCAAATACTCAGCCACAGAAGACTCCAAGGTGGTCATACCGGCAGATCTATCTCCGGAAATCACACAAAAGGTGAGGGATTATGCGATCAAAGCGTTTGAAGCCATTGAAGGCTCTGGGTTAACCCGGGTGGATTTCTTTGTTACCGAAGATGAGCGCATTTTAATTAATGAAGTCAACACGCTGCCAGGATTTACAAATATCAGTATGTACCCAAAAATGTGGGAAGCCACCGGAATTGGGTATATAGAACTTGTAGACCTGATTATTGCGTCAGCAAAGCGGAAACGCACTACTGTAAGCTAAGTCGTCCGGTTTCTTTATGATGCGTAATCCTAATAAAAACTTAAGAGGATAATTTTTCTTGATAAAAGAACCCATCAATGGTTTAATAGTGGAAGAAATTATACCTCTAGGAGGAGACCAATGACTGAAGAAAGAAAAAAAGTATGGTTATCCATTTCGGGAACCGTCAAAGATGAAGATGAAAAGGATAGCCTCGAGTTCCTGACCGAAGGAGACTTATATAAAGAAGCCAATCGATCCTGCGTCACGTATAATGAATCGGAAGTTTCCGGTATGGAAGGAACAATCACCACCGTCTGTGTTGATGCACAAAAAGTGTCAGTCATTCGTTTGGGAACAACCAACTCGATTATGGAGTTTGAACGTGGAAAGAGAAACCTGACCTGGTATTCTACCCCTTACGGGGATGTGACCATGGGGATTTTAACCAAGGATGTATTTGTAAACTATAATGAGGATGAAGAGCCGACCAAGGTCTCGATCGACTATAACATCGAAATTGAAGGCGTTACAAATTCTCAAAATATCCTGAATATAAAAATTACCCAATAGAAAATGGCAGCAATGTCAATCACTGGAGAAGCGCCAAGAGCGCTTCTCCTTTAAATTTCACTTGAGCGGGAATGACAAAAATGCGCAATGATCTGAATATAATCTAAACATAAATAAAAAGAGTGAGAGGAAATTAAGGATGTACATACGCGAAAAGATCACCGAACAACTTAAAAAGATCATCGGAGAAGCCCTTAATCAAACAATTGAATCGGGAGCATTGGCGATAGAAATCAAACCGGATCTTTTTCTGGAAATGCCCAGAGAAAAAGACCATGGTGATTATTCCACCAATATCGCCATGCAGCTTCCCAAACAGACGAAGAAAGCCCCGCGTTTTATTGCTGAAACCCTGGTGGCCAATATGAAAATTGCAGACTCTTATGTTGAGTCAATTGAAATAGCCGGGCCGGGTTTTATTAACTTTAAACTAAAACCCTACTGGCAGTATGCGGTTTTAGCAGAGGTAGCCGAGTTGAAAGCGGATTATGGCCGGAGTCAGAAAAATGCCGGGAAAAAATTCAATCTGGAGTTTATTTCAGCCAATCCCACCGGACCAATGCATATGGGAAACGCCCGAGGTGGGGCCATTGGCGATATTTTAGCGGCGGTGGCCGACTGGACTGGCTATTCTGTTACCCGGGAATTCTATATTAATGACGCTGGAAACCAGATTGTCAAATTTGGCGATTCCCTGGATGCCCGTTACCGACAATTAATGGGCGAAGAGTTCCCCTTTCCTGAGGATGGTTATCAGGGTGAAGACATTACCGAACATATGAAAGTTTTTATTGAAGTAAATGGTGATGTTCACCGAACCATGACCCCGGAAGAACGTAAACCGATATTGATTGATTATGCACTAAATAAAAATCTTACCCAAATGCGAAGTGATCTGGAAGCCTATGGGATCCACTATGATGTCTGGTTTTCAGAACAAAGCCTTTATGACAGCGGTGCTATTGAGAAGACGATTGAGCTGTTGGGAAAAGGCGGATTTACCTACGAACAGGAAGGTGCCTTATGGTTCAAGGCCACCGAATTCGGTTCTGATAAGGACGATGTTTTAATCCGCGCCAACGGACTGCCCACCTATTTTATGGCCGATATTGCCTACCATATGGATAAGTTTATTAACCGGGGCTTCAATCGCTGCATTAACGTCTGGGGCGCCGATCACCACGGCCATGTGGCCCGGCTTAAAGGGGCATTATCGGCGGTCGGTATTGATGCCGCTAATTTTGATGTGGTCATCATGCAACTGGTGCGACTGCTCCGTAATGGCGAAGTGGCAAGAATGTCTAAGCGTCAGGGAAAAGCCATTGCACTGACGGATCTCATCGACGAAGTAGGCGTCGATGCCACCCGCTTCTTCTTTAATCTGCGCTCGCCAGACAGTCATTTTGACTTTGATTTGGATCTGGCCATTGAGCAATCTAATGATAATCCAGTGTTTTATGTGCAGTATGCCCACGCCCGAATTTGCAGCATCATCCGTCAGATGAAAGAAGAATTGGATAATACGATTCCCCTGGATTACGGTCGACTGATCGCAAAAGAAGAATTAAACCTGATGGAAATCCTTTCAAATTTCCCAGATGAAATTGTGACGGCCGAAGATAAATTGGACCCCAGCCGAATTACCCGATATGCCATCGATTTGGCGGCGGCATTCCACAGTTTTTATAATGCCTGCCATGTCCGGGTTTCCGACAAGGCCTTGATGAAAGCTCGCGTTGCACTGATTGAAGCAACTAAGCAGGTGATTCAAAATGCTCTGAGTATTTTGGGCGTATCTGCTCCAGAAAGAATGTAAAATGAAAACAGAAGCAGGTATTTTTGATCGAACTGAGAAACTAATTGGACAATCTGGTTTGGATAGTTTAAAAAACTCACGCGTTATCCTGTTTGGTGTTGGCGGGGTTGGCTCATTTGTCGCTGAGGCGCTAATTCGTAGCGGAGTTGGTTTTTTAACCATTGTCGATAAGGACATCGTCGAGTCCAGCAATCTCAATCGTCAGATCATGGCCAATGTTAAAACCATCGGCAAGAAAAAAGTCGATGTGATGGCCAGAAGGCTGATTGCCATCAATCCGCTGTCCATTGTTCATCCCATGCATCGATGCTATACCCCGGAAAGTTCTCCGGAATTTCATCTCCAGGATTACGACTATGTCATTGACGCAGTGGATATGGTAACCGCAAAAATTGATCTGGTCATCAAAAGTCAGCAAAACAAGGTGCCGATTATCAGTTGCATGGGAACCGGAAACAAGATGGATGCCAGTCGTTTTATTATTACCGATATCTATGAAACCTCAATTTGTCCGCTGGCCAAAGTGATGCGTAAAGAATTGCGGGAACGGGGCGTAAAATCCCTAAAGGTTCTTTATTCCACTGAAGAACCATTAACCAGAGAAAACCCGCCGGGCAGTATTGCCTTTGTTCCCTCGGTGGCCGGACTGCTGATTGCCGGTGAAGTGGTACGGGATCTGCTGAGAAATGGAAATATAGAAGAAAATTAACAACAGATATTTGCTGCCAGATTAAATAGCTTAAAAACCTTTTGAGTTATTTATTTGGTGGCATTTTTTTTGGTTATTTATGTTATAATTCTAATGTAAATTGAAGCGCCCGGAAAATTCAAATCATCAGGGTTTAAGAATACAGCAGCGCAAACGACTAGAGCCTTAGAAAGCGTAAGTAACGTTCCAAAAGGTTTCATGATTTTTCTATTTGTAAAAATAAAATCAGTTGTCAACTGAATTGTTTTTTTGGATCGGAGCAGCTAAATATAAACATGCGCGAACGAAATAATCCTGTACAAATGGCTAAAAATATGGTTAAATCTACTTGTGAAAGGTGGTTGGAGAGGAGCAAGATGATACGGATTGGAAGCGGTTATGACGTCCATCGTTTAGTAAAAAATCGACCACTCATTTTAGGTGGTGTAAAAATAAAACATTCCTTGGGTCTGCTGGGACATTCAGATGCGGATGTGCTTGTGCATGCCATTATGGATGCGCTTTTGGGAGCGTTGGCGCTGGGTGATCTCGGCAAGCACTTTCCGGACACTGATAGCGCCTATAAAGATAGTGACAGTTTATTGCTGCTTGAGAAAGTGGGGCAACTGGTGGCCGAAAAAGGGTATCGGATCAATAACATTGATTCAACCATCATCGCCCAGGCGCCAAAGCTGGCACCTTATATTGACAGCATGGTGGAAAACATAAGCAGAACCCTGGGCTTATCTGGGAATTGTATCAGTGTAAAAGCCACGACCGAAGAAGGCCTGGGCTTTACCGGGAGCGAGCAGGGAATTGCTGCCAACGCAGTAGTGAGTCTTTTGAAAGGAGAAATAAGCAGATGATTGGTATTATTGCAGCCATGGACAGTGAGGTTCGTGACATCAAGTCGGCAATGGAAGATAGCATCAAGATCCACCACGGAGGGATGACTTTTTTTAAGGGAAAACTCAACAAAAAAGAAGTTGTAGCAGTTAAAAGCGGAGTTGGAAAAGTCAATGCTGCTATGTGCACCCAGATTTTGATTGATCTCTTCAAGGTAACAACCATTATCCATGTGGGTGTGGCTGGTGCGGTTCATCCCGATCTGGAAATTGGTGACATCGTCATCTCAGAAGATAGTTGTCAATATGATATGGATGCCCGGGCCTTTGGTCATCCCCGGGGTGAAATACCAAACATGGATATAACCTTTTTTAAAGCAGATCCGACTTTGATCAAGCTAGCTGAGGCCGCCGCCGAAGCGCTCCAGGTTTCCTACCAGACGGGTCGGATTATGACTGCAGATTTGGGGGTAGACTCCAATAAGCTTAAAAAAGAACTGCGGGAAGAATTCGGTGGTTTGTGTGTCGAAATGGAAGGTGCGGCAGTGGGCCAGGTGGCGATGCAAAACCAGGTTCCTTATCTGGTGATTCGCTCCATGTCGGATAAGGCCGATTCCAATTTGACCGATGATTACAAGAAAAACCTGGAAGCGTCGATTAAGAATGGGGTCGCAATGGTGCTTAATATGATTCCGGGAGTCGCGTAACGATGAAAGAATTGGCACTCCGCCCGACCTGGGCAGAAATAGACTTAGATGCACTGATTAGCAATTATGAAGAAATTCGCCGAATCGTCGGGCCTGACGTAAAAATCCTGGGGGTTGTCAAAGCCGATGCCTACGGACATGGTAGTTTGGAATGTGCTAAAACCCTTTGTGAAGCCGGGGTGGACATGCTGGCCGTAGCTTTTATTGATGAAGCCATTGCGCTTCGACAGGGGGGCATCACCGAACCGATTTTACTGCTGGGATATACCTCAAAAGAACATATTCCTGATTTGATCCGCTGGGATGTGATTCCCGGAACCTATCAGTTTGACTTTGCCAAAGCCTTATCAGAACATTGTCAGGAAAGCGGCATTTCTCATCCCGTCCATATTAAAATTGATACCGGTATGGGGCGAATTGGGATTGGCTGGCGCGAGGCCTCACAAGTAATTGACGCGATGAATCAATTGGAGGGCATTGAACTTCAGGGGTTGTATACGCATTTTTCGACCGCAGATGCTGCTGATAAAACCCACACCAAGGAGCAGATCAGGCGTTATCAACAGGTTCTTTCGGAACTGGAAAAGAAGAATATTGTCATTCCCATCAAGCATATGGCAAACAGTGCCGGAATATTTGATGTCGAAGGGGTTCATTTTGATATGGTACGGCCGGGGATTATTCTTTATGGGCTTTATCCATCAGCTGAGGTTGATCGGTCAAAAATTGATTTAAAACCAGTCATGACCTTAAAGTCAACCATTGTACACTTAAAAACCCTTCATCCGGGAGAAACGGTAAGCTACGGCAACCGTTTTGTTGCCTATGACGATCGGATTATCGGTACCTTGCCAATTGGCTATGCCGATGGCTACACGCGGATGTTAAACGGTCTGGCCAAGGTCTTTATTTCCGGCCAGCTCGTACCCGTGGTCGGTAGTATCTGCATGGACCAATGCATGATCGATTTAACCGATGTGGAAGCGGTTTCCCTTTATGATGAGGTGGAGCTTTTTGGTAACAACATTTCAGCCGATGTACTGGCTAATGCATTGGGAACCATCAATTATGAAATTACCTGTATGGTAAACAAACGGGTGCCCCGGGTGTTCATTAAGGACGGGGCTCTTCAGTCCATCAGACGTGACATTTTAGATCGACAAATCAACACAAACAGTGATATTTATTAAAGAGGAGAATTAAATGGCATTTTTAGAAGAAACCGTTAGGGGTATTCGCAAGGATATTGTAAAAATGATTGGTAAGGCCGCTTCAGGTCATCCTGGAGGCTCATTGTCGTCAGCAGAAATTCTGACCCTGCTTTATTTTGAACAAATGAATGTGGATGTAAACAATCCCCGCAAAGAAGATCGGGATCGTTTTGTGTTGTCAAAAGGACACGCTGCTCCGGTGCTTTATGCAACGCTGGCAGCAAAAGGCTTCTTCCCCAGAGCCGAGCTGGAAAACCTGCGACAACTGGGGTCGATCCTTCAGGGACATCCGGATATGAACAAGGTACCCGGGGTTGATATGTCAACCGGCTCTTTGGGACAGGGAATTTCGGTGGCTGCCGGGATGGCATTGGCCGGAAAAATGGACAATAAGGATCATAAGATCTATGCTTTACTGGGTGACGGCGAATTACAAGAAGGTCTGGTTTGGGAAGCTGCTATGGCAGCCAGCCATTACCAGCTTAATAATCTGATTGCCTTTGTGGATAACAATAATCTTCAGATTGATGGCGCTATTTGTGAGGTGATGTCACCATTTCCCATCGATGGCAAGTTTGAGGCCTTTGGTTGGAACGTGATTACAGTGGAAGACGGCCACGATTTTGATGAGTTGCGAACGGCTGTGGAAGTTGCAAAAAAATCAGAGGACAAACCAACCGTGATTATTTGTAAAACGGTCAAGGGTAAATGCGTTTCATTTATGGAAAACAATGCGGGATGGCATGGAAAAGGGCCGAATGCAGATGAAGTGAAACAAGCATTGGCAGAATTGGAGGCTTAATCATGGCAGATAAAAAATCAACACGACAGGCATATGGCGAATATTTAGTGAAGCTGGGCGAAAAAAACAAAAATTTGGTGGTTTTGGATGCCGATCTCTCAGGAGCAACAAAGACCAACGTCTTTAAAAAGGCCTGTCCCGAACGGCATTTCAATGTCGGGATTGCGGAAGCAAACCTGATGGGAATGTCCGCCGGTTTGGCAACCGCAGGAAAGATTCCTTTCGCCAGCACCTTCGCTATTTTTGGCGCTGGACGAGCCTATGAAATTATTCGTAACAGTATCTGTTACCCGAAGCTGAATGTAAAAATTGCCTTAACTCATTCGGGGATCTCAGTAGGTGAAGATGGCGGTTCACACCAGTCGATTGAAGATATTGCGCTGATGCGGGTAATCCCCAATATGACGGTTTTATCACCGGCAGATGCGATCGAAACAGAAAAGATGATGGATGCCGCAATGGAAATTGACGGACCTGTTTATATTCGTTTGGGCCGCAGTGACGTACCCGTTCTTTTCGATGAAAATTATAAATTTGAAGTAGGAAAAGCCGGCTTATTAAAAAGCGGTGATGATGTAACCATTATTGCCACCGGTCTGATGGTGGGACCAGCTCTGGAAGCGGCACAGCTTTTAAAAGCAGAGGATATTTCGGCCAGAGTATTAAATATGGGTTCCATTAAACCCATCGACGTAAATGCCATAAAAGACGCTGCCGTTGTTACCGGTGCTGTTGTTACGGCTGAAGAACACAGCATTATCGGCGGCCTGGGCAGTGCTGTTGCTGAAGTATTATGCGATGTCGCCCCAGTACCTCTGGAACGGGTTGGTGTTAAGGATCTCTTTGGACAATCCGGTAAGGTTACGCCATTGATGGAAAAATACGGTTTAACGGCGAAAGATATTGTAGCGGCTGCTAAAAAAGCCATCGGCCGAAAATAATAGCAAAAACCTAAGCAAAGAAGCAAAAAAACAGGGTCATCAAGACGCTGTTTTTTAGCGTTTTGCAGAAAAATTTGAATTTGTGGGTAATTAAGGTATAATGATTAGTATGAGGTCATACGAACAAATATTTTTTAAATAGAAAAGGAGTACTTACATGCCATTGGATTTTAAAGAAGCAATAGAGCAAAGGCGCTCGATATATGGAATTAGCGATGAAAGTACCATTACTGCGGAAGAAATAATGGAGATCGTCGACCATTCAACGAAGCACGTACCTTCGGCATTTAATTGCCAAAGTCAGCGGGTAGCAGTATTATTTGGAGAGAAACATCTGGAATTCTGGAGTATCGTGATGGAAACACTCAGAAAAAAAATTCTGGCTGATGAATTTCGGTCTACTGAAAATCGGATCAGCAGCTTTGCCGCAGGATGTGGAACATTGCTGTTTTATGATGATACGTCTGTTACTAAAAGTTTGATGGAAAGGTTTTCACCCTACCGGGATCGGATTCCGGATTGGGCTGAGCAGGGCAATGGGATGTTGCAGTTTGCCATTTGGACGCAATTGTCAGCAGCAGGTCTGGGTGCAAGCCTGCAACATTATAATCCGATCATCGATAATGATGTAAAGACTGCTTTTCTGATTCCGTCGGATTGGCGACTGATTGCCCAGATGCCCTTTGGTGTGCCTACCGAAGACCCTATTGAAAAAGTTTTCGAGCCCATTGAACGGCGCGTCATTGTCATTGAATAATCAAAAAAATGGGTTATCCGTGGTTTGAGGTTGTCGATAAACGACCGTACCGACCAATTGTTAATTTGTTGTTCGCTGCGGAATCGGACAGGCGAAGCAGTGTCCGCTCCGATGCGTACAACATGATGTAACAATTGTCGGTACGGGGTTATCTTTTTTGATAGTCTGAAAGCACCGGTTATCCGTGCTTTTTTTTGAGGGTAAGGCGATTATTCAAGCAGTAATAAACCATAGTATTTAACAAACTCATTCTTAGAAGCCAGTGTCTTTAAGGTTTCGCCGTTGTTTCTTACGGTTTCGAAGACATCAATGCCGGACCCTTCCATTGAGGGACGGCGATTTTTCGTGTTAAGACACGGTTTATCCAAATCACAGGCGGGGCAGATGTGACAGGGTCCGGACCAGAAGGCAAAGGCCTTGTGAAAACCGCCAATAAAGGCTAAGCGTTCTGCTTCTAAGATCTTTCGTTGAAATTCTCCGGTTCCCGGGGTTCCTTTAATTAGAAAAGCCCTGGTGTAGCGGGAGATTAATCGGCCGGTTTCTTCAAAGGGGATCTCGTTGGCCTGACAATGTTTGAGATTGGCCGATGAGCAACCAAAGGCACATTTGTTT
Organism: Acetobacterium sp. K1/6; assembly: GCF_034438075.1. Taxonomy (NCBI): domain Bacteria; kingdom Bacillati; phylum Bacillota; class Clostridia; order Eubacteriales; family Eubacteriaceae; genus Acetobacterium; species Acetobacterium sp. K1/6. The sequence continues at coordinate 74,807 of NZ_JAXQGA010000011.1, read as the reverse complement.
TTGGCAAATTCGGTAACCACCACCGAATCGGTGGTAATTTCTAAGACATCATCAAAGCCGATGTTAAGGATTGGATGCTTGAGGCGTTGCATCGGTGTCAAAGCCAGAGCTTCCACAAATGATGGCGATTTTCCGGAAAAAATGACAGCAGTATCGGTTTCAAGCGGAATCAGAGCAGTGGTGGTGAGACCGGCTGCCTCAAATTTGTGGATGACTTCATTTGCGGAACAAACCTGGCCCTCAAAATGGATCATCCGATTGATTCCAGATAACCTGGCCATCAGGGTTGCATGCTCGTCAAAGGCGTCGTGAAGCATCAGGATACCATCTGGCTTAAGCATCGGTAAACAGGCGAGTACTTGATTTAGAAACAGCGGCTGATCCTTACTGATTGACAAACGGGTGAAGATAATCAGAGCATAGGCCTCATGATTTTTGGCAGAGGCAGCGCGCAGTTTATCAAAGGAACTGGTATCGATCGGCTGTGCTTGGGGATCATTAAAAACAGCAACGTCAATCGGAAAGGGATCATCGTCGCAAAGCAGGGTGATCTCCAGATCGGGAAAGGCATGGAGAAAACAATCTGCCATTGTTTGAGCTCCGGGACCGCCGATTAGAATTTTCCCGGACAAGGCGGGGAAGAATTTAACGCATTCAAGCGCTTTCATGCGAGTCAATTCATGGATTGCCTTAATCTTTAGTTGATTAAGCTGTTTATTGGCTAAATACTCCGGCCCACTATTTTGTTCAGTTGGTGTGTTTTTTAGTAGTGAAGATTTCAACTGACGCCATTTTTGAGATTGTAATTGCCGCAGTTTGATGGTGTCGCCCAGATAATCTGGACTGGATGAAAGCAGATAGCACTTGGTTATGATGGCATTGCTGTAACTGCCCTGATAACAAAAAAGAAGCCCCAGACTTTCCAGTAGCGGCAGAAATGACGACAATGCCGTGGCATCAGTTTCGATTTTTTCTGAAAGTGCTTGGGCATCGGCGCCATTATCTCCGAAGGAATTAAGAATTTCAAAAAGATCCAGTTCCAGGGCGGTAAATAAAGCTTCAGATGCCCAGTTGGCGGTTGAAAGGTTTGCCAGATACTGGCCGCCATGGGTATGGGGGTCATAGCTTTTTAAAGAGAAGTAATGATTTTTTTCTAAATTTTTCATCAGGATTTCCTATTCTTGAAATTTTTAGGGGGTAGAAATAACGAACAATTTTTATGCACATAAATTCCCGACTAAAATGCGGGCGCAGGACCAAAATGTTGATTGTTATTTTGATACTAATGTCATGATGTACATATTTGTAACAGCAACTTGTTTATTTTCAACTAGTGGTTAATGATTCATGCGTTATGATCATAGCAGGGCTTCTATTTGTTTTTTTGACCTTTTATCCAATATCTCTCCTAGTAATGCGTTTTGGATAAAGTTTTCTATTTTATCTGTTCGATGCTCTTTCCTGATAACAAGAAGTACCTTCAAGAGATCAAGCAGTATTGATTTTCGCATGGTTTCCTTAATGGACATGAGATTAAAGGTAATAAGTCTAGAAGCTATTTTATCATGTAAGTCAGGCTTAGATGAAGCTATTTCGCCCAATGACTGAATACATTGGCGTATCGTGATGGGTTTTTCATCGTTTTGGAGTTGTAGATATTTATCAATGGTATCGTCTATTTTGTTTTCGGTATCCCACTTTACATTGTTGGCAATCAAATTCAGTCCGATATTTCTTTGATAAGAATTTTCACTTTTTAGTTTGCTTTTGAAGGTATCCCAATACGGATAAACATCGTCAAAAAAGAATGATCTGTTTTGCAGAATGAGAAATACCTGATATCTAATGGTGTTATCTTTTAAGGAGAGCCATTCTACAAGCTGCGGAATATCATCTTTGTTTAATGTCTTTGACGCTTCTTGTAAGTCGCTTTTTGAAATCGACATAATTTGCTCTAGCGTAATCAATCTTTATCCCTCCAATTGAATATTAAATAAGCTGTTATATTTTTTATTAGCCTTATGATGCAAGAAGTTTTGTGTTAACTATAGCATATTTTACCATATAAAAAAAGATCGAGTACCCGCGGAGGGTACAAAAACAGATAAACCACAGTCAGGAGACCTTCATGCGCGGCTTTATGCTTAAAGAGTTCATTTAGAAATACAATCACGAGGCCATGCAATGAAACCGATCATCCAACTGGATATCAAAGAGCGATCCTTCGCTTTGGAGGATTGCTCTTTTTAGCGGAACTTAGAACAACCGGCTTTATATGAATTACCGGTATTTGGCGGTTTAAGATAAGAGTCTTAAAAAAGGATAAATTTTTGTGCTTTTGCATTTTTTCTAACTATTCCGCTGGGTTTTGTGTTATATTCAAATCATTCTAAATAAACTGACAAAATCGATGCATGGCATTGACAGAAAGGAAAACGAATGAGATTAACACAGGAATTACTAAAACAGGGAATCAGCGAAAAGCTGCTTGACGATATAAAATATTTCAAACATTTTTATAAACTGGAGGAGCGTCTTCAGGATCGGGTCCCCAGTACCGAAACTGTTTTTTATGGCAAGGACATCTGGTCGATGTGTATTACTGCCATTCTAGAGGGCGAAAACATTTTACTCTCCGGTCCCAAGGCCACCGGAAAAAATGTCCTGGCCGATAATATTTGCGAGCTTTTTAACCGTCCTCAATGGAACACCTCCTTCCATGTCAACACCGACAGCTCCAGCCTGATTGGTACCGATACATTTATTGACAATGAGGTACGACTGCGACGAGGATCGGTTTATGAGTGTGCCATAAACGGCGGCTTTGGCGTTTTTGACGAAATCAATATGGCAAAAAACGATGCCCTGGTGGTACTCCACTCGGCTCTGGATTATCGAAAGGTGATCGATGTGCCGGGCTATGAGAAAATCAAGCTCCACGACGCCACCCGGTTTATCGGCACCATGAATTATGAATATGCCGGGACTAAGGAGCTAAATGAAGCCCTGGTATCTCGTTTTATGACCATTGATATTCCCCAAATTGAGGAAGAAACCCTGATGCTGATTTTAAAGGATTATTTTCCGGATGCCAACCCGGAAATTCTGGCCCAGTTTGCCGGTGTTTTTTTGGATCTTCAAGCCAAGGCCAGAAATTCGGAAATCTCCACCAAGTCTGTCGATCTGCGGGGGATTATCGGGAGTCTGCGCACCATCCGCCGAGGCTTAAAACCGATGCTGGCGGTCGATATGGGGGTGGTCGGAAAAACCTTCGATCAGTTTGAAAAAGAAATCGTTCTGGATGTCATCAAAACCCGGATCCGGGAAAGCTGGGATTGTGCCGATGTTTTTTCCGGCTAAGGCCAGAATCGGCCCAACACCTGAAGAAGGGAGGAACAGGCCATGAAGGATGCAAAATGGATCTATCAGGACTATGAATTTGACAACCGGGTATCCAATCTGATGTGGACGGTTTCCGGTGATTACGATGAAAACATGGACGTCGGAGAAAAGAGCTTTATTTCAAAAAATGTGGCCCTTTACCATGCCGTAACTGCCGGGGGAAGGCGAAAGTTCATTAACTGGCCCAGTGTCAAGAAATACGTCATCAGTCGTTATCGGGCGGGTTTTAATAAGGATATTCTCCTGAGTCTTATTGCTATGGGGAGTGATGTGGTAGTGGAAGAAAAAATTATTGCCGAACGCCCCGGAGTTTATGATATCCGCAAAGATGCCTACGATGATATTCTTCGCAATTATTATAAGCTTCACACCGACGATCTGATGGAAAAGGTACGTCACGCGATGATCCTAAAAAAGATTGGTAAAGCGCCGATGATGGACACCGAAACCCGAAACATCGCCAGCGATCTGGAAAACCTACAGGATCGGGAGGATACCATTGAGTTATTAAAAGGCATTGAAGAAATCTATGTGAAATATTTTCCGATGTTTGTGGAGGGCGATAGCGGTGATTCCAGTGAATCGGGCCACAATAAAAATCATCTCCGCGGCGATTTTTCTGATTTTATGTTAGAAGAGATGTTTGACGAGCCCGAAGACCTGGACATTGAAGCCTCCATTGAAGACATTGCCGAGGCTCTGCTGGGAGAATCCCAAGGAGATCAGTCCAACGTATCCAATGATGCTGACAACCGGATTTTGCGGGTGCAGGAAGAGGATATCGAAAAAATCTATGAAAAAGTGGCTTACTATTACGGAAAATCGTTTTTGGATATCAGTGAAGTCAAAAAGCTTCAGAACCGGGTATGCAAAGACGCCCATGGCAGCTGCCGGATTCATATGACCGATGGCGTCGTCCGGAGTGACAGTGATAATGAATTTCAACAGAAATATGTGCAACGGCACCAGATTAAAAATACCGATGTGTTTCGCGCTAATTACAAGGTGTTCAAGCGCAACATTAATAAGCTTCGGGAAAGCATGTCCCGAACCCTGGTTCAGGAAGAAATTATCGACGCCATCCCTTCTGATGCCGGGAGGCTGATTCCCAGCAAACTCTGGCGGATTGGTCGTAGCAGTAATAACAAGGTTTTTGTAAAAAATATTGATAATAACAAGGGGAGCTTTGTGGTGGATATCCTTATCGATTCCAGTGGCTCCCAGCGACGTAACCAGTCCAATGTTGCGATTCAAGCCTATATTCTGGCGATGGCATTAACCCAACTGGGGATTCCTAATCGGGTGCTGGGTTTTTCCAGTTTTCTTGACTATACAGTCATCAAACGCTTCCGTGATTACGAATCGCCCCTTTCAGCCAATGACAACATCTTTGAATATTATTGCTCCGGCAACAACCGCGACGGTTTGGCAATTAAGACCACCTGTGAAGATCTCATTAAGCGAGGGGAAGATAATAAGATTTTAATTGTCCTCAGCGACGGCCGCCCCAACGACATTAAGGTGGGAAAGGGTCAGGTTAATAGTTTAACCCAGGCCTATCGGGGTCGGGTGGCTATTTCTGACACCGCCCGGGAAGTTCGAACGGCCCGCCAACAGGGTATTATGGTACTGGGGGTCTTCACCGGAAAAGAGCAGGATCTGATGGCTGAAAAGCTGATCTATGGCAAGGATTTTGCCTATATTAAAGACATTAACCGCTTTGCTGATTTGGTTATTAAGTATTTAAAGCAAATTATTGTAAGTTAAAAAATAAAACCGCTAAGCATCAACTGCTTGATGTCTTAGCGGTTTTTTTGGTACTATTTTGTTATCCTATAATTGTTATCCTCCGCCATAAAAAGATCAAACCGTTTTGTAATAAGATCGATTGACGCTCCTGATTGATAAAACGATGGGAAACGCTTATAGCGTATAGGAAATAATAATATTTTCGTCCAACGCGCGGAAGGTAAAGCTTTCGGTGATAAACAGTTTGACATTTTCTTTATCATAAGATTCAAAACCGATGGCAAAATCCTGTCCGATGGTCAGTTCAAAGTTTGGATTATCATAAGGGATCAGAAAAGCGCCATCAAGAACGGTGCTTAATAGTATTTTTCCACCAATGAGGGCTTCGATCTGTTTAATCAGCGGATACCCATGAGAGCTTATATTGAGACGATTATAAGCCACCTCACCAACAATTAATACAAAGGGACCGGCTTCAAATTTTTCTCTTAGTGTAACCAGGCCTTTTGAGATTGCTTCCATAATTTGGGAGTCTGTTTTACCAAAGGGTATTTTTTCATTAACGGTTACCGATTCCAGACCTTTAATCTGACCAGCTTCAAAGCCTTTATACACGACCGTTTCTTCAAACTCGGCAATTCTTTGGACAGCTTCTTCCAGATTAGTTAAATCAATATCCTTGGCACCACGCGTCAGGTTATCCATCTCCCAACGGTTTAAGGTGAAGCTTATTCTTGCTTCAACAAGTGGTTTGATCTTGAAAACACCGGTTTTAACAAGGTTTTCATCGTCATTAATTAATTCGAGTCGACCTTCCGATACGCTAGTAAAATCAAGACCTTTCGGTCCATTTACCGTGACGGCCTTTCTTGCTGTTAATCGACTTTTTAACACGGCTTCCGCTCGGCCATCAATTTCGCTCCAGGCGAGTTGAGTTAAGGGTGCGATTTCTCTTTTTAACATTTTTTCCTCCTTGATTAATGCGCGTTATTTTTTTAAATCACCGATATGGATACCGGATATATTTACAGACTCGGGTGCCGCTTCATTTTCTTCGGCTTCCAGAATTGAACCATCGACAAACAGGTACGTTCGCAGTTCTTCATCCCATTTGTCCATATTTCGTCTTAACCATTCAATGGCCATGCAGGCGTGTTCAATTTCTTCGTCCCGGTTATGCGCCATAATTCCTTTTAATTCAGGATCACTCGTTGCTGCCACGCGTTGGTTATACCAATCAACAGCTTCTAATTCTTCTTTTAAACTATTGATGGCCCGAGTGATGTTCATCGTTTTTTCATCTAATAATTCAATTGGTTCATGATACTGTGCCATAAAATTTCCTCCTACCTTCTAAATATTGGATATATAATAATTATACCCAAATGATTGTAGACTAACAGGATTTATGTTATCTTTGCAAAAAATTGTTAGTTTAAGTGAAAGCGATTAAGATTTTTAAAGAATCAATGTGTATTGTATCAATGGGTAGATAGCAGGCGCTAATGCTAAAAAAGATCATCCTGATTACGCTCAGGAAATTACTATGATCGGTCAGAATAAACCCTTGCCAAAAAATACGTTTTAGATTAGTATAGAGTCAAACCATGACAGAAGGAATGCGGTGGGAATCCGCAACAGTTTCTTTGCTACTGTAAGGCGATCATGGGTGCAGGTGGTCATTGGGTTATCCGAGAAGGCCGTTTGCAACAAGCCCCGCCAAGTCAGGATATTTCCAAATGGTTAAGATGTTTGAAGCTTCAAAGAAGGCTACAACGTGTGAGACCATTTAGAAATACAGGATTTGGAGAAATTTTTTCCCTTATCTGGACAAAAATATGGCACACATTTTGTAAACCTTTTAAAAAGGTTTTTTTAGCTTTTTGTAGATGTCGAGAAAGAGGAAGAGATGGAAAAAATTAGGATAATAGAGTTACCGGTTGATGTCAATATGCCGATGCTGATGAAAAAAATGAAATTAACATGTGATTCACCAGTTTATGATGAATACCAAAATGCGGTGGAGCTTTTAAGAAACCAGATAAAACCGATGGCGATCATTAAAGCCTGTCCGGTTGAGACGTTTTCGAAGCATTTAGTTGTGATGGATGGGATTAAGTACAAGAGCAAAACCCTTCATTATTTGTTAAAAGACCACGAACAGGTGTTTTTGTATTTGTTGACAATCGGTGAAATGCCAACAAAGCTTCACCAGATTGAACATTATTTTTTGCAGTCGCTTAAGTTGCCAATTATGTATGGTGCCATGAAGCACTTGAAAGCGGCAGTTCGGGAAGACAATCATCTTAAGCAGGTGGGAATAGCGAATCCCGGTCTGATCCAGGATTGGGCAATTCAGGATAGCAAAGCTATTTTTGACAGCTTTGGCAGTGCCTCCCTGCAGATCGGACTAAAGATGGGTAAAGGCTACATTATGCGTCCTGTCTACAGTTCTTCCGGGATTCTCTTTGATGATTTTCAAAATTATTGCGATTGTGCAGCGTGCAGCATCGATGGCTGCATTGCCAGAGAGGAAAAGATGACGGACGACGAAAAAAAGATGGCAAGTGTTGGGTGAAGGCAAACAGCGCGCGATCTTTTATAGAAGTGCCATTTGCGACAAAATTGTGATAAAATAGAAGACAAAACGACAAAGGATAATGACAATGCAAATCAATCGATTGCTAGAAATGGTCTATATTTTATTTGAAAAGAAAAAGATAACGGCGAGCGAATTAGCCGACTACTTTGAAGTGTCTCAGCGTACCATTTACCGGGATGTGGAGTCTCTAAGTGCGGCTGGGATTCCTGTTTATGCTGAAAAAGGTAAGGGTGGAGGAATTCGGCTGCTGGATAACTACGTGATTAAAAAATCACTGCTTTCAGAAAAGGAACAGGTCAATCTGCTGGCATCGCTACAGGGGATGAATGTGCTAAACGGACCGGAGGTCGATCCGGTGCTGAGAAAACTGGCGACCCTGTTTGAAAAAAAAGATGCCGACTGGATTGAAGTCGACTTTTCCCATTGGGGCGGTGATAGCGATGAACGGGAAAAATTTAATGTGCTGAAAAACGCCATCCTTGAAAAAAACAGAATTGCTTTTGACTACTTTAGTGCGACCGGAGAAAAGACCGGGCGCACTATTGAACCGCTAAAGCTCTTGTTTAAGGGGCAGTCCTGGTATGTTTATGGATTCTGTTTAAGTAAAGAGGCGTTGCGCTTTTTCAAGGTCAGTCGGATCAGGCAGCTCCGGCAGTTATCGGAGGCTTTTTCCCGGACCCTGCCGGAGGGCCCTGTTTTTGAAAAACCGGAGATAAGCGCTTCCCAAATCAGGTTGATCCTGAGAATTGACGCGAGCATGGCGTTTCGGATCTATGATGAATTTGATCCGGCCGCGATCACAAAAAATCAGGATGGGTCCTTTGTGGTAGCGAGCCGCTTGCCCGAGGATGGCTGGGTGTATGGCTATATTCTTTCTTATGGTGATGCTGCTGAGGTGTTAGAACCCCAGTGGTTGCGGGAGGCAATTAAGAAAAAATTGGAAGATGGTCTTAAAAAATATCTTTAATATGACATTAGGTGTCAGGTTAAAGGGTGTATACTGAATTTATTAATAAGTTAGAAAGAGGTATACACAAATGGATTATGAATTGGTACAACTAACAGAAAAGCAAGTGGCGGGGCTGAAAATACGCACCAGTAATACCGATCCCCAGATGGTTGAAAAAATTGGTGCCACCTGGCAGCGTTTTTATGGGGAAGGAATTGAAGCCTCCCTGACCGGCAGAAAAAATGAGAAATGTATTGGTCTTTATACCAATTATGAAAATGGTGTGGCCGGCACTTATGACGTGGTGGTTGGTTGTGAAGTTGATGCTGCAGCTTCGCAATCAGAGCGGGTTGAAACCGTAAGCATTGCACCTGGTAACTATGCAAAATTTGTTGTCCATGGTGATGTGCAGCAGGCCGTTGGCGACTTATGGGTGAAGCTTTGGGATATGAAGCTCGACCGGAAATTTAGTAGCGATTTTGAGGAATATCAACCCGGGGAAGACATGGCCAACGCCGAGATCCATGTCTATATTTCACTGAATTAAGGGAGACGCAAACGATGGACAAAGTCGATTATAAAAAGCAATTTAAAGCCTTGTATTTACCAAAGTCTCAGCCGTCAATCATTGCGGTTCCGGCGATGCACTTTGCTATGTTAGACGGTAATGGCGATCCCAATGGGGAAGCGTTTGCGGAGGTGGTGGGGGCGCTGTACAGCTTCAGCTACGCAGTAAAAATGTCCTATAAGAGCAAGACCATTCCGGAGGGCTATTACGACTATACCGTTTTCCCCCTGGAAGGGGTCTGGGATCTGGTCGACACGACCAGAACCAGTGCGGATAAAAGTAACTATGCCTATACGATGATGATCCGCCAGCCGGATTTTCTGACCGCTGAACTGGCTGCCCGGTTTATCACGGAAGTCAAAAAGAAAAAGCCCAATGACTTCCTCGATCGTATCCGGCTTGGGGAACTAGAGGAAGGCACCTGCTGCCAAATGCTGCATTTGGGCAGCTATGATGATGAGCCGGCCAGCTTTGCGCAGATGGAAGCTTTTTGCAGTGAGCATGGCTATCGGCGCAGTGATAAAACCCATCGGGAGATTTATGATCCCCGCCGGACCGAGACGAATAAGTTAAAGACGGTGTTGCGGTTTAAGGTAAAAGCTGATCAGTAAGGCTGATCGGTGATCTGATTAAGTATCGTGGTAAGTCGTATAAGTGCCTAAAGAGGCCCCTGATTCAGGATGAATCAGGGGCCTCTGAGTTTTTTTGCAGCCGGGGCAAGCCACGACCGGGCTGGCTATAGGAGTTTTAGTAAGCGTAGAGCATCAGGGTGCTGCCGTCATAGACCAACAGGGAGTTTTTAAAGCCGCCTGGGAGGGTGGGGCCTGAGCTAGCATCGATTGTCTCTTGGTCTGAACCAGAAATAACGCGTTTAATCGCTTTGTTGTTATTGTCTTGGTCCTGACAGATCAGATAGACGCCGGTGTTGTCAGAATAATAGGTGGAATTGATCGGAATGATGTTGCTTATTTCCGGATTGTTGGGATCAATATCAACCCATCCGCCTGACCAGGAGTAAATCTGGTAGTATTTATTGGTGTTTACGTCTTCGGTGTAGTTTCTGTCAATCGCCAGCAGACCATAGCTATCATCGATACCAATCAACTGTTTGCTGCCGTCCAAAGTAACCTGAGCACCGCTTGTCCAGGTACTTAAGTTGGTTGAGCTGTAGATCTGACCAGTACTGTCATAGCCGTAAAAAGTCGTCGCACCCGCTTGCTTGGCGTAAAAGAGTTTAAAACCATCAGCTGGTGCGGTCAGGCTGCCGGCCGGAGTCCAGGCGGTGTTATTGTAAGGGGTGGAGATAACCGCATTGGCATCAAGAATTTGGCCATTACTTGAATAAACATAATCAGCCATAAGGTAATTACTGGCATGGTTGCCGGTTAAGGTGCCGCTTAGTTTGATGGTGTAATTGTTGCCCACGTTACTGGTTTTGTTGTTACTGCTATCGTAATAGTCAGCGCTGTAGGTTGCCAGATGCACATCTTCCTGCTCTACACTACCAGCAATATGGGCAATAGCGTCCGTACCGTTAGCTGGATTTTTAGACGGATTAACTCCAGCATATGTGACCGTGATGCTGCTGCTGCCATCGGCTTTTTTTACGGTGGCCAGATTGACATTGACATAACCCAGGATTCTTGGTGTAATCGCCGCCGTTTTTGAGGTATCTGGATTCGGGGCCAGGTAGTTTTTGGCGGCCTCGCCGTCAAGGGTAAAGTGGATGGTCACGGGTTTGGCACTGCCGTCACTGGTGACATTTTTAGTATCGTAGCTGGCAGTGGCTTTGACCGTCACGGCATCGTTATTGATTAAGCCGCTAACGGCATCAGCAGCAAGGGGATATTCCGATAATTTAGTTGTGTTATCGGCCAGATAAACATCGGTAGTGGCGTCATACTTATGGGTCGCTGCGATGGCCGGCAGCTTGGTGCTGACGACGGTCAGCGGCAGCGGGGTAATGGTAACTGTGGTGGTCTGATTGGTAATCAGATAGTTACCGCTAGTGTCACTGGTGGAGTAGCTGATAGTGACAGTTTGCTCGCCGGCATCTTTATCGTTGGATGAAAGATTAGCTGTCACAGCTATGCTTTCACCTACAGCAAGCCCGCTGATTTGCGAAGCAGCGACCGTATATGATGATATTTCCTTACCATCCGAATCATAAACCTTACTGGTGCCGTCATAGGGGCGGGAGGTCTTGATAGCCGGTGGGGCGATGGTCAAGGTTTTTGGGGTAATACTGCCGCCGGAGATCGTACCGGTAATGCTGCCATCGGATGCGGCATCCGCCAGGCTGAAATTGTGGGCTGCCGTGCCACTGAGTTTATAGGTATAGGCGATCGTATAACCGCTACCGACGTTACTGGTTTCGCTATTATTGTCTTTATAGACAGCAGTGGTATCAAATGTCAGCGTCCCGTTTTGGATCGCTTCCTGAACGATCGGTATTTGATTAGTATCGGTAACTCTGACGGTGACGAGGGCATTGCTGGTACCGTCATATTCCTTAGTCTTATCACTATCTTTGACAATGGGAGTGGTGGCAATCGACAGTGGGGTAATATCAGCAGTTTTGCTTTGATCATCCGGCAGGGGCTGATAATTTCCTGCGGCCTCGCCGGCAAGGGTGTAGTGAATGGTAATGTTTTTATTGGGATCGACGTCTTTACCGTCATCATAGGTGGCGGTCGCAGTGACCGTCACTTTACCGGCGTCAGCAGCGGCAATATTGCCGGGTGTGACCGGCATATTATAGATTTTCTCGGTATTATTGGCCGCCGTAAAGACATCGGCGGTGCCGTCATAAGCTTTGGCCACCGGGGTGGGAGCTACTATCGTCAATGGTCGCGCGGTAATGCTGGCCCCGATTGTTTCGGTCGCTGCGATCTGGTAGCGTTTATTAGCAGGGCTACTATCAATTGTATAGCTAACTGTAATGGTCCGGTTGCTACCGGCGTTTTGATTATCATAGACTGCGGTGGCTGTGACATTAATATTGGGGTCGGCTGCTACACCGGTTGCCACACTAATCACGTTATTGCCGGCGGCAATTTTTCCCTTGTTATTAAACACATCGGTGGTGCCATCATAGGTTTTGTTTTTATTGATATTCAGGCTGGCGGCGGAGACCATCAGATTTTTCTTCGTAATGATCCCGATTTCCGCGTGTTCCGCCGGTGCGCTGTAATTACCGGCGTCGGTTCCCGACAGGTTATAGCTGCATAGCACTGGTTTATTCGTACCCACTTCAATCGCATCCGTTTTACCGCTACTGTTCTGATAGGTAGCGGTCCGGGTGATCGTCAGTGTATCGGCGTTAAACTGGCCAAGGGCTTCGGTAATCACGGTGTTAAGCGTCGCTGTTCCGTCAAATTCCTTTGCGATGGCGGTTGTCGTCGCATTACTCAGAGGTTTTTGCGTAATCTCACCCTTTATGGTCGTGGCGGCTGGCGGATTGTACTTATTGGCATTGGTACCGGAGAGGCTGTAGGTGACGGTAATATCTTTGTTGTTGCCGACGTTTTTATTGTCATAAGTGGCGGTAGCACTTACGGTCACGTTATCGCCAGAGATAATTCCGGTAACCGCCGTAGCATCAAGAACCTTGTTAGTCACATCGGTATCCGTGGTACCGTCATAGGTTTTAGACAAGATAATGGTTGGTGCAGTGACCACGCTCAGACTGATTTTGCTTGGTGGTGTATAACCGCCACCACTATCGCCGCCGGGTTGTGGTTGCGGTGTTGGGATTACTGGGGGAATAACGACTTCGGGATCGACAGTATAGTTCCCGGGTGCTTTTTCAAAGCTGACATTGTCCGAGGCAATTTCAGCTTTGCTGACGGTGCCCGTCCCGGTTACTTTGACGGGAGCCTTTACAGAAAGGTCGGTAACGGTTGTCTGGCTGCCCAGATTCACCGTGCTGTTTTTGGCTTCCGGCGCGATAATAAGCTGCTTGATGCTTGTCTGTTTGTCGGTTTTAACCACGGCATCCGGGGCATTTACGGTTACCGAATCAAAATTGCCTTCTAGAATCACTTCTTGACCAGCGGCGACTTCGCTTAAAACAAATGGAGTCCCATCGAGTCCAGTGACCACAATCCGCACGACGCCGGTGGGGGTTTTCTCCACCAGGATGTTCTGATAATCGCCACCGTTAATATGAATACTGTTTTTACCGCCGCCGCGAACCCGCAGCTCGCCGGAGACGGTGACATTATTCAAGGTGACATCGCCGTCACCAACGGCTTCATCAATAATCAGGTTGCCATCAATGGTCAGGTTCTGCAGGATTACTTCGGTAGCGGTGATGATCACATCCTGGTTGATCGGTTCTGATCCGTTAGTTGGGCCATAGGTGCCGGCTTTATCGTAGACTGTGGATGTGCTTAATTTTTCAAGCTGTTGGATCGCTGTTTCAATGGCTTTAACGGCATCAGCCACTTCTTCCGCTGTACTTTTATCGGTAACGACGTGATTCTTTATAACCGTCTGCAGATTAGCCCAGGAGGTTTGGGTATAATCAGACTCACTCAAGTCATCAATTTGTTCAAGAAGGCTATAGTAGGTGCTTAATTCACTGTTTACATCGGTGTCTTTAACAATTTCCAACTTCAACGCTTCCAGGCGCAAAGAACTGCCAACAGTCCCAAGCTGTTCACCATCGGCAAACCATTGTTCTGAATCTGCAGGCAGATCACCAATGTTCTGGACATGGCCCTGGTAGCGGATATGATAGCCGATGGCCTTATTACCGGTGGCATCAAGCAGGATAATTTTAATCGCCTCAATTCGCAACCCACCGCCCCGGGTTCCGGCATACTCGCCGTTTTTGGCCCAGGTGGATGGTTGGCTCTCATCATAGAGCCAGCCGATGTTCTGGACATGGACGTTGTAGCACAGCGAAAGATCTGCCGGCAGCTCGCTGTCAGGCTTTAATTCAAAGCCTTCAATTCGTTTGCTTTGGCCAACGGTACCAATCCGATTAGGGCTCGCAACGAAAGAACCATCGGTTGGGTAATCGCCCAGATCTTGAATGTGGCCCCGGGAAAGAACCGGGATCGTTTCGGTATCGACTTGGGCAAACACAGAAGGAATCGGAATAATCAGGCAAAACGCCAGTAAGACGAATATAAATTTTTTCACTTTTTCTCCTTTTTTAATGGTTTGAATGCGGATTAATTTAATCCAGTAATTTCTGGTGAATGAATAGGCAAATTTGGTGACTCTTAAATGTAGTTTATTCTAACAGTTTATCAGCTTTAATAAAACATCAATTGACGAGTAAAAAGTGCTGTTCGCGAATGGAGCGCTTTCTATAGGAGCAGTAATAAAAAGATTTTAGCGAATGAAAATTATTAGCAAGAATAAAATCCGCTTGACAAAGTTTACTAGCCAGGATAACATAACGGTGTTATCTAATGAGCGGTGGTGATTGAACGTATCAGTGCCTTCAGGTAACGCAACTACGGTTATCGATAGTGCAAATGAAATGATAAAGCGGGGAAGTTAAGTGAAAGACAATAAAGAAACCAAAGAAAAGCTGCTGATGAGTGCCAAAAAAGAATTTATTGAAAAAGGCTACCTCTCGGCATCGCTGCGCAATATCTGTAAGAATGCCGGGGTTACCACCGGGGCCTTGTATTTTTTCTTTGAAGATAAGCAAGACCTGTATGGCGCATTGGTTGCCGAACCGATAAAAAAACTTCATGCAGTAATGAATCGTCACTACGCCGAGGAACAGGCTCAGATTAATGCCGGACTCCTGATGGAAACGGACCGGGATGATGATGTCGAAGCGGCCATCGCAATCTTGCGTTGTCTCTATTTGCATCGGGATGAATTCATGATGTTGCTGACAAAAAGCCAGGGTTCCTGCTATGAGAAAATCACCGATGATTTTGTGATGATCACTGAAAAACACTTTAGACAGATCGCCGACAATATGGAAAAATGTTATGGTGCTCCGCGGGTGGCTGATTATCTGATCCATTGGATCGCCCATATGTTAATTGATGCCTTTATTCATATTTTGACCCATGAGGTATCAGAAGAAGCGGCAGTGGTGCATGTGCAACAGGTCATTAAATATATGATCGGTGGTTGGTTCGGTCTATTTGCACCTGAGATGAAGGATTAATTATAGTAGCTAAGCCCCTGCTTCCTTTGGTGAGGATCTTAATCAGGAGCAATTTGGGAATTGCTAAAGTGAGCAGGAGTAAGAAACAAAAAATTTTAGGCTTAACATAACGGCGTTATGTTAAGCCGAGGAAGAAAGAGGGAAATAAGATGTTTCTGGAAATAAAAAATTTAAAGAAGAGCTTTGGTAAAAACGGCAGTTATGTGGAGGTACTTAAGGGAATTACCACAACGGTAGAAAAAGGCGAAATGTGTGTGATTCAGGGGGCCAGTGGTTCAGGTAAATCGACTCTGCTTAATTGTATCGGGGGCTTGGATACACCCGACAGTGGTGGTGTAACGGTTGACGGCAAAGAAATTGTGGGACTAAAACCTGAGGCCTTGTCTGATTATCGTCGGGATTATTTGGGGTTTATCTTTCAATTTTATAACCTGGTACCGAATCTAACCGTTAAGGAAAACGTCGAGGTCTGCGGCTACTTATCCCCAGAACCGATGGCAATGGCAATGCTTTTTGAGGTCTTGGGTTTAACCGAACATCAGAACAAGTTTCCTTCCCAGTTGTCTGGTGGCCAGCAACAGCGTTGTGCGATTGCCAGAGCTCTGGTTAAAAACCCAAAACTCTTGTTGTGCGATGAGCCTACCGGAGCACTGGATTCCAAGACGGCAAAAGACATTTTAATTCTGATGGAAAAAATCAATCAGACCTTTGGTACCACCATGATCATCATCACCCATAATAATGCCATTAAGGACATGGTCCATCGGGTCATTACCATTAAAGATGGCACTATTTCTAATACTTATCAAAACGAACAACGGATTCCGGCGGCGGATCTGGAGGAATTGTAAGATGCAGAAGATACTGAGAAAGCGGATACTTCGCGACTTAAAGGCAAATCTTTTTTACTATCTGGCACCGGGGTTTTTGATTGTGTTGGGAATGTATCTGGTTGTCAGTTTTGTCGGGGCAGCCGATACCGTGATTACCGGGGTAGCCGAAAAAAACCAGCTTCTTCAAGTCGAAGATGGCCAGTTTTCAGTGTTTGTTCCGTTGACAGAAAAAGAAGAAAATGACTTGGTGGCGGCGGGGATCACCCTGGAAGAGCAGTTTTATCTTGATTATCATGGAAGAAATAATAGCGTAGTCCGGCTTTTTAAGAACCGCAAGGCGGTTAATTTGGCCTCAGTTGATGAGGGCCGAATGCCGGTAACAGCGGGCGAAATCTTTCTGGAAAAACACTATGCGAGAAAGAATCAGCTGACAACGGGTAGCCAAATCACAATTGCCGGACGCCTTTTTAAGGTCACCGGAATTGGCACCCTACCAGATTATGACGCCGTTTATCAGGAGCTGGCCGATAGCATCGTTGAAAGCGAAACCTTTGGATTTGGACTTGTGGTACCCGCGGATTATGAAATGATGAAGACTGCAGGACAGGCCATCAAATCAGAAAGTTTTACCTATGCATATCACTTAAACGGTACCATGGATGATAGCGATCTAAAAAAGAAGCTAAAGGATACTTATTATGATCATAATAAGCTGACGGCGTTTATAACTGCGGCAAATAACCCCCGTATTGCGGCTTCAGCAGATGATCAGGTGATCACTAAAATTGCCGGGCTGATTGCTGGAGTCGTTGTGATGATTTTATTTACGTATATTATTTCTGTTTTTGTAATTCATACGATTGATCGGGAGCGACCCGTTATCGGAGCCCTTTATGCTTTGGGGGTAACTAAAAAAGACCTGATGCGATACTATCTTACCTTGCCGGTAATCATTACTGTTTTAGGTGGCATGATCGGGACCGCGATCGGTTACAGCCAATGGGGGGTTAATCTGCAAATGGCTGAGTCGCTGAATTATTTTTCGGTCCCCAATCTGGCCACGGTTTATTCATTACCACTCTTACTCTATGGGATTGTGATGCCGGCGGTTGTGGCCGCTGTTGTTAACGTCCTGGTGATTCGTAAAAAGCTTTCCAAAAATGTTCTGGATCTATTGTCAAATCGGGAAAACAGTGAGCAGGCAGCGACGATCACGCTTAAACGCTTTGGCTTTGTCCGGCGTTTTCAAATCCGGCAGATGATCAGGGAGGCCCGGACCAGCCTGACGGTTGTTTTTGGTTTGTTCATTGCCTTGTTAATTATGATGCTGGGACTAAACTGTTATGCGGTCTGTAGCCACGTCAGTTTAGAAAACAAAGCCGATACCCGTTTCGAATACATGTATAGCTATAAGTTTCCAACCGAAGCGGTACCAGAGGGCGGCGTGGCCGCTTTTGGGAAAACCCTGAAAAAAGAAGTCTTTGGCTACAACCTGGATGTGACGCTTTTGGGAATTGATGCGAGTAATCCCTATTTTGATGCCGCGGTTACCAAAGGACAAAATAAGGTTATCATTTCTTCGGCAGTGGCCAGGAAGTTTGGCCTTGCGGCAGGAGATGTGCTCGTGTTAAATGATGAGGAAGATGAAAAATTGGCAGCATTTACCGTTGACGGGGTGACAGCCTACGCATCGGGGCTTTTTTTTTATGAATTTGGCGGATATGCGGGATTATTTTGGTGAAACCGACACATATTATAACATCGTTTTTTCGGATCAGCCTTTGAATCTGGAAACTGAGCGACTAAATAATGTTACCACCAGGGAAGATAGTGTTAAGAGTGCCAATGTTTTTATTAGCCAGATGACCTCTTTGATTATTACGATGGTGGCGGTGTCTCTTATTTTGCTGGCGGTGGTGATGTATCTGATGATGCAGGTGATGGTGGATCGTTCCGCTTTTGGGGTTGCACTAATGAAAATATTTGGCTATCGGTCCAAAGAACTTAGAAAGCTCTATATAAACGGTAATTTCTATGTCATTGCAGTAGGTGCCGTTATCAGCATTCCCCTGGCTAAATGGGTGATGGATCAAGTTTACCCGATCCTGGTTTCTAATGTGGCGGTAGGCTTTAATTTAAGCTTTCCATGGTGGCTATATGCCGGGGTATACGGTATGATTTTATTTTTATATTTAGTCATTAACACATTACTGTTGCAACGGCTTAAAAAAATAAGTCATGCTGAGGTATTAAAGAATCGCGAATAAGGGAAATGTTCTTAATAAAAACAGTTCGGTAGTTGACAATCCCCATTGGAACGGGTTATACTCACATAAACACAAGAAAATATCAATGTGAAATATTTAAACGAAATAGAATGCACCTAACATAATTAAATAGTTGCGAATGGATGATGGCTACGGGAGAGACTGCTTAAAGTGCAGCACCGAAGGATTAAATTGATAGAATAGCTCATATCAATGATGATCTCAGGTAAAAAGGACCGTAACCGGACATAACTCTGGAAAGCGTAGCACCGAAGGGGCAACTTCCATAATGGAACGAAACTCTCAGGTTAATAACAGAGCAGAAGGCGTAAGCCTTCTGTTTTTTTGTTTATAAAATTTCAGAACGGGTATTGAATTTACAGAAACTAAACAAAGTGGAGGAGAAAAAAGATGAAAATTATTGAAGGTTTAAAGTATTCAAAAGATCATGAGTGGGTAAAAGTTGAGGGCAATCTGGCCACCGTTGGCATTACTGATTATGCCCAGCATTCCCTTGGTGATATCGTCTTTGTTGAATTACCAGAAATTGGTGATGTAATTGGCAAGGAAGAAGCCTTTGGGGTAGTGGAATCGGTAAAAGCTGCCTCAGATATCTATTTACCAGTATCGGGCACCGTTGTTAAAATAAACGAAGCCCTGGTTGATGAACCGGAACTGCTCAATACTGATGCCTTTGAAAACTGGATGGTGTGTGTGGAAATGGATGATCCGGCACAACTGGATGAACTGATGGACGCCGCAAAATACGATACTATTTGTCAGGATTAAAACGCAGAAAACAGGAGATTAAGAAATGGGAAATTTAAAACACACCCTCTTTTATGACAATCATGTCAAAGCCGGAGCAACCCTGGTCGATTTTGGGGGCTGGGAAATGCCCATCCAATATCCGGCTGGCATTGTTGATGAACATATTCATACCCGCATTAAATCTGGAATCTTTGATGTCTCCCATATGGGAAGATTCATCGTCTCCGGGAAGGAAGCGATCGCCTTTTTGCAACATGTGTTAACGAACAATGTATTAGCCCTGGACCTGCTTCAGGCCCAATACACGATGATTCAGAACAGTAATGGCGGGGCATTGGACGACGCCTATCTGTACCGTTTTTATGAAGACGAGTATCTGCTGGTGGTTAATGCTGCCAATGCCGAAAAAGACTGGCAGCACTTAAATAAAGAAATTGTCGCCTTTGATGCCCGGATTATTGATCAGTCCGCTGAAATTGCGATGATCTCGCTGCAGGGACCGGACTCAAAAACAGTGCTTAAAAAGCTCCTCGGCAGCGAGAATCTCACCGAACCCCTTAAGAATGCTTTGGCGATTTTAGACTATCAAGGTGAGGGCTTACTAATTGCCCGAACCGGCTACACCGGCGAACCCCTTGGCTTTGAGCTTTTTGCTAAGGCCGCACAGGGCCCGGCAATCTGGGAAAAGCTGCTTGACCTGGGTGCCATGGCGATTGGTCTGGGTGCCCGCGATACATTACGATTAGAAGCGGGTCTGCCTTTATATGGTCATGAACTGGGGCTTGATAGCGACGGGAACGAAATTCCCATTTTTTCCTGCCCGCTGGCTAAATTTGCAGTCAGTTTTGCCGCGGTCAAAGGCGACTATATTGGCCGGGAAGCCCTGGCAAATCAATATATTGGCTTTAAAAAAATTATGGAGCGGGATCTGGCTGATCTGTCCCATCTGGCTCGGATTGTCAGGCCAATTGCCATTACCGGTCGCGGCATTGCCCGGGCCGGTTGTAAGGTGTATAAAGATGGCAAAGAAGTCGGCACTGTCACCAGCGCTACGATGGTGCCTTATTTAAAGGCGGTAGGATATGGGCTGGACAGTAAAATCACCGACGAGAAAGCGATGCGGGCCATTGGTTTGGCCCTGATTGACGGTGATGTGGAACTAAATGATGCGGTAGCGGTGGAAATTCGCGGTAAGATGGTACCGGCGGTGATTGCCCCCTACCATATGAAAAGTGATGCACCGCCTTTTGCCAGACCGATCCTTTATGGGGTCGAAGTAGAGCGCAAATTTGATAGTCCCCGGGATTATGAAACCAAGGCTCTTAATCTGCTGGAAAAAAGCTATGACAATACCATCTTGAGACAACATCAAACCATTAATTTGATTCCTTCCGAGCAGACCCATTCTGCGGCGGTGCGGTTATTATCGATAATGGACCCTTCCTTCCGTTATGCAGAGCACAAAAAGACAAAATCATTTTATGATTATGATGTCTTCTATTATCAGGGTACCGCCTTTATTGATGAGATTGAATACTTGTTGATGGAAGAAATGAAAAAATATCTGCGTTGCGCCGAGGTAGAAACCCGGGTGATTAGCGGCCAGATGGCCAATGTCGCGGTCTTTAGTGCGCTGATGGATTATAAAAATCGGGTCAACCGGAAGGTCGATGCCAAACGATTAGGTTATGTGATGAATAACCACATTATCCGCGGCGGTCATTTAAGTGCTCAGCCGATGGGCGCGCTCCACGATTACATCGCCGTCGATCCGGTTACGGAAAAAACGGCAGTGGTGAATTTTCCGGTGGAAAAAGACAACCCCTTTAAGATTGATGTAGCGGAAACTAAAAAGGTCATTGAACAATATAAGCCAGAGCTGATTATCTTTGGTAAGAGCATGGTGCTTCACAAAGAACCCGTTCGGGAAATTCGGGAATTTATTGATGCGCAAAAGCTCAGTTCGATCATTATGTATGATATGGCCCATGTCCTTGGTCTGGTCGGGGATCATTTCCAGGACCCCTTTGCCGAAGGGGCGGAACTGGTCACCGGCTCGACCCATAAAACCTTCTTTGGCACCCAACGGGGCGTTATTGCTGGGAATTATGACAAAGACGATTATAAGTATGGTCTCTGGGAAACCATCGAAACCCGTGCCTTCCCCGGCAGCGTCAGCAATCACCATTTAGGAACGATGCTGGGTCTGCTCATGGCAAGCTACGAAATGAACTGCTTTAAGGATCTTTATCAGAAAAATGTCATTGACAATGCCAAGTATTTTGCCAAATGTCTGGCAGATTGCGGCCTGGAGGTGGCAGGAGACCCGGCCATTTCCTATACGGAGACCCATCAGGTGGTGGTGCGAGTGGGTTATGGCAGCGGTCCCGAAGTGGCCAATCGCCTGGAAAATAATAATATCATCATTAATTATCAGGCCACCCCGGAAGAAGAAGGCTTTACCGCTTCTGGTGCGATTCGCATCGGGGTTGCAGAAATGACCCGGTTTGGTTTTGGCAAAGAAGCCTTTGCCGAAACCGCAGCTTTGATGGCGGATGTGATTTTAAGAAATAAAGATGTTAAAGAAGATGTCAAGCGGCTTAGAGGCCAGTTTACGAGTCTTAAATATTGCTTCGATGATGAAGAAATTGCAGCACAGCTGGAAAAATTAAAAAATACGTTTTAAATAAAAAATAAGTTTAAAAGGGGGAAAAAGCGTGTCATCCTATTTATCCCATACCAAAGAAGAACAACAAGCGATGCTAAAAGCGATGGGAATCGCTTCGATAAACGAACTTTTTGCCGACATTCCAAAACAAGTGCGCTTAAACCGCGAGCTTCTATTACCACCGGCTCTATCAGAGATGGAACTGACTAGTTATATGCAAAAGCTGTCACAGCAAAATGCCAATCTGGATGCTTATAGCTGTTTTCTGGGAGCCGGGGCCTATGATCATTTCATCCCCAGCGTGGTCGGCAATCTGACTGCCCGACAGGAGTTTTACACGGCCTATACCCCGTATCAGCCAGAAATCAGCCAGGGTACCCTGCAGGCGATCTTCGAGTTTCAATCGATGATCTGCGAGCTCACCGGGATGGATATTGCCAATGCCTCGATGTATGATGGTGCCACCGCCCTGGCTGAGGCGGTCGCGATGGCCTGTAGTCATACCAGAAGAAATGAGGTGCTCATTGCCAGCACCGTTCATCCGGAGAGTCGGGAAGTCATAAAAACCTATGCCCGATACAAAGGCATTGAGGTCAAAGAAATTGACTATGATAATGGTAGCATCGATTTCGGTTGTCTGGAAGCAGCGTTATCGGATCAAACCGCGGCGGTTATTGTCCAGAATCCCAATTTCTTCGGTATCATCGAAGATCTGGGCCAGGCCGCCGAACTGGCACACCACCATAAGGCCCTGCTGATTGCCAGTGTCGATCCGATTTCGCTGGCAATCTTAAAATCCCCAGGCGAACTGGCGGCCGATATTGTGGTTGGGGATGGCCAATGTCTGGGTAATCCGATTAGCTTTGGCGGTCCCGGCCTTGGTTTTATGGCCACCTCTAAGGCATTAATGCGGAAGCTGCCGGGTCGCGTCGTTGGTCAGACCACTGATCTTGATGGCAAACGGGCCTTTGTGCTGACCCTCCAGACCAGAGAACAGCATATCCGTCGGGACAAGGCTACTTCTAATATTTGCTCCAACCAGGCCTTAAATGCTCTGGCTGCGACTATTTATATGACGGTTCTTGGTAAGGAGGGTTTAAAAGAGGTAGCCAATCTATGCTTTAATAAAGCTCACTATCTCTATGATCAACTGATCCAATCGGGGAAATTTACGCCTGTTTTTTCAGCTCCCTTTTTTAAGGAATTTGCTGTAATCGGCAGTTGCGAAACCAAAGCCCTGAATACGGCGTTGCTCTTGGACCAAATTATCGGTGGCTATGAGTTGGAGAAATCGTATCCGCAGCTAAAAAACGGCTGGTTGCTGGCGGTGACCGAAAAACGGACCCGAACCGAGATCGATAGTTTAGTAGAAAAGGCGGTGAATTATTGTGATTAAGAGCGAAGCACTGATTTTTGAAAAGTCAGTTTCAGGTCGAAAAACGGACCTGTTACCAGCCTGTGATGTTCCTGAATTAGATCTTGGCAGCGCCATCCCCGCCGGTTTTTTAAGGGCTCAGTCGCCGGAACTCCCGGAGGTCAGCGAAGTCGATACGGTTCGCCATTTTACGGCCTTATCGAAGATGAATCACGGGGTCGATTCCGGCTTTTATCCGCTGGGTTCCTGTACCATGAAGTATAATCCCAAGGTGAACGAGGAGGTGTCCAAATTTAGTGGCTTTGCCCGGATGCACCCGTACCAACCTGAAAAAACCGCCCAGGGTTGCCTGGCGGTTTTATACGAAACTGACATCATGCTGGCAGAAATCACCGGAATGGAGCGGGTATCCCTGCAACCGGCGGCTGGCGCTCATGGGGAGATGGCGGGACTGATGATTATCAAAGCTTATCATCAGAACCGCGGCGATACTAAGCGACAAAAAATCGTTGTGCCGGATTCATCCCATGGCACCAATCCGGCTTCGGCGTCGGTGGTTGGTTTTGATGTGGTTGAAGTGAAATCCAATGCATTTGGCGGCGTTGATATCCCGTCACTAAAGGCGGTGATGAGTGATGAAATTGCCGGACTGATGCTTACCAATCCCAGTACCCTGGGCTTATTTGAAGAAAATATTACCGAAATAGCTCAGATTGTCCACCAGGCGGGCGGCCTGCTTTATTACGACGGTGCCAATATGAATGCCATCATGGGTAAGACCCGGCCTGGCGATATGGGCTTTGATGTGGTCCATCTTAATCTGCACAAAACCTTCAGCACTCCGCATGGCGGTGGCGGCCCCGGTTCAGGTCCGGTGGGCGTCAAAAAAGAGTTAGTTCCCTTTTTGCCTGGTCCGGTGGTGGAACGGGTCGAGGATCGCTATTATCTGGATGATAACCGGCCCTTATCGATTGGCCGGGTTAAATCTTTCTATGGCAATTTTGGGGTGGTCGTTAAAGCCTTTGCTTACATCCGCTCCTTGGGGGCTGCGGGCCTTCGGGAGGCATCAGAGACAGCGGTACTTAATGCCAATTATATCCGTGCCAGACTGCAGGATGATTACGAATTACCGTTTGGCAAAATCTGTATGCATGAGGTGGTTTTCTCGGCTCAAAAGCAGAGCAAGTTTGGGGTTTCGGCGCTGGATATTGCCAAACGGCTGATTGATTTTGGTTATCATCCGCCAACGATATATTTTCCCTTAATCGTCAAAGAAGCGCTGATGATTGAACCGACTGAGACTGAAAGTAAGGAAACCCTGGATGAATTCATCGTGGCGATGCAACAAATTGCCAGCGAAGCGCAGACGAATCCGGAGCTTCTAAAGGAAGCACCCCATGACAGCATGGTAAAACGGCTCGATGAGGTTGCGGCAGTACGAAAACCGATGCTTCGGTATAACAAAGTCTAGATAATCCGATGTAAATCGGGTATTAATAACGCAAGAATACACCAGAATCAAATAGTGGTGCCTGAAAAAGTGGTTGCCCCAAAGTGGAGGTTGGCATGAATGTATTTGATATTATCGGACCGATTATGGTGGGCCCGTCCAGCTCTCATACTGCCGGAGCGGTGCGAATCGGCAAAATAGCCCGAGTGGTCGCAGGCGGACAGCCGGTTGCGGTGTCCATTGAACTCTATGGCTCCTTTGCCCAAACCTATAAGGGACATGGAACGGATAAAGCGATTATTGCCGGCCTGCTGGGCATGGCACCAGACGATGAGCGGATTAAAGACAGTCTGGCGCTGGCCAGGCAGGCGGGAATGAGTTTTAAATTTAGAAAGTCCGGTAATCAAGCGGTTCACCCCAATACGGCCTTGATTTCATCGGTCGATCAATTGGGAAAAAAAACAATTGTCCAGGGATCTTCAGTCGGTGGTGGCAGAATTGTAGTCAACCGGATTAACGAGATCAATGTCAAATTCAAGGGCGACTATTATACTCTGCTGATTCCCCACACCGATACGCCCGGGGTGATTGCGGCCGTAACTAAACTGCTGGCGGATCATGGGATTAACATTGCTGAGCTGAATATGTATCGTTCCCATCGCGGCGGTGAGGCGATGATGGTGATTGAAACCGATCAGGCGGTTAAAGGTGGATTGGTTTGCTCAATCGAAGCGGTGAAGACGGTAAAAAAGGCAGTATTAATTGAACCGATCTATTAGGAGTGAAGATGATTAGTTATGATTCGATACAGGAACTGGCAGATAAGGCCACAAAAAAAGGGAAGCGAATTTCGGAGCTGGTCCTTGAGGATCAGGCCTTGCATATGGAACAGTCAAACGATGAACTCTTTGAGCTGATGCGTAAAAGCCTTCATGTGATGGCGGCCGCAGCAGAAAAGGGACTCACTTCACAGAGTTTGTCGGCAAGCGGTTTAAGTGGCGGTGATGCCAATAAAATGAAACAGGCGGTTGATGCCGGCAGAGCCCTTAGCGGGAAGGTGCTGAGTGAAACCCTGGCAAAGGCGTTGGCGATTGCTGAAGTGAATGCCTGCATGGGTAGAATTGTCGCGGCGCCGACGGCCGGTTCCTGCGGGATTATTCCGGCCCTCTTGCTGACCTTAAAAGAAGAACACCATTTAGCTGAGGATCAGGTGGTGATGAGTCTTTTTACCGCCGCCGGACTCGGCATGGTGATTGCCCAAAAGGCCAGCGTTTCCGGTGCGGAGGGAGGCTGTCAGGCAGAATGCGGCAGTGCCGCGGCAATGGCCGCAGCCGCGGCGGTTGAATTAATGGGTGGTACCCCACAAATGTGTGCCCATGCCTGTGCGATGGCCTTAAAAAGTGTGCTGGGATTAGTTTGTGATCCGGTTGCCGGGCTGGTGGAGGTGCCTTGTATCAAGCGTAATGCCAGCGGAGCAGCCAATGCCCTGGTTGCGGCAGAGATGGCTCTAGCCGGGATAAAGAGTACTATCCCGGTCGATGAGGTGATTGGTGCGATGAAAGCCGTTGGCGATGCGATGCCCAAAACATTAAAAGAAACGGCAGAAGGGGGTCTGGCCGACACGCCCACCGCGAAGAAAATTGCCCGGGAAATTCGGCGCTGACCCAGGATCGGATAATTCGAGTCAATCACATTCAATTAAGGATTGGTGGGATCGTCTTGTCGGAAAAGATTTAGGAATATCTGGAAATAAATCGCACTAATTTTCACCTTTTTTTAACATATGCTTAAGTAAATGCATGTTTACAGAGAGCGTTAAGTTTAATGCGTTAGAATCTGTGATGTGAGAAAAGTTTCGACATCTTTTTTCACTTCACTATCACTGGCAGCTGTTCATTGAACGGCTGCTTTTTCTTTTTTTGATCCATCACTTTCCTCCTGGGAAAACGCAATCCCCCGGTGTTCTACCGAAGTCGAAAAGACAATCAGTGTTTTGGTTCGGCCAAATTGTTGCAGCTCCCCAATGAAGCTGTCCAGTTCACTGGTGCTGGGGAAAAGAACTTCCAGCAGCATCGAATAATCCCCAGTGACACAATTGCATTCAATCACATTGATGCAGGTCTTAATGTAGGGATAAAATTCTTTTTTGCGAACGGGTTCAACCTCAAGATTAACAAAGGCCTTGATATGATAACCCATCTTGATGGGATTCACCACTGCCTGATAGCCGCAAATATAATCGTTTTTCTCCAATTGCTCAATCCGTGAAGAAACTGCCGGTGATGAGAGGTAAACCTGGGCAGCTAAATCTTTGATTGAAATCCGTCCGTTTTTTTGTAACAGATTTAAGATCTGCAGATCGATGGAATCCAGTAACTTGTTTTTCATGGTTTTAATCTCCTGAACGCGTTGAAAATAATTGAAAATATACTGTTGATGTAAAAAACGTACATTCTTTACACTAGTGTAGCATAATTAAATTAAGTAGAAAAGCGAAAAAACTTTTTAAATTAGGGATATACACTTAAAATAATTAGGTATCATCGTTTTACATTGAGTGATTGACAATGTAAATGGTTTAAGTTTATGATTGTTTTCAGTTGATGTTCACAACAAATCATAAACAGGAGACAAGTATATGAGAGAATTTTATGATCCATATTTAAACGTGGTCGATGTAATGACAGAGGCAATGAAAATTGGCGGGATGAATCAATATATGTTTGAGATCATTAAAAATCCTCAGCGGGAGACAAAGGTCTATTTACCAGTCGAAATGGATGATGGAGCGGTAAAAGTGTTTGAAGGCTATCGGGTTCAACATTCCAATATTCGGGGACCCTTTAAAGGTGGAATCCGCTTTCATCAGGACTGTAATTTAAATGAAGTAAAGGCTTTGGCGACCTGGATGTCGCTAAAATGTGCAGTGGTCAATATCCCCTATGGTGGGGCTAAAGGCGGGGTGCGGGTAGATCCCGATACCTTGTCGCTGCGGGAACTCCGTAAACTGACCAGACGCTATGCCTTTGCCATCGAACCACTAATTGGTGCTGATACCGATATTCCGGCACCGGACGTCAATACCAACGCCCAAACAATGGCCTGGATTCTGGATACCTATAGCATGCTAAAGGGCAAGCCCTGTCCCGGCGTGGTTACCGGAAAACCACTGGAGTTGGGTGGTTCAAAAGGACGAAATTCGGCTACTGGTCGAGGGGTGGCTATCAGTACCAAGCTGATTCTGGAACGGGATGGCAGGACGCTTGCGGATATTTCAGTGGCAATTTCGGGGATGGGCAATGTTGGCGGCAATGCAGCCCGGATTCTTTTTCATCGCGGTAGTAAAATTGTGGCTTTAAGCGATGTCTCCGGGGGCATCTACTGCGAAGAAGGTCTGGATGCGGATGAAGTCTCAACGTTTCTGGAGATTAAATGTAATCAGTTAAAGGATTATCAGAAAGCGGGGGTCAGCCATATTTCCCATGAGGAGGTACTAACCTGTAAATGCGATGTGCTAATCCCGGCGGCACTGGAGAATCAGATTAATGCTGAAAATGCTCCAAAACTGCAATGCTCGTATATTGTTGAGGGCGCTAACGGACCGACTAGTGTGGAAGCCGATGCGTTGCTAAAAGAACGGGGTATCGTGTTGGTACCGGATATCTTTGCCAATAGCGGTGGGGTCATTGTCTCTTATTTTGAGTGGGTACAAAATATTCAAATTCTAACCTGGAATCGGGAGCAGGTTAATAAAACCTTGGAAAAGATCATGTCGGCCGCCTTTATTGAGATCCAGGAAGAAAGTCAGCAGTCCCAATGTTCATTACGGATGGCTGCTTATATCATTGCCTTAAAACGATTGATTTATGCAGAAGAAATAAAAGGCATTTTCCCTTGATCAATCGTGTTATTTGATAAAGTTTGAAGAGGTCACTCTTTTTCAACTTTATTTCAAGGTTCATGAATTAAATTATTTAGGTAGTAACATCCACCTCAACCAAAGAAAAAACAGCGGACTTTATATCAGTCGGCTGTTTTTTTGTGCTAATTTTGAAAAGTGATAATAAATACAGTGATTCCACAACGATAAATGCTATAATAAAAAATATGATAGTGCAGGTGAAACAGTCAAAAATAGAGGAGGTTTCCATGGATGAATATTTCGACATTATGATGCAAAATCCTCGCGTTTTGCAACTGGTTCTGGTGGTAGCAGGCGTGATCCTAATTTTGACGGCGAAAAACTTGATTCGGTCTCGCCTGAGCAGACACATCAACGATCAAAATAATTCCTATCGAACCAGAAAGGCCATTAACCTTGTGGGCTATTTTCTCATTCTACTGTTGATCTCAATTATTTATCGCGAGAGCCTGGGATCGTTAACAATTTTTTTGGGGATTGCCGGAGCTGGGATTGCTTTTGCACTACAGGAAGTTATTACAAGCATCGCTGGATGGATGGCGATCTTGTCCAGCGACATTTATAAATCTGGGGACCGGGTATTGATGGGCGGAATCAAAGGCGACGTGATTGATGTCGGTGTGCTGCGAACCACCATTATGGAAATAGGCGAATGGGTAGAAGGGGATTTATACAATGGCAGAATTGTTAGAATCTCCAACAGCTTTGTATTCAAGGAACCCGTATACAACTATTCCGCAGATTTTCCTTTTTTATGGGATGAGATTAAGGTTCCGATTCAATATGGAAGTAATTACACTCTGGCAAGAGAAATTCTCTATGATGTAGCTCAGGAAGTGGTAAGCGACTATTCTGATGAAGCGGAGAAGCATTGGGAGATCATGGTACAAAAATTTCTGATTGAAAACGCCTCAACCCATCCGATGGTAAATATTATTGCCAATGATAACTGGGTAGAGTTTAGCCTTCGTTATGTGGTGAACTATAAAATGCGTGTGGGTGTAAAGGATCAGCTATTCACAAAAATCCTTGAGAGGGTAGAAAGCAGTTCAGGTCAGGTTAAGTTTGCCTCAGCAACTTTTGCGTTAACAAAAATGCCTCCCATTGAAGTAAAATCGAACAATGAGATCAATAGCCCATAGGTGGTGTTAGTTTTGATGAGAATCAAAGCAATGGCAAATTTTGGCGGTTTCGTTGCCATTATTGCGCATAAATAAAAAATGCTTTTGATAAATAATGAAAGTAGGATGATTGAATGAAAAAAATAATTAATAAGATTCGAACAAGCATCTGGTTGTATCCAACGATTTATAGTTTGTTTGCGTTCGTACTCTCGATTAGTATTACAATCATCGATAAAACGTATACTGATGAATCATTGAACTATGTAAATGAGCTATTTTATACGACATCTTCTTTAGCCCAGGCAGTATTGAGTATTATTGCAGGAGCGTTTATTACAATTTCGACCTTTACTTTTTCGACAACGATGGTAGTGTTGACGATGTATTCTTCACAGTTTACACCACGCGTTGTAGAAAATTTTTTAAATAATAAGACAACAATGAAATCTTTTGGTATTTTTCTGAGTGGATTTATCTATGCGATTACTTCGTTGTTGTTTATTGACACAAATAAAGATGGTAATCTTGTAATTGCGGCCAGTGTAGGTGTTATTTATATCATAGTCGGTCTGGTATATTTCCTATTATTCATCCATAATGTTTCAACCCATATTCAAGCCAGTGATTTAATATCTAGACTTCATGAAGAAGCAATCGGAGAAATTGAAAAGTATACTAATTTTGCAAAAGAGTCAGAAATTATTTCAGAAGTCAAATTGGAAAAAATAATAGACAAAAAGAATTTTATTAAAATATTTGCTCGGTCCGATGGTTATATTCAAGAAATAAATTACCAAAGATTAAAAAAATTTGCACAGAGATATAAGTGTATTGTTTGTTTTAAAAAAGTTGTCGGGCAATTCGTTTCAACGGAAACGAGGATTTTAATAATTTATTTCGAAGGTTTTGAAGATTTTACTGAAATCGTATTAAATGAACTTCATCAATGTATTTTGATCGGAAATAAAAAAACGCAGGCTCAAGACTTTAGTTTTACAATTCAAAAGATCGTTGAAATCGCTTTAAAAGCACTTTCGCCAGGGATAAATGATCCAAATACGGCAGTTCATTGTCTTAAGATCATGGGTGTTTTGTTAAGAAATTTAGCAAATATCGAAAAAGGATATATTATCTTAAAAGAACAAAATGAATTTGGCTTTATAATCTACGAAGCTTTTGATTTTGAAGTGCTGCTGTATGATGCCTATAATCAAATTATGTTTTATGGGCAAAAGGATGTATCCATTGTGGTGGCAGGATTTAAATCGTTGCGATTTATAAAAGCCAAGGCAAGCCAGAACAATCGTGAAATAATTGATGAATATGCAAAACATGTATTTAATAAACGCGAAAATAAAGCTTTTGGCAAATTAGAATTTAGTAAAATTCAAAAAGAATTTAATGATTTGCTTAATTTCTAGAAGAACCGATTTTTTTCAGATCTTATTTCATGTGACGAATGAATTATAAAAGTTATAATATTCCTCTCACCCCAAGAAAAACAGCGGGCTAACAGTCAGCTGTTTTTTTGCGTGATTAGCTGTAGTTGGTTAAAAAAGAAAAGGTTCAAATTGTGAGTAAAGATCGAAAAGATTAATAAAATACTTAAATTGCAGAAGTTTTCTGGATCTTTATCAATTCCTTATCTTTGCTTTGTAAGATTGTTGGTAAGCAAACAAATTGGAGGAACTCATGGAAAAAATAATTTTAGAAACAAAACAATTGACGAAACAGTTTAAAAATCAAAAGGCGGTCAATGACCTGTCGATTAAGGTTAAAGAAAACTCTGTCTATGGTCTGCTGGGGCCAAATGGGGCCGGGAAGTCAACGCTGTTAAAAATGATCACCGGATTGATTAGGCCGACGGATGGGGAGATCTTGTTTGAAGAAACACCCTGGGAAAGAAAAGACTTAGCTAAAATTGGGGCCCTGATTGAAAACCCGGGCATTTATCCCAATCTGACTGCCATGGAGAATTTAAAGGTGGCGTGTACCCTCTATGAACTGCCCAGCTCAAGAGCTGAGGAAGTGCTAGCGGTGATTGGTTTAGAAGGTGCCGGCAAAAAGAAAACCAGAAATTTCTCGATGGGTATGAAGCAACGCTTAGGAATTGGTTTAGCCATTATTAATACGCCGCGGCTGCTGATTCTGGATGAACCAACCAATGGCCTGGACCCGGTGGGGATCGAAGAATTGCGAGAATTAATTCGTTCCTTCCCATCCCATGGGATCACCGTCATTCTTTCTAGTCACATTCTATCGGAAGTGGCACTGGTTGCCGATGAGGTCTCAATCATCGCGAATGGGGTTGTGGGTTATCAGGGCGCCGTCCAAAAAGGTGAAGACTTGGAAAAGATATTTATGGATGTGATCCGAAAAAACAAGGGTGAATACATATGTTAGCCATCATAAAATCCGAGTTTCAAAAAAGTAAACGGTCAGCGGTGAACAAGTTTGTTATTCTGGCACCCCTTATGACGCTCCTGCTTTGCTATTTTTTAGGTGGGGGACAAAACGGCGCCTATAATTGGTGGGTGGTCATGTTTCTGCCCGGGCTCATCGCTATTTTAGCGGCGATGGTCATCGGTCGTGATAAGAATCTTGAGTATAAAGGGCTGTTTCTCTATCCAAGAGAAAAAGCCTTATTCTGGATTGGCAAAACACTTTATGTCAGTTTACTGTTTTTAGGCTCCAGCCTGATTTTTATGTTGGGCATTGCCATGATGGGATTAATTGATCAAGCGACGATCTCCTTACAGGCCAACTTATTGGCCATGAGCATATTAATTTTAACCTTTCTTTTTCAGATTCCGATTTGTATGTTTCTGGCGGATCGTTTCAATCTTTTTGTGGCAACGCTGTTTAACGTCGGCATGGTTATTTTATCGGTGGTATCATTTGGAAGTGAATCAATTATAAAGTACTCCCCCTATGGTGTTGGTGTGGCCTTGATGTGCCCGATTCTCCATATTTTGCCCAATGGCTTACCGGTTCCCGAAGGCAGTCCATTATTAGCTGACAATGGAATCTGGAGTGCGGCACTCGGTTGTATGCTCGTTTTTATCATGCTAGTGGCAGCAACGGCCTGGTCCTTTAAAGAGCGGGAGGGAAAATAATGAAGTTTAAAAATCTGCTGATTACTGATATAATAAAACTTAAATCAACCCCGGTTCTGTGGCTGCACGTGCTGGTGCCAGCGCTAGGGTTGATGGTGTTTTTGAGTTATTATGCGGTGAGTCCAATGGACGTCTTTATGAAACAAAAAACTTATATTACAGTGATCTGTGTGGCGTTTCCGATTCTTTCTGGTGTGATTACCGCCATGGTCGCCGAAGCTGAAGACCAGGCCGGGAATTACCGCAACCTGTTAAATGTCTATCCGTTTAAGTGGCCGGCTTTAATGAGTAAATACCTCGTACTAATTGTGCTTGGAGGGCTTAGTACCCTTATGGCCGTGATTGGTTTTTATCTTGGCATGTCACAAATGACCGAGACATTGACGATTGGAACGTATTTTGCATTGACCGGCATTTTATTTGGATGCAGTTTGTTTTTGTATGCGCTTCATCTATTTTTAAGTCTGCGTTTTTCAAAATCGGTTTCTGTTGGTATTGGGATCTTTGAAGCCCTCATTGTGGCCCTTTTCAGAACCGGCATGGGGGATGGCCGGTGGGCCTATTTTCCCTGCGCCTGGAGCATCCGTTTTACCTGGACGATGATGACCCAAAGTGGCAAGGGTGTCATGATCCAGGACCCGATGATGCGGCTTGGCATTGCTTTGAGTATTGTGGTGACGATTTTGGGGGTGGGACTGCTAATGGTGTGGTTTTCAAGCTGGGAAGGCCGTAAATCGGAAGAATAGGAGCGGGTGATGGCAAACATATTAGTGGTCGATGATGACCCCGGGATGTTGGATTTAATCGCCAATGTCCTGAGTAAAAATGGTCATCAGATAAAAAAAATTGAAATACCGGAAGATGTTTTAAAAGAAAAATTGGATTATTATCAGCTGATGATCCTGGATGTGATGATGCCGGGGATGAGTGGTTTTGAATTATGTCACAAAATCAGAAATCAGGTCGATTGTCCGATTCTCTTTTTAACGGCCAAAGCGGAAGAAGCGGCCATTATTTATGGTCTTGGTCTGGGGGCCGATGATTACCTGACTAAACCATTTGTCATTGCCGAACTGCGAGCCCGGGTTGACGCCCATTTAAGACGGGAATCACGCCAAAAGAGCCATGCTTTTACGGTCGGGAATTGTCATTTTTTTATGTCCCGCAAAGCCTGCTATGTCGATGATACTCCCGTTGCACTAACGAAAAGTGAGTATGAAATATCGGAGCTGCTGGCACTTCATCATGGGCAGGTGTTTTCCAAAGAACAGATTTATGAGTCGGTTTTTGGTGCTTTTGGCGAGAGTTATAATAGTGTAATTGTCGAACATGTCAAAAACATTCGCGGTAAATTTGCATTAAGCAAAGAGGAGCCCATCAAAACGGTTTGGGGAGTGGGCTACAAATGGGACGCATAAGGGGTAAAAATAAATCGTTGCGGCGGATATTTATTTACTTTCTGGGGTGCATGCTGGGATTTAGTTTACTCATTATCGGAGTCAATTATGGACTTTTAAACTATGCGCTTGATTCAAAGATTGTATATCCGGCAAATTACTCTGAATCCTTTATTCAAAAAAATAGTGCGACACTAAAAGGAGCAAGTACCATTACCCTTGACATGATTCCCGACGGGTCTGATTTTGGGGTTTATGATGTAACTGGCAATTATCAATATGGTTCATTTCCAGAGAATGGACCAGAGCATCTTGAAAAAATCGGGCAGATATGGAAGAGTTATGAAAATGGCGACTCATCGCTTAGTGGATCAGAATTTATTTATGTGATCCAAAGAGAAAATGAAGTGCTCCTAATTACCTATCCAATCTCATTGCAATTTAGTGATACGCGCTTGCGTCAGATCTTTCCGAATCTGGAAGCCCTTTGGATTGGATTCTTTGGACTTGAAATGGTTATCCTGATTTTGCTTCTATCCATCAATTTTGGTAAATACTTAGGCAAAAAAATAGCGGTTTTGCAGCAGGCTTCCTGGAATATTGAAAATCAGAATCTGGATTTTGATCTGGGTGGTAGCGATGTGTGTGAAATCAATCAGGTATTGGACAGCCTGTACCATCTCCGGGATGAGTTAAAAGAGTCGTTGCTGCAGCAATGGCAGATTAAAAAAGGAAAGCAGGAACAAATTTCTGCTTTAGCCCACGATATCAAAACGCCATTAACGATTATTAAAGGAAATGTGGAGCTGCTGGGTGAAACGACCTTAGATCAGGAGCAAATGTTGTATCAGAAATATATCATTGAAAATGCGACTCAAATAGAAGGCTATATTAATAAATTAGTTGAGCTTTCAAAATCGGAGACACCGCAAGGGCTGACGCTTAAAAAGGTAGCAGTTAAAGATTTGCTTGATGAAATTCATGAACAGACTAAGGGTCTGATTATAAAAAAGAACATTAAACTCAACTGGCAGGAAATAGATATAGCTAAGGAAGTGATTCAAGCGGATCTGGAAAAGCTATATCGGGCGATCATGAATGTGATGGGAAATGCCGTTGAATTTACACCGTCCCAGGAGACCATTGCAGTAACAGTAAAGAAAAAAGACGGTGAACTTATCTTGACCATTTGTGATGGTGGAAAAGGCTTTGGAGCCCAGGCATTACGCCATGGGAAGGAGCAATTTTTCATGGGAGATACCAGTAGAACCGATCATAAGCACCACGGGATGGGACTTTATATTGCCGACAACATTGTGAAGCAGCATGGCGGTCAGCTTGTCGTTGGCAACACGGCCCAAGGTGGTTTGGTAACCATCACCCTTAAAGTTTAAGCCATGTATTAAAAATTAGAAAGAGAGATGACGATGGAACAAGATAATTACAAAAAAGTGTGCGAGTATTGGCGACTCAAGGCGCTTAAGTTTGACTACGAAGAGCGCTATGCTGCTCTGGGGCTGCCCGGGTATAATGCGGCTAATTTACCGATCACTTACTTTGGCGTTAACTACGAAATTAAACGCACCGATGCCAGCATTAGCCGCGTTGATAAACCGGAAGAAGTGCCGGATTTTTACACCCAATCAGCCATCTACCACTTATTTCATTTTTCGAAACAAGCACCGAAAAATTCCGGCAATTTTATTCCCCTTCATGAGCTCCGGGGCGCAGCGCCGTTTAGTCCGGCATTTAAAAAATCGACTCTCGCTCCTTTTGCTAAAACATTTGAAGGCAAAACCCAGCAATTGATAGATACCGCGGAAAAGCTGGGGTTTGAGCGGCTGCCTAATTCAGACGCCGGTTTTCAGGCGATGGCGTTTGTCTGTATGCCCATCCGGTTTCTATTTTGGGATGGCGATGATGAACTTCCCGCCCAGGCAACCATTCTTTTTGACGAAAAAATCACGGATTTTACCCATGAGGAAACCGTCATCGGAATCGGTTCGGATCTGGTGAATCGCTTGATCGATGCGGCGGGGTTAAAACGATTGGTATAAATAAAACCGATTGATCAGGATCATCTTGATTTTAAGATCAATGGGTATAAAAAAGCCACCACCACGTAAAGTGATGGCTTTTATTTTGGTAAGGAACAGGAAAATTATCGCAGTTGAAATTGGTCAATCATTTGTTTTAATAAAACCGATTGGCCGGATAATTCTTCACTGGCCGCCGCACTTTGTTCGGCTGTGGCCGAGTTTTGCGAAACAACATGGGCAACTTGTTCAACGCCCATATTAATTTGGGCAATGCTGGTAGCTTGTTCATTGGAAGAACTGGCAATATTACCAATCAGGCCCGTAACTTGACCAATGCCAGCGACAATTTCATCCAGCGCTGCTGCTGTTTCATCGGTGATCTTGGTACCTTCCTGAACCTTGCCGATTGAACCTTCGATAAGTTCGGTTGTTTCTTTTGCAGCATCAGCACTGCGAGCGGCTAGGGTTCTTACTTCTTCGGCGACGACTGCAAATCCCTTGCCATGTTGTCCGGCCCGAGCGGCTTCAACTGCAGCATTTAGGGCTAAGATATTAGTCTGGAAGGCAATATCATCAATGACTTTAATGATTTTTGAAATATCATCAGAAGACTTGTTAATATCGACCATTGAACGCTGCATTTCGGTCATCTGATAATTACCTTTATCAGCATTTTTAGCGACTTCTGTAGCTAATTCATTGGCACGGTTTGCATTAACTGCATTGTGCTTAGTCTGGTCGGCGATTTCAGCGATGGATGCTGTTAATTCCTGAATTGAGCTGGGCTTGTTCAGTGGAACCTTGAGCCAGCGATTGGCTGCTGTCAGAGATTTGGTTGGCACCGGCATTTACTTGCTCAGCCGCATCGTTGATATTACTCAAAAGCGTGTTTAATTTTTTGATAATCGTATTGAGAGAAATAGAAATGGCATTAAAATCGCCTTGATAGACTCTTACATCGTTAATACTAAGATTTCCATTGCCAATTTCTTCAGTAACTGCCGAAATTTCAGTCACGACTGTTCTGAATCGGCTTCCCATGGAGTTAACTGATGTTTTTAGGGCTTCAAAACGTCCTTGATAGGTGCCATTCACGGAAACGTTTAAATTTCCCTCGGACATCTCATCCATCGTAGCAGAAACTTCATTTATTGGTTTTGAAATTTCTTCAAGAATAGCATTCATACCCTTAATCAATTTTTGCCAGGAACCACCGAAGCTTGTTTCATCAGCCCGGGTATCCAGTTCACCCTGGATAGCTGCCCGGGTAAGCTGGGTTGCATCTTCGATGAGAACACTAATTGAATCTTTTACTTTGATTAAGTTGTTTTCAATAGTCATAAACTGTTCGTAGGTCTCATTGGTATAGTCATTTGGCTTCTGAATATCCAGATTGAAATCCAGATTTCCAGCCGACAATTGTTCTAAGTTCTCTTCTAAACGGAGGACTTCTTTTTTTGTATAGTGGGCAACACTTTCGCTTGGCGTTGTATCGTGAGAAACTTCCAGATAACCAATCGTTTCACCGTTTTTATCTACAATAGCCGTTGTGTCCATCCGGTAGTATCGGTCCCTGAATTCAAACGGATATTCGATTCGGCCACTTTTTTTAAATGCTGTAACACCACAATTTTCGGTTTTGCACATTTGTAGATTACAGTCCGAACAGTTAGTGCCATACATGTCTTCACGATGTTCGGCAGTTCCGGTTTTTTTCATCAAATCCCCCAGGGCTTTATTAAGAAAAGTAATCTTCGAATCATTATCAACGGTGGTAACACGATATGGCATTGCATCAAGAATAGCCATAAAGAAATCCTTTTCATTTAAGACTTCTTTTATGGTCAAATTGAGTTGTTCGATCGCACTTTTATAATCTCCGCTCAAATCTACTTCTGCTGTCGCGACTTCAGGTAGTGTTTTTAGACAAGTAAAAACGTTTTCAACGGATTTTTGGATGCTCAGTAAACTATTTCCCATTAGATCGCTCTTAGAGGTTGGCGTGATGACAACCGATAAATCGCCATTACCAAGGCGATTAGC
Organism: Acetobacterium sp. K1/6; assembly: GCF_034438075.1. Taxonomy (NCBI): domain Bacteria; kingdom Bacillati; phylum Bacillota; class Clostridia; order Eubacteriales; family Eubacteriaceae; genus Acetobacterium; species Acetobacterium sp. K1/6. Next base: position 36,387 of record NZ_JAXQGA010000011.1, on the reverse strand, counting down.
AATGTCAATCTGTGATTTGAGATCTGCCGCAATTTCATTTAAGATGTAGCCTAATCGTTCTAACTCATCACGTGGTTGTACGGTTTCGGAGTTAACGTCAATATCACCATCAACGATTCGATTGGCAACTTTGATAAGATGCGATATTTTGTTAGAGGGGTCTTTCAAGCCAAGTACAATCACACTAACGATCACAACCAATCCGATGGTATTGATGAGGATCATGGTGTTTAGAACACTTGCAAATTGATCAATGTTCTGACTTAAAACATACATAGAAACGCTAACGGTTGCTAAAAAAATCAAAGCAACAGGTAAAACAACCGTCAACAGGATCTTTGACAATAAACTTATTTCATGCTTCATTTTTACTCCTTTTTAGTATGGATTTAAATGTGTTTAAACAACAATTCAGGTTTAATTCACCACTTTTCTTTGAAAGACTATACCACTGATCAATGCGCGCATCGATGCTGTTACTCTTCACAGCAAGGGTATTCAATCGAATCTGTTTATTAACATCCAACATTATATCCGATCGTTTTAGCAAACTCAATCATATTTTATGCATTGCATGATTTAAATTCATTTAATTCACAATAGGAAAATTTGTCAGAATGGTTTCCTTACCCATTGGCCGTCGTCATTTACCCGGAATGTTGTGGATTGATAATGTTCGAAAAATATGATTGACAACACAACGAAAATAATTTAAGATAAGATTGACTAGTCAATTGTAGAAGGAGAGAATACATTGGAAATTGAAAACATGCATTTTATTATGTTCAACAATAAAATATTTAGAAACAATCAGATTCAACTGGACAAGGTGATGAAAAAATATGATTTAAGCAGTGGTTCGATGTCCTATCTCTTTATTCTGGAAAAAAGCGAGGGTGTCAGCCTTCATCAACTCAGTATAAAAATCGGTAATGACAAAGCGATGACCACCCGCACCATCAAACGCCTGATTGAGCTGAAATATGTTTATAAGGTCGGAAAAGACGGGGATTGTCGAGCTTATCAGCTTTATCTGACAGAAAAAGCTAAAGCGATACTACCTCAGATGCACAGGGAAATTGAGGAGATTGTGGACTTAATCACAGTAGATTTATCCCAAGAAGAAAAAGAAGTAACCCTGGCAGCGATGAAAAAAATATTTATGCGAACCCAGCAGATAAGAACTGAGGAGGAAGTAAATGGAAAAAATCGATGAAAAAAATAAATGGCCGATTCTGCTAATTGTGGTGATGTCCACCTTTATGGCAACCCTGGACAGTAGTATCGTCAATGTGGCTCTGCCCCAGATGGCCCGGGCAATGGATGTTGACACATCTCAGATTCAACTGGTGGTGACCAGCTATCTGATTGTCATTGTGGGGATTATTCTCATTTTTGGAAAACTGGGAGATATGCTGGGTAAAACCAGGATCTTTACTTTCGGTATAGCATTGTTTACCGTTGGTTCGTTGCTTTGCGGTATCACCAGTTCATTTCCGGTACTTATCGGTGCCCGGATTGTTCAAGCGGTTGGTGCTGCGGCAACCATGGCCAATAATCAGGGCATCATTACCCAGGTCTTTCCAGCAACACAGCGGGGTAAGGCCCTGGGTTTAACGGGTACATCTGTGGCGTTGGGATCTCTGGTAGGGCCTGGTTTGGGAGGAATTATAGTCGGTGCTTCCAGTTGGGAGTATATTTTTTTGATCAATGTACCGGTGGGGGTGGTGGTCTTGTTTTTTGCCATTAAGCTGCTACCGAGAAGCAATAAAAAGGCAACAGTGAGACTGGATGCACTGGGGGCTGTTCTGTTTATGCTAAGCATCGTGCCATTATTTGTGGCACTGGGTCAGGTGCAAAGTCTGGGTTTTACCAATCCGCTGATTCTGGCTGGCTTTATCGTGTCGATCGGATCATTTATCGCATTTATACGGGTTGAACAAAAACGCGAAAACCCGTTGATTCCGCTTTATATTTTCAAAAACAAACTGTTTTCACTGAGTATATTCTGTGCCTTTATTACCTTTGTGGGACTCTTCTGCAACAATATTATTCAACCATTCTATCTCCAGGATGTGATGATTTATTCTCCGGAGCAGGCGGGTTTAATGATGATGATTTTCCCGCTCGTTTTAGCGGTGCTGGCACCAGTTAGTGGTCATGTGTCTGACAAAATTGGATCAGAATTGCTAACCTTCATTGGCTTACTGCTGATCAGTTTGGGTTTGTTCCTGATGTCCACCCTGACTGAGCAGTCCACCCTGACAACCATGGTTATTTTCATTGTTGTCTTATCGGTAGGGATGGGTTTATTTCAATCGCCAAACAATTCTTTGATCATGTCAACCGTAAAAAGAGATCAACTGGGGATTGCCGGGAGTATCAATGCTCTGGTCCGAAATATGGGCATGGTTACCGGGATTGCTTTGGCAACCACCCTGCTTTATGGCAGCATGAGTGCAGAGCTGGGTTATCGTGTAACAGATTATGTGGCCGGTCAAAATGGTGCCTTTATTAACGGTATGAGCAACGTTTATATTACCGCGGCAGTCATTTGTCTTTTTGGTGCGGTGTTAACATTTTTGCGACTGCTGAGAAAAAAGTCAGGGGCGATCGAACAAGCCGTGATTTTGGAGAATGAAATAAGCGGCAACCGGAAATAAGCCCAACCAGAAAACAGTATTCTAGTAGTTTTTGTAGTAAATATATCCAACTTCAGGTGCCTCGGTTTTGGTGATGGTCACATCTGTTAGCATCGGTACAGGATGGCCATTGTATTGATAGGAAGTGATGGTTCCGGTAACCATAATCCATTCTTGGTCAACCAGTTCATTTCGCAGATTGCTTTCACAAATTATGCCATAGCCGGCCAAATCGGCGGCACAACAAACCATAAAATTTCTTCCTGCTAAAAACTGATTATCTTTAAAATCATCCATTGAAAATACTTGAGCCAAATACTGGTACCTTTTTCCGGTAAAGTCATCAAGATGAGCATAGGTATCAAAAAACCAGGCGGAAAAAACATCATCGTTAATTTGTACGACGTCATCGACCTTATAGTGTTCATATTTTTCAGAAGCATCTTCATTCGAATCAGATTGTTCTTCAATAGTATCGGTTGTGGTAGGTTTGTTTTCTGCTATCGGTTGTTCACTGGTTGTCGTTGAAAGACTACTTTCGATCATGGTCACGTCCTTACTGATGACCTCTCCGGAGGGAAAGAAAAGAGCAGCGGCGAGGGGAATGATAAAAATCAGATAAGGACTGATACTCACATTATGTCTTGCTTTTTTAATTTTAGGGATTAAACTTAGAGCAAAGAAGACCAGTATAATTATAGAAAGCCATAATCCCAGGTAATACCTTGGATGGACATAGGCGTTTATTTTCTTGGTAATTAAGGCGTAACTAAGCAAAACAACAGTAAGGATCAGAATGATCAATTGGATAAGTGCATCCGTATTTATTTTTTTGTTCATATCAAACTCCTTACAGAAAATAAGCTAAGGTGCTAAATACGACGGCGCCTTCTAGAATTACCAGAGTGGCAAGAACAATCAAAAAGCGCTTTTTTAATACACCGGAAAGCATCAGCATGTTTTTTAGATCCAGCATCGGTCCCATGACAACAAAGGCTAAAATAGGTATGGTAGAAAAATTATTCGAAAAACTTTTCCCAATAAACGCGTTTGACGTGGAACAGGTGGACATAAAGATGGCGGCGGCAACCATAATCATAAATTGTAACAAGGGGTTGCTACTAATTAAGTGCATTAGTGTTTGTGGCAGAATCGTCTGTAAAATTGCCGAAACCAAGGCACCGATGATGACATATTTCGACACTCTGAAAAATTCACTTTTTGCGCCGGCAAAAACCGCCTCGATTTTTCCTTTGGTCCCTTCAAATTTTAAATCAAGAATATCCTTGCCGATCGTTTGGAAGTAGCGGCTGTCCTGAATAACAGCACTGGTTTCCAGATGGGCCAATTTTAAGATGATTCCAGCAACAATACCAATTACTACGCCAGTTATCACACGGATAACAGCCAGGTAGGGTTGCTCGGGAAAGGCATAGAGCATGGAAAGAAAAACAATTGGGCTGACGGCTGACGAAGCCAGCCAGAAGGTAATTGTTTGCGGTAAGGGAGTACTTTTTTTAAGTAAACCAGAAACAATAGGAACTAATCCACAGTCGCATATCGGCAAGAAAAAGCCAGCACTGGCAGCAATTAAAAAAGAAGTCCAAGTTCCCTTGGATATTTGCGTGATAATCCAATTTGATGAAACAAATAGCTGGATAATGGCTGAAAAAAATGCCCCAAACAAGATAAAGGGTAGTGCCTGAATCAGAATACTTAAAAAGATCGTGGTGATCGATTGAATGTAGTGATAGTCATTAAAATCACTAAATATCAGAATCACCGAAACACATAAAAGCATCAACATGAATAGGTTCAATTTGATCAGTGAATTTAAGGGACTGTTTTTCTGGTTGTCGGGTTTACCAAAATAGGGATTTAATGCTTGGGTAGGTGCGACGGCTTCAGCAAAAACCGTTTTTGTTTTCGGATTAATACTTTTTATATCTTGGACTATTTTTTTTAGGATCTCCGGAGCCATGGTTTCGTGTCGGTTAAAAACAGTGACATTGCTATTTTGAATATGAGGATGCATAAGGGTAACCATATTGCTTAATTGATTTCTAAAAGTTCCGGTTTCGCTGATAAAAAAAACATTTCGGTAGCGATAATCAGGGTCCATTTTCAGACCTAAAAGTCGGGAAATATCCCAGGTTCCATTATATTCGACAATGATGTAGTCGGGATGAAATTTTGCGTCAATCTGTTTAAATAAGTCATCATTTAATTCAGTGGGGCTCTCTAAAATGATGCTTTTGATATTCTTCTGCACAAATAATTCTTGATCATAGTCAGTAAAGCCCTCTTCGCAGATAACCAGGACGATTGAATTGAAATCCGAAACTTGGCCGTTGTTTAATATATTTTGAATGAATGTGGTTTTTCCGCTTTCTAAAAATCCCGTAACAATATCTATATAAGTTGCCATAAGGATCGCTTACAAACCGAATAATTCAGTAATCTGGACATCATTGATCTGTTCTCCAATGACACAAATTCGTCCAATGTAATCGGGTTTGATATCTTTTATAAAGGTTTCGTCAGGCACATAATCAAATTGAAGCCATTGATTTTTTTCGACCTTGATGATACCTTTGGCCCGGAGAATCGTTCCTTCTAAATGCTTTAATTGTTTTAAGACCGATTCAATTTTGTTACGTTCAAATGTTTTAGCCGTCTCTCGTCCCCAGACACTAAAAACTTCATCAGCGTGATGATGACTCGCATGGGTATGTTTGGTTGGGTTGATTAAAGAATGGAGAGCTTCGATATTATCTGTGAGTTCGCCAATTTCTTTTATTTTGCTTCCGTCTAATTCTTGCCAGTCAGTACTAATGATTTGGGCATGGGGATTGATTCTTCGCAGATCTTTGATGATCATTTCTATGGTATCTTCGTTAACCTTTTGACTACGGCTTAAAATAATCGCTTTTGCATTGGCCAGTTGATTCGTATAAAATTCAGTAAAATTTTTGACGTAGACCTTATACTTTGTCGCATCCACAACGGTAACACACATATTTAATTGAGCAGCAGCTCCTTTTAAGGCGTTTTGACAGCCATTGATTACATCAGAAAGCTTGCCAACGCCGGAGGGTTCAATAATGATTCGGTCAGCCGTATCAAGTGCTAATATTTCTTTTAAGGCGGCACCAAAGTCCCCGGCAATGGAACAGCAGATGCATCCGGAATTCATCTCGGTTATCTGGATTTTGTAATCTTTAAAAAGTGCGCCGTCGATGCCCACTTCCCCAAATTCATTTTCAATGAGCACGACTTTTTCTTCAATAAATGCTTCTTCCAGTAATTTCTTGATCAATGTCGTTTTGCCAGCACCCAGAAAGCCTGAGATAATATCTATTTTCGTCATTGGTATATTCCTCCCGAACTATTTATCAGTATTAAACAAGCAGTGTATATTGATAGCGATTGTAACTGCATGAACTTAATTATAATACAGATTAAGGCAGGAAAACCTTAAGTGCAAATACGAATCATTTGCAAATGAAAATAGAATGTTTTATTCGTGTTTGCCTCATTAGAAGGCCAGATATCGAAAGATCATATAGACTGTTGCGATCAGGATCGTAAAGATCATAAAGGGGAAAGCGACTCTGAAATAGCGGCCAAAGGTAATCCGGTAACCTTGTGCTTCGGCAATCCCGATGGCGACTACATTGGCACTGGCACCAATAACGGTTCCGTTCCCTCCCAGACAGGCGCCCAGGGAAAGTGCCCACCACAGCGGGTAGATATCAATGCCGGAGAGATGCCCCATTTCCATGATCATCGGAATCATCGTGGCGACAAAGGGGATATTATCGATAAAAGCTGAGGCAATTGCAGAAACCCATAAGATCGATAGCGTTGTCATGAAAACATCGCCATGAGTTAAGAGCAGTACCTCTTTGGCCAATATTTCGATGACGCCGGTGGCTTCAATACCACCAACCAGAATGAAGAGACCGATGAAAAAGAAAATGGTCTTCCATTCCACCTCGTGAAGAATTTCTTCCGAGCTGATACCTGAAATTAAGATGAGGATAACCGCTCCCGATAAGGCAATAGTCGGTGATTCTATGTGGAGCACCCCATTGAACAAAAAACCAAGAATAACAAGGGTAAAGACAATCATCGATTTTCGTAGTAGCGGTAAATCAGTGATGGCATCTTTTTCATTAACGGATAAAACCTTGGCTTTGACAGATTCATCGGCAATCAAAACTTTTTTATATAAAAGCGCAAATAGAATGGATGTCAGCAAAAGAATTGGCAGCGCGATGACAGAATTATTAAGCAGAAAATCATTGAAGGTAAAACCAACCTGACTTCCAATCATAATATTGGGCGGATCGCCAATCAGTGTAGCAGTGCCACCGATATTGGAAGCGAAAATTTCAGCAATGATAAAGGGGATTGGATCAAGCTTTAAGTCTTTGGCAACGCTGAGCGTTACTGGTATAATCAGCAAAATTGTGGTGACATTATCAAGCAAGCCCGATAAGACACCGGTAATCAGTGAAAGCAGAATAATCAGACGCTGGGGATCGGCTTTGGAAATTTTTAATACCTTAATGGCCAGGTATTCAAAAACGCCGGTTCGACGCATGACCATAACAATCATCATCATCCCGATTAAAAGGGTAATGGTATCGAAATCAACCGCCTCGATGGCAGATTCCTGATTCAGAATTCTCAGAATAACCATCAGCATGCCGCCGCCTAAAGCGACAAGGGTTCGATCGAATTTGTCCCAGATGATTAAGGCATACACAATTAAAAAAATAGCGATCGATACAAAAAAATAATTACTTTCCGTCATTTCAGTTCTCCTCAATTTACAATGTGTGAAGCAGCCAACCGATCCTCACATCATTTAAATCGTCTGAATGCCATTACCCATTATCGTGTTAACGGGGTGATTTGTCAATCGATTTTGTGTTTTTTTTGAAGTACATTATAATAAGAAGAAACTTTAACGTTTGCAGCCGGAGATACCGAAGGTGGTTAGTAAAATAGTCATTGCAATTTTAGAAAAAAATCGTTATCATGAAGCTAACTAAATAATACAGGGAGGCACCATATGAAAAAATTACTTGTTCCCATTGATGGCTCGCCAATATCAACAAAAGCGGTACTGGAAGCAAAAAAACTGGCGGAAGCCTTAGGCTCGGATATCGTTTTATTGTCGGTTGCCAATATTACCACACCCAGTGGAACGGATGAGTCCAATCTATTAATCCAATCCGGCTTGGAAGTCCAGGCCTATGTATCTCAGTTTAAACTTAATGCAGAGCGCAACCTTGCTGACGCAAAGGAAATGCTAAAAGATTTGTCAGTCAATGTGGAAACCGTTTTGCTCTATGGAGATCCGGCCGATCAGATAGCCGATTATCTCGATGAAAATGAGGTGGAAATGGTAATTATGGGTTCTCAGGGGGTTGGCATTTCACGACTGCGCCAGGTGTTTATTGGCAGTGTCACCTCAAAAATAGTGCGTCATTCCAAACAGCCGGTTCTGGTCGTTAAATAAACGAAAAAAGAAATGGCTGATGTTTAAAAAAGACAATGGAGTTTCTCCCATTGCAACCATTAAAGCGATAAAAAAACCCAGAGAAGCAGCTTCTCTGGGTCAAATATTTCCTCGTTTAATAATCTCAGCCCTTCTTTTTTTGGCATGCTTTGCAATAATAGGTACCTCTGCCACGAACCATTTCTTTGGTAATTGCACCACTACATAGCGGACAAAATTTTTGTGTATGTACCTGCAACTGCACCTGAAACAAACCGTTAATGCCATTGGCGTCAAACGAGTGAATCGTTGTTCCGCCTTGGGCAATGGCCTGCTCCAGGATTTCTTTTGAAACAGCAATTAATTCCACTACCCGCTTTTTACTGACCCGTTTGCCTGGGGTGGTAGGATCTATTTTTAATCTAAAACAGATTTCATTGGCGTAGATATTGCCGATTCCTGTCATAATGCTTTGATCAAGTAGCAGCGTTTTAATCGGCAGATTGCTCTTATGTATTTTGGCGTAGATCGCTTTAGGATCAGCATCCCATGGTTCGGGACCAAGCTTGCAAAGCGGTAAATCCTGACGATACGTTTTTTTGTTGACGCGCTCAAGCCGACCAAATTTGCGGGTGTCCTGATAACGTAATTCGGTGCCGTCACGAAAGACAAAGGTCAGATGTTCATGTTTGTTAAGCGGCTTTGAAGCATCGACAAGATTATATTTGCCTTCCATTCGCAAATGCGAAATAAACGCATCGCGATCGAGAATAAAGACCAAATATTTTCCCACTCGATCAATATCCCGAATGGTTTGTCCTGTTAATGACGTCACAAAGTTATCCGTATCCCCGACGACAATCTTATCGTAATGAACCTGGATTTCCTTGATTTCTTTGCCAATAATAAAGTTTTTTAACGTTCGGCGAACGGTTTCGACTTCTGGTAGTTCGGGCATAAATTTTCACCTGCTTTAATGGATTTAAGTAAAGTTAACAAATAGAAACTTCCTTAGCTGATACTTACGCGATATATTCGCCGACGATGGGAAGATCAGCTAGTACCCTTTCACCATGGGAGAACCAGAAAGAGCCTGGGTTAAATCATTGTCGGCTATTGCCATTGTGTTCACCGTTTACCCATTGTGATACGTTCGAAACATCATAAACCACGTTTTTGTAAGCAACATAGGTGGGATTACCGTCTTTACCATTAAGCTGGCAAGTCATCCTTTGTAAAACGCGTTAATTGACGATCCGCTTCGGTTGACCGAGTGTCTGTTTCCGTCGATTGTACCGCTGAGGTTGCGGGTTGCAGCAGTATACGGTTAAGTGAATACGGAGCCAATAAGTGTAAGAGAATTCCGATTATGATCAAAACGGCAATTAACCGGTGGGCAACAAACCACGCACCCTTGCGCGGCTTGTGAGCACGCGTAGCGTAGATCCCTAAACTGACCTGGGAAATAATTAAGATGGCCGCCAGGGCGCCAGTTAGATTAATGCCATAGCGGCTAAACTGAATGGTAAAATGTGTCAGTAGCAGTGCGGCAGTCAGGAAACCAAAAAATTTGTGATTCCGAACAAAGACGGTCATCAGTAATTTCATCGTTTTTTTGCCAGAACTGTTGCTGGAAATCGTCTTGCCCCATTTTTTATTAGCAAATTTTACGAGATAGTTAAGCAGGGTGCACGCGAATGCACCAATTAAAAGCCAGCCAAAAAAACCACCTAATTCTTCAAACATTTCACTTTCCTTTCTTGAACAAATCGTTATTGATAATCATTATAACATGTTTCATCATGATAAACACCCTTTGTTCACTTAAATTTATCTTTGGCATCGGTGAGTTTCGCGATTTCTAACAGGTGAGGATGAGCGATTTAATTTTTAGCCGGTAGCCTATTTTGTAGATTTTATGGTCATTAAAAAATATCTCTAGAATGAGGAGGATAACGAATTGAAAACAACACTGCGTAAATGGGCAGAAGAAGATGCCAATCAGTTGGCAGCAGCCCTGAATAACAAAAAAATTTTGGAAAACCTGCGGGATGGCTTACCATTTCCCTATACAGTTGAGGATGCAAAAGAATATATCAAGGCCATGCAGGATTCACAAGCCGATAATACCTTTGCCTATGCCATTACCGATGAGGGTCGGGTTATTGGGAGTATCGGTGTATTTCGCAAAGATAATATTCACTTTCGAACGGCTGAACTGGGTTATTATATTGCCGAACCCGATTGGGGACAGGGACATGGAACTCGGGCAGTAAAACAGATCTGTGAACTTGTTTTTGAAACAACCGATATCATCCGAATTTTTGCCGAACCTTTTGCCCGGAACCTGGGTTCGTGCCGGATTCTTGAAAAAGCTGGTTTTCAACTAGAAGGACTGCTTAGAAAAAATGCCATTAAAAATGGTCAGACAGAAGACATGAAATTGTATGCGTTAGTTAGAGAATAAAGAAAAAAAGGAGCAAAAACCATGATTTCTTATCGTAAAGAATTGCATTTTAATTTGCCTAAACGAAGAGGCCTGGTCAATATCACCGGTGATGTAGAAAAAGCCCTGGCTGAGAGTGGGATAAGTGAAGGACTGATTTTAGTTAATGCCATGAACATTACCGCCAGTGTTTTTATTAATGATGACGAAGGTGGATTACATCAGGATTATGAAGACTGGTTGGAAAAACTGGCACCGGAAAAACCATATAGTCAGTATCATCATAATGGATTTGAAGATAACGCTGATGGTCATCTCAAACGAACCATTATGGGCCGCGAAACAGTGGTGGCAGTAACCAATGGCAAGCTGGATTTTGGCAGATGGGAACAAATCTTTTACTTTGAATTTGACGGAAAGCGAGATAAACGGGTTTTAGTTAAAATAATTGGAGAGTAGGGGGCTTGTCATAGCGGACCAAATTGCAATCTTGCTGATGCGTTTGGTTTTTTTTAGCGCATTCATATTTATCATGCGAAGTGCGATGGCGGATTGGGTAAAGCGACCTGAGACGCAAAAAGAAAACTAAATGTCCCCTTATTATTAATTACAAAGAGAGACGCTTCCCTTGCGGGCCACGTCTCTCTTTTGCGTTTGCGTATTAATTGGGGGAATGGGTTCAGTAAATTTTTGATTAAAGCAGTCACATAACGACAAATTCTAACAAACTCTTAACGCAATCTTTACATTGGCGAAATACTTAAGCGGGTTTTCTGGGGTACACTAAACTGAATCCATCCATCGATTTTTGCGAAATTCTTTTGTGAAACACTTGAATGAAATGGGGTAAAGAATGGTGTTAATGGGCGTACAGCCGATTATCTTTTTAAAAGCTGAAGAGTGTTTTATTATCTCAGCTGATTTTACAGTTGGGAGGAGTCGATGAACTTTTTTAATAAGCTGTCCAGCATCCGAACGAAAATGTTGATTGCATTCATCCCGATCATCTTACTGGCAACTGTATCGATTGCGGCTGCCTCGGTGTTAAAAACAAAGGCGGGATTAGAAGAACAAATCGAAGCAAGAGTAACAGAAGCCCTCAATACCATCGAAGCATCGATTGAGTCTGAATTTACCACGAATAGACAAATAGCAGAAGCCGTCGCTGCTGTTTATGAAGTCCAGGCAAATACGCTGACAAAGACGGATTATCGCGGCATTATTGAGAAATTCCTGGCGATGAATAAAAACACCCTCGGCAGTGGACTGTGGCTGGAAAGCGGGGTTTATGATAAAAACATCCGATATTTTGGGCCTTATCTCCACAAAGAAGGGGAGACCATTGTCTATAGTGAAGCGTACGAGTCAGAAGATTATGATTATTTTAATACGACTGGTATCTTATCGGGAAAAACACCGAAAAAGGAGTTGGCTGGACAGATCCATACTACGATGAGGTGACAAAAATCTCAATGGTTACTGCAGCAGTCCCGATAAGCACCGAATACGGCATCATCGGTGTCGCTTCGGCTGACTACGACTTGACAACGATCCAAAAAATCATTAAAGAAGTGAAATTGGGTGAGTCCGGTTATGCCTTTCTGATTGATACAAAGGGACGCTTTATTGCGCATAAAGACCCCCAAAAGGTCATGAAGCTAGCAATTGAGCAGGATCAGGAATTAGGCGTCATCGCCGATACCATTATGAATAATAGTGAGGGGTCAATCAATGTTGCATTAGGCGGCCAGGATTTTAGAGCCGATTATTTAACCCTCGCAAGCACTGGCTGGAAATTAGTTGTGATGACGCCCTTTGCCGAATTGTTTTCTTCGGTGAGCGATATGATTGCCAATGCCATTATGATTACGCTAATCATTATTGCTTTGACTGTTGGGCTGATCATCATTTACAGCACTTCTTTTTCCCGGGAATTCAAGCAATTTGTGGATAGTTTGGGTTTTGTTGCACAAGGTGATTTTACACGAGCAATTGAAGTGAAGACCAAAGATGAGATCGGGCAAATGGGCGCTTACTACAATCATGTCCTGGTGGAATTAAGGAATATGGTTGATACGATTAAAGAAAAGGAACAGCATATTCAATTTCTGGCCGATCGCGACCCGATGACAGAGTTATACAATCGCCGGAAATTTAATGAGTTGCTCACTAGGGACTTATTAAATAATGTGCACGGAAATATCGTCTTATTGGATATTGATAACTTTAAAACAATTAACGATACTCTTGGTCATAATTACGGGGATCACTTATTGCGTTATGTAGCCGAGATCCTGCGTGAAAAGATGTGTTGTGATAATACGATCCCCTTCCGATTGGGAGGCGATGAATTTTTAATCTGGCATCGAAACCAAAGTGAAAAATGTGACGTTCGTCATTGCATGGAGGTCACAATGGCTAAGCTCAGAAAGAAAATCAACATTGAAGGGGTCGTGATTCACATTACCGTAAGCGCCGGAATTGCCGCTTATCCAGCTGATGGGCGGACGGTGGATGAGCTGCTTGTTAAAGCCGATATTGCTATGTATAGTGCCAAAAATAATGGCAAAAACCGGTGCATGATGTTTGATGAGCAGATGACGTCCGCCTTCCATGAGCGTTTTAAAATTGAAAAAATACTCCGAGAAGCACTGGAATATCAGCGATTCCGTTTACTATATCAACCCGTAATCGACGCCCAAACCGGAGCGATCGCTTATTTTGAGGCACTAATTCGGATTCAGGACAGCTCGCTTTCGCCAGCCGTCTTTATCCAGGTGGCAGAGGAGTCCGGTTTAATCATTCCCATTGGCAGATGGGTCATCCAGGAAGCAATCTGTCAACAAAGAAAATGGATCGATGCAAACTATCCAGTCAAAGGGATCGCGATTAATATTTCGGGAAATCAGTTTTATGATGAAAATTTGGTTGCATATATCGCAAACAGCCTCGATGAACAAAAAGTTGATCCAGCGTTGATCGAAATAGAGATAACCGAGAGTGTGTTAATCGACAATCAGGAAAAGGCCATTAATATTATGAAAAAGTTAAAAGAAATGGGGATCCGGATCGCCCTGGATGATTTTGGGACAGGTTTCTCATCCCTAAATTATTTAACCTTTATGCCGGTGGATAAGATTAAACTTGATAAAAGTTTAAAGGATAAGTTCATTCGGATGGAGAGTATTCAGGTGATGGAGGGGATTGTTTCCGTTGCCCATGGTTTGGGATTAATGGTCGTTGCTGAAGGGGTTGAGGAAGAAGTAGAGGCTAACCGTTTGAAACGCGTAAAGTGTGATTACCTGCAGGGCTACCTCTACAGCAGACCGCTTAGGAGTAATGATGTTGAACGTTTGCTGAAAATTCAAACAAACTTGTTTGGGTTCACAGAAAGAGTACTGTGATATAGGAATTGAATTAAGTGGCGATGAGATAAGTAGACTGGCAAAAAAACGTCCTGTCTACCAAAAGGTTTTGGGTTCAAAGCGGTGCACGTAGCACGTCAAAACTCAAAAAACCAGTTGGATCAGTTTAAGCATCAGTCCCAGACCATAAAGTATAATAATAATACCGCAAACCAGATTGATATACCGTAAGGTTCGGCCTTTGATAAGATTGCCGGAATAAGATACAACAAGGGCGAGCCCGGTAAACCAGATCAGCGAGGCAAACGCCACACCGATGATAAAGTACTGGGCATCATCCGCTGGCAGGGAGACACGGAAGGCACCAAGCATCATGGTTCCGTCAATCAATGCCTGGGGATTAAACCAGGTCACCACAAATGCTGAGACAACCATCTTACGGATCGATAAAACCGCACCTTCGGTTGGTTTGTTTTCAGTCTTCGCCAGAAGTAGTGTGACGCCAATATAAGTAACGATTAAACTGCCGCAAAACAGGATCAGCGCTCTTAGCCCGCTATAATAGTCCATAATGGCACCAATGCCATAGAAACAGGAAAAGGCCAGAGCTACATCAAAAAGTGTCACGGTCAGCCCAACCAAAAGCGCCTGTTTCCGGCTATGAGCCAGAGCGCCATTAATCACAAATAAATTCTGCATCCCGATTGGAGCGACATAAGCCAATCCCATGAGAAGGCCTTGTAAAAAGTATTGCATAGAAACTCCTTTTAATTATATTTCTAACCTTTATTTCTGATATAATTTGATTATACTTATATCATAAATAGAAACTGGTGTTTTGTAACCAGCCATATGTTAGTTTAAAACCAGCCAAAAGGAGTAATAACAGCGTAATGAATAAAAAACAGACCTGCACTTTTGAGTGGTTACCTGATCGCAGTTCAAAGATACCAATCTACCGGCAGATTATCCACTTTATTAGCGCTCAAATTCAATCCGGTGCCTGGGAAGTCGGGACTCAGTTGCCCTCTCAACGGGATCTGGCCGCTAAGTTGGGCGTTAACCGCAGTACGATTACCACTGTCATGGATGAGCTGGCCGCCGATGGGATCATTGAGAGTAATTTTAAGGGCGGAACCCGGATTATCAGCAATACCTGGACGCTGTTATTGTCTGAAAACAGCATCTGGAATCGTTATGTGAACCTGGGTAGTTTTAAGTCTAATCATGCCATGATTCAAGCGATCAATCGACTTGAATTTACGCCAGGCATCCTTCGTCTGGGGACCGGGGAATTGGATCCGGCTCTGTTTCCATCAGAACTATGGAAAAAAGCAGTAAAACCGCTGGAGAATATTCCGTCCTTGAATTATCTGGAAGCTTCCGGTCTTTATCAGTTGCGTTGTGCGATTGTCAGGTATGTAACAAAATTTGGGATTATAGCTACCCCGGATCAGGTTTTGATAACCTCCGGATCTTTACAGGCACTACAACTCATATCCGTCTGTATTCTTTCGGCAGACTCGGTAGTCTACACTGAAGCACCAACCTATTTGAAATCCTTGCAGATTTTTCAGTCAGCGGGAATTACGCTGGAAAGTATCCCCATGGATGAGGAAGGCATTTTGCATCATCGGCTTCCCAGGACGGATCAACGGACCCGAATCCTCTACACCATTCCTACCAACCATAACCCCACTGGTATCACAATGTCGAATCAACGGAGGAAGGCTCTTTTCGAATATTGTGGGGTCAATCGCATTCCGATTATTGAGGATGGTGCTTATGAAGAATTATATTTTGATAAACAACATCATCAGCCAATTAAACAAATGGATCTCAACGGCGATATTATTTACCTCGGCACAGTGTCAAAAACGTTGTCACCGGGCCTGCGAATCGGTTGGGTGATTGCTTCGGAGCCAATTATTGATCGTCTGGGAGATGTGAAAATGCAAATGGACTATGGTGCCAGCTCAGTTTCACAGTGGATCATGACCGAATTTTTGAACAGTGGCATGTATGAACAGCATCTGGAACAGATCAGAACTGAAATGGAGAAGCGCAGAGACCATGGGGTCCGGGTACTCAGGCAATATCTGGGTGATCGGGTATCCTTCAAATCACCGGCCGGCGGTTTTTATATCTGGATGCGCTTTAATAAAAAAATACCGATGCAAAAATTATTTGAAGAAGCCGTAAAAGTAGGGGTTCTCCTGAATCCCGGAGATATCTATGACTATGCTCCGACAAATGCTCTGCGGATTTCTTATTCTTATTTGAGCTGCGGGGAATTTGAGGAAGCCGTGAAACGATTGGCTGGTATTACCAAAAGATGGTTTGAAGTGTGACTACAATCAATTGACAAATTCGCTAACGACCGGGCGATTCGCAAAAACCTTATCGCCGTGAGGCTAAGCAGAAAAACCTTGACACCGTTAAGGTTATTAGATAATATAATCATATAAACTAGATCATGTGCTAAACGTAATTATATAATATCGGGAAGTATGACAGATAATGTTGTTAAATGAACATCCGTTTTTAAATTGAACACACACCATATTGACTCAAATCATAACTTGGAAATTAATGAATGAAAAGAGGATTATTCTATGGAAAACGAACATGAAAAAGATGTAAGAATATGTGTGTTTGGAGATTCCATTGGAAAAGGAGTCATCCAGCAAAATAATTCCGGCCGTTATGGACTGGTGAAAATTGATTTGAATGCCTTGGTCGGACAGAAGAATATTATTCTTGATAATTTCTCGAAGATGGGGATCACCGTTTCGAAGGGGCTATCCATAGTCAAACGCCATGCTGCTAAGCTCTCAAATTATGACCGCATTTTTCTGGAATTTGGTGGCAACGACTGTAGCTATGCCTGGAATGAGATTGCCGAAAATCCTCAGGATGAACATATTCCCAAAACACCGACCACAGTATTTGAAGACCTCTATACCGAAATGATTGAAGAAATAAAAACCAATGGAGGTAAACCCATTATGCTCTCGTTGCCACCGCTTGTGCCGGAACGATATTTTGAATGGTTTTCAGAAAACTTAAACAAAGAAAATATCTTAAAATGGATCGGTAGTGTTGATGTCATTTATCGTTGGCAGGAAATGTACAATTTAAAGGTTGTTTTACTGGCGAAGAAGCTGTCAATTCCACTCATTGACATACGCAGTGCGTTTTTAAGCAAACGCCAGTATAAAGATTTTTTATGCGAGGACGGCGTTCATCCAAATAAGTCGGGTTATAAATTGATTTATGAAACCGTAATAAAAGCGATACTGGACCAGAAGATGATCCCGAATGGCGCAACTGATTAGCCCGCACACCATTTCTCGAGATGATCCGGGCAAACGGTGTCAAGAAAAAATAAACTGAGCCGAAATGATTGTGGAATAGATTGCGGCAGCATTATTGGGGTAATCTTAGCCATGTTTATTTAGTTCTGACTGGCTGAAATGAACCGGCCGCAACAACACAATTTGTTAACGAACAGCAGGAGAAAAACACAAGCCCCTCTGCTTACTATTTTTTTATGCTGACTTGAAAATACGTTTTATTTGCAAATGCAAGCACGGCTGATTTAAGAATAATCAGTTCGGGCGCTTTTATTTGATTGCTCGGTTGAACTTTCGGAGAGAAAACCTCTTTGATGGCACTTTCCAGTTCATCACAGAATAAATTGTAGGCATAATCGATTTTGTGCTGGCTGATTAAATAGGTAATCAGATCACCAGTTTCGGAAATACTGAGAACCCGTTTCATGATACAAATCACAAAAAAATAGGCAAGGTGGCTCCGGTTATAGCGCTTTTTAATTGGCGGCTCAACGACTTTTTGCTTAACATAGTTATTGATCATCATGGAGGTGATAATTTTTTCACCCCAAATTTCTTCGAAAATAACCAGATTCTTTTCTAAAATACTGACTAACTGATCCATATATAAATCAATGTCGGGAAGTTCAAGCCATCGCGGACAGTGAAAGTTAAGGAGTTCCTCTGATATTGTTTCCATTTTCTGATACCTCTTTCAATAAGACTCCTCTTAATTATAAGGTAATATACAAGATGATGTCAAAGTTAATAAAAAAAATTGGTTTGTTATAGCAATCATCTTATCTGGTGCAAAAAACGGGGTTAGCCTGGATAAAACTAATCGCGGACCTTAAAAATATGTCTTTGTATTGCCTGGCAATTCTCTGGGCTTTGCAGTGAATTCAGGCCGGATGGCCGGAAAAAATGCGGTGACGTATATTAAAGAAGAATTGGCTGAATAACGCTCAAATGGGCAGGAGACTGAGCATCGGGTGGTTTTGTCTTTGATTGCAATGGGGTGCTATTTATTCTTAAGTGGTTCTAAATTATCGTGAAGAAAAAAGCTAAGAGCAGGGACACAAAATCCCTACTCTTAACTTTCACAGTGCCCCAATCGGCGCTATTTTTTTGTCTGATTTAGAAGATGGTATATCCGCCGTCTACAGCCAGACTGGCACCGTGAATAAAGGAGGCATCGTCGCTTGCCAGGAAGAGAATCGCCTTTCCAACCTCTTCTGGTGCACCCGCTCTTGTGGCCGGGCTCATTTTAATCTTCATACAAACCGGATGTTGGGGGATGGTTAAAACCCGGGCAATCATTTCGGTATCGATGGGCCCTGGAAGGACTGCGTTAATACGGACGCCGTTACGGCCATGGTCCATCGACATTTGACGCGTCAGACCCAGAAGTCCGTGTTTAGCGGAGGTATAAGCAAGGCCACCTCTTCCGGCACCGGTGGACGCCATTGATGCGACGTTAACGATGGCACCGGAACCTTGTTTTTCCATCACTGGGATGATCTTTTTACAAAGCATGAAGGGAGCGGTTAAATTGGTAGAAAGGACAGTATTCCACTCATCACTGCTGATATCATTCATATTTGCCGTGGTGCCGCTGACGCCGGCGTTATTGACCAGGATATCAATCCGGCCGTAATGTTCCATGGTGGCGTTTACCAAAGCATCCAGGCTGGCCTCATCGGTTACGTCAGTTTGCTGGAAAAAACCTTCGCCTCCGGCAGCCAGAATTTCCTTTACAGTGGCATCGCCTCTTTCTTTGTTGGTCCCGACAACGACAACCTTTGCACCTTCCGCCACAAAAATCATGGCGGCAGCTTTTCCGATGCCTTTCGTTGAGCCGGTAATAATCGCAACTTTATTTTCAAGTTTCATAATCAAATTCCTTTCGTATTTTGGTGATTTTATTTTTGCGTTCAGGTTTTACGAGGGCTTATTTCCGGCCAGTTTCCATAAATGCGGTGCGGTCGTAGCGTCCGGCCATTAAATAGGGGACAATATCTTCGGCATTCAGGTTTTCGACCAGATTTAGCTTATGGACAAGTAAACTGTTTACAGAGTAAGCACCGCCGACGATTGTGTTTATCGGCAATTCACCCCAGGGGTCGTCGATGCTGGAACGAAGCTTCAGACTGGCAAAACCCGGCTCCCAGGATTTGTAAGTGTACTCACAGAGATTCTGAAGCAAGGCACCATTGGTAAAATGGGACACCCCTTCTTTATCCGGTTCGCGGTCAAAATGAAAATAAAAGCCACCACCATAGGTCTGTTTTCCCGCTTCCGGGAACTGATACATGGCACCAGTCAGCGGACTATTGGTCTCACCGAGTTCCAGTTTTACTTCAATTAACTGAACACCCCGACGGGTGACGCTGGCCATAACGGTATTTCCCGCCTGGCGAATCACAAACTCTGCGCCCATTTTTTTGGGAATGCTGCCATTATCACGACCAAGCTGAACGGCCATCTCGGCTCCGGGGCCGCCGAGAACCAGACTAAGGGGATAGAGCCCCAGTTCTTTTCCGTACATTGCATAGACGCCCAGGATTGCTTCATAATAATCATCGGCAAAAGAGGGATTGTGAATATGCGCAATCGACAGGGTTACCACCGGCATTGAAAAAGGTTTAAGTGGTGGAGGTAACAGGCGCGCGATAACAGCGGGATCGGTGAGAAAGCAAAGATACAGACCTTCCTGATTATCCATCAGAGAAAGCTTGCCAAAGTTTTCCAAGTCTTCTTTTGGGGTCAGAAAACTGGTGGCTTTGGGTTTGTCGATAAACAGACAGCGGCCTGCTTCAAAGCCGGCCCGGATAGCCGGTTCAATGCGGTCAACTTTAAGGGCATCACCGATAATTTCCACCCGTTCGAATTTTTTCTTTAGTTCTTCGGCAAGGCTATTATTGGAGCAATAACCCATCGACAACACAACCGCGTCAGCTGGTATCTTGATTTCCGAGTGATCTTCCATTTTTTCGAGAATCACGCCATCCGGTGTGATTTCTTTTAACGCATGGGATAGCATGTAAGTCGCACCATATTTTGCCAGACGTCCGGTAACATCTAAAACATTCGTGCCATTTCCGTCGGGTGCGACCTTGTTAAGCATATCAACGATGGTTAATGAATTTCCGGCGGCACACAGATACTCGGCGGTTTCAATTCCACTCATCCCGGCACCGATGAGTACCACCTGTTTATCTTTTAATCCGGTGGCTCCGGATAGGACACGATCAATTCCAAAGACATTTTCGCCATCGACTCCAGGGATGCGTCTGGGTACAACGGGGGTACTGCCAGTAGCCAGAATGACCGCATCGGGTGCCATTTCTTCTAATACAGAAAGAGTCGCTTCGGTATTTAGTTTCACTGCGACATTCAAACGATCGAATTCATTTTGATAATACTGGCAGATCCAGTCCATGGCACCTTTATGAGGAGGCATTTTAGCAATATTAATAAGCCCACCAAGAGTATTTTCTTTTTCAAACAAGGTGACATGAATACCGCGAAGTGCCAGTGTGCGGGCTGCCGACATACCAGCGGCACCACCACCGATAACCGCTACTTTATGGTCGAACGAATCGTGAGCGAGGTTGCCAAGCTGTTGTTCCCGGGCAAGACGTGGGTTTACCGAACAAACCAGCGGAAGACCAACGGCATTATTTTCGTTTAAGCTTTCGAAGCAGCGCAGGCAGGAGATACACTTGCACAACTGCTTTTCCCGTCCTTCTTTTACCTTTAAACCCCATTCTTCATCCGCCAGCCAGGCGCGGCCTAAGGCCACAAAATCGACGATACCGTCGGCCAGAAACTGTTCACCGACAGCCGGTTCGCGAAAGACGGAAACAGCGATTACCGGAATCGCTACATGATCTTTAACCGCTTTGATCAGATCCCGGCGCCAGCCCTGGGGGAACGAAACCGGTTCGACACAAACCGAGCCAGTTTCATAAATACCACAGCTTACATTGATGACGTCGATTCCCAGTTTTTCCAGTGCCATGGAAATTTTGACACCATCCTGAATATGAATATAATCATCGGTGACTCCGACATTGCTTAAAAATTCCTCGACAGAAAGACGGACACTAATAGGAAAATCAGGACCACATTCGTTTCGTATACCGGCGATGATTTCGGCAATAAAACGCAGCCGGTTTTCAAAACTTCCGCCGTATTCATCATCGCGTTTATTGGTATAGGGGCTTAAAAACTGATTGATCAGATAGCCATGAGCGGCATGCAGTTCAACACCGTCACAACCTGCTTTCTGCACGCGAACAGCACCGGCGACAAACTGCTGAACCAGTTCCTTGATTTCAGCATGTTCAAGCGCTCGTGTTGGCTGCTTAAGAAAATTACAGGGAATTGCCGATGGCGCAGCGACGGGTCCTCCGACCAGCGAGGTCATCGTTTCACGACCGGGGTGATGTAGTTGAATAAAGATTTTCGTCCCATGTTTATGCACCGCTTGCGCCAGTCTTGATAGTGGTTCAATGTGACGATCTTTAGTAACAGAAAGCTGACGCAGCATTCCGGCACCGTGCACATCATTTACACGGGTAATTTCAGGGATGATTAATCCGGCGCCACCAATGGCACGGGCCTCATAAAAAGCAATCATCTCTTGCGTTGGTGAACCGTCCAGCTCAGCCAGCCCAATCCCCATTGGCGACATAACCAAACGATTTTTAAGTTTCAGTTTTCCAATGGTTCCTTCGAGAAACAGTTTTTCATACATAGGTTTCCTCCTTATTATTAACGAATTGCGTTTATAATAAATAGATTATACTGTGTTCGTTGGAATTTGCCTATATTGACGGGAAACGATTTCACATTGACAATTTGTGTATGATGCACTATTCTAATTTTAATGTGTAGACATAAAAATAATTTAATCTGGAAGTGATAAGTATGAAATTTAATGACCTAATCACAAAAATAGCGATTAATTTACCGATCACAAAGGCGTCTTGTGAAAATCAGGCTGAGATTATCGACATCGCCTTAATTGATGGACGACAAAATTCATTTCAAGGAAATATTCTATACTTTGGTTATAGCAGCCAATTAGCAAAAAGTGAAAATCTACCCTGTCACTGCATCCTTGCTAAAGATGACAAATCTCCGACTGATAAGATCCAAAATCTCGCTCTGGTCGAGTCATCAGAATTATTTTCGGCGGTCAATCTGGCCCGGACATTGATGAAAAATTCTGGGGGAGGGCTTATTTATGAAGAACTCGTAAAGCGTGCCAATGAGACCAGGGATCTTCAGGCGGTTGTTAATACAGCCTCAATCATGCTCGGAAATTCGCTGATTTTTAGCGATGTCAATTTCAAAATTCTGGCTCATTCCACGTCGATTCCAGTTACAGATGACTTATGGAAGGACAATATCAGACGAGGGTATTGCAGTTATGATTTTATCAAGGCCGTTCAACAGCTTAAGCCGATACAGCAGGCAGCCCACACAACCGATGTTGTTGAAGTTTCATGCACTGAATCACCCCATCGAAAGCTGAGCAGTAAGGTATTTCATAATGGCATCCAGGTCGGTTTTATCCTGATGATTGAAGGCGAAACGCCGGTAACGCCGGAACATATGGAAATTCTGGAGATTGTCAGTCATGTGATCAGTTATACTATTACTCATTATTTTGCTTATCTGTTTCAGACCGGCACGCTTTATCAACAGTTGCTGTATGAACTGCTTATCGGTGCACCGCCGGAGAACATTCCGATTTGTTTTCCCGGCTTAGAGTTTGCCTCCAAACTGATCGCACTTTCGGTTTTTCCGATCCGCTACCTTGGCGAGCGACATTTAAAAGATCATATCGTTCCGGCTTTAAAAGGAGTTTTAACGGGGTCACATGTGACTTATCATGAGGGGAAGGTGGCGGTTTTAGTGCCGCTCTTAAAAGATGATTGTATCGAGGGGGAACAATTAAAAGCGTTGCAGAATTTGGTAGATAATGAGCATCTTCGCATTGGTGTCAGCAATGCGTTTGATCATGTTGAAAGTTTTGCGAAATATTATCATCAGGCGGTTTCTGCTCTGAATCTGGGCAAACGGCTGCAGCCTGAAAATCTCATTTGCGATTACATCGATTATCAGTTCTATGATTTGCTTGATCATGTGGATGCTCCGTCGCGACTCGGTTTGTTCTGCCATCCGGCGTTAAGCATCCTGCGGCAATATGACCGAAAAAATGAAGCCAGTTTGTATTCGACACTGAAAGTCTACTTAAATTGTGGCTGCAGTATCAAGCGGGCTTCAGAAAAATTGTTTGTTCACAGGAATTCTCTGGCGTATCGGCTGGAGCGGATCGTAGAAATTAGTCATATCGATCTGGATGACGCATATATTCGGTTCCTGTTAAGGATGTCTTATCTGATTGACTGTTATAAAGGGCAGGATGCCTAAATACAAACGCTCATCTGTACCAGACGGCTCGCAAGCATATTAAAAAAAATATTGACGCCGTTAATCTTATTAGATAACATGGTTATATAAATTAAGTTGCATGTAAAATACAATTAGATGTAGCTGGAAGTATGACGGATATTGTCGTTTAATTGTTGACCTCTGTTTGCAATTGAACATACTAGAATGTGATGAGAGCTGGTGCAAATTTTTGTCAAGTAACAATGTTAGTGAAGAAATTTTAGAATTGATTAATCATGGTGATAATAATCGGGTGGCGTTCAGGCGACACACTGGTGGACCCAATTTGTTAAGTAAGATCCTTTCATCGTTTGCAAATGCATCGGGCGGTAAATTGATTATCGGTGTTGGTGATGAAGGTAAAATTTATGGCTGTAAAAAAGACTCGGTGGTCGAGACATTTAATAAGGCAAAAGAGAAATTAACACCCTGTCCAAAGATGTTGATTGAATTTGTTGAGTTGGAAAAGAAGCAAATCGCAATTATTTCAATTGATAAAACCGAAAAAATTGTTGCTTCCAGCTTAGGTGTATTCAAAAGAGCTGATCATTCAGATGAAATAATGCCAACAGAAGAAATTTCAGAAAAAATTCTAAACACAACAGCAGATGATTTTAAAAGTACCGTTAACGAAATGGCGCAACAGATTACCCAACTTACCATTTCCTTGGAGGATACCGTCAAGCGGTATCAAGAAAAAAATAAACTAAGCCGAAAGATTATAGAATGGGTGGCCTGTGGTATTATTGGGATTGTTTTATCGATGACGATTAATTTTTTGATTGGCTAAACTAAATCGGATACAACAACCCAATTCGCTTAACAACCATAAGGGGAAAAAGCATACGCTCCTTATGGTTGTTTTGCTGTCTTAAAATTACATTTTATTGGCAAAAGCAAGCACAGTTGATTTAAGAATAACCAAGCGGTTGTGATGTTACAATTATGATGCATTGAATTTATAATGAATCAGAAGTGACCATGTGCAGTAAAAAGCATAGCAATTACTTAATGCACTGACAAAAATGGAGGCCAGGATGAAAAAACATTATCGATACAGGAAAGCATCATAAATTATTATATGCGTGCCGTAGAACGTGAGGGCTGAAACAGATGGATTTTTTAGTAGATGAGATGGGATTTGTTTTGGTGCTTTCACGAAAACAGCCGATGATAACTTTCATCGGCTGTTTAAATGTATCAGCGCCACAAAGGCGGGAATGTCGAAAATTATATGCCGCTTCAAGCGCATCGCCCCACGGTAGCCGATTTGAAAGGTGGACGAAATGAAATATATCACCTTCGTTGTCCCTTGTTATAATTCAGAAGATTATATGAAACGCTGTATTGATTCACTTTTACTTGCCGGGAGTGATGTGGAAATCATCATCGTCAATGATGGCTCAAAAGACAAAACCCGTGAAATTGCCGAGGATTATAACGTCAAGTATCCCGACATCATTCGGGTCATCAATAAAGAAAACGGCGGTCATGGTTCGGGTGTAAATGTTGGATTGGAACAGGCAACCGGGATTTATTTCAAAGTTGTGGATTCCGATGACTGGCTGGACCAACAGGCGTTGGATCAATTGATGTTTAAAGTGAGAAGTTTTTGTCAGTTGAAACAAAAAGATAACGCGTTTGTTATTCCTGATTTGTTCATCTGCAATTACGTCTATGACCATTTGCATGAGGAAATACGCCATGATATTTCTTACAAGAATGCGTTGGATGAAGAAAAACTATGTACATGGCAGGATATTGGTTTTTTTAAGCCGTCTCAATACTTGCTTATGCATTCTCAAATCTTTCGAACGTCAGTTTTGAGAGAAAGCGGCGTAAAACTTCCAGAGCATACGTTCTATGTTGACAATATTTTTGCCTATCAACCACTACCCTATGTCAAATACTTATACTATATGAATATTGATCTTTATCATTATTTCATTGGCCGTGATGACCAATCTGTGAATGAAGATATCATGCTCAAGCGAATCGATCAGCAAATCCGGGTAACCGAACAAATGCTGACCTGTGTAAATTTACAGGTTGTCAAAAAGAAAGAACCAAAACTTGCGTCATATATGTGTCGATATCTTTCAATCATCATGTCCATCACAAATATCTTATTGTTAATGATTAACTCCGAAGAATCCATGCTTCAAAAAAACAAATTATGGAGCCAGCTCAAAGCACTAGATAAAGGTCTTTATCTAAAACTGAAATACACATCCATGAGTGGATTGACCAACATGCCCGGTGCCATTGGTCGGAAACTAACAATTTCCGGCTATCGCGTTGCCCAAAAGCTTTATAAATTCAATTGAAGTTATCTGTATTGAAAGGCTGGTGAATGACTATAAAAGTAAATAAAAACCTCTTTTATCTGCTCTTTTTCCTGTTCGTCATGGGGTTGACGATGTATACGATGCTTAAAGGCAATGACATTACGGCGATCCTGCTGGCCATTTCCAGTATGAAAATCGGTTACTTGTTCCTAGCCATGTTGGTGGCGCTGCTTTTTGTTATCCTTGAGGCGGTTATCATTTGGTATTTAATGCGTAGTCTTGGTGAACCGAACAGTATACTACGATGTGCGGCTTATTCGTTTATCGGCTATTTTTATTCAGCCATCACACCGACTGCTGTGGGAGGGCAGCCAATGCAGCTTTATTATATGCGGAAAGATGGAAACTCTTTATCGAAAAGTTCTGTGATATTAATAATATTGGCGCTGTTTAGCAAGCTGGTACTCGCGCTTATCGGCATTGCGCTTTTGGTCTTTTGTTATGCGCCGTTGGTTTACTATCTTAAAAACTATATGTTTTTATTTTATCTGGGCCTGGCACTTAATATTATATCCGTCGCCGTTTTGCTTGCTGCCATGTTCATCCCAGGAATTGTTCGCCAAATTACGCGATCGATTGATGGATTTCTAACTCGAATCCATATCCTTAAATTTTCGCCGGAACGTCAGCAAAAAATCGAAAACTTTATTGAAGGTTACCATAGCGCTGTCAATTTTTTAATGCTTAACAAAAAGAAAGTTCTGGTTGTTTTTATCTTGACGTTTCTGCAACGAAACTGTTTGTATGTTCTTACCTATTTTGTATACCGGGGATTTTCTATGAGTGGAACTTCAATGGTCACGATTGTATTACTTCAGGCGGCAATTTACGTGGCAGTCGAAATGATGCCCTTACCCGGAGCTCAAGGTATTACCGAATTGATGTACTATGCCGTCTTCCAAGGGGTCTTTACAAACGCATTGTTAACGCCGTCACTGTTAGTAACCCGGGGGTTGGACTTCTACTTCCTGGTGATGATTAGTTTGGTTGTTGTCATTGCCAAGCCGTTACTCTATCAGAAAAACGCGATATCATTAAAAAGAGTAAAGAACACCTGATCAAAAATCGATCGATCAAGAACGAAGTAAAATGAACGAAATAAAACGAACGATCCGAAGCAAAATTATGCTTAATCATACAACCATTTATTAACCAGAATCATCATTCATAAAAATGCGAAATAAAAGCAGACGCTAGATTGCAAGGCTGTCGTTTCATGCCATATATTATTTTCTTGCAAATATTATACGAGGAAAATCAAATGAAAGTAAACTATCTCATTGTTGGAGCAGGTTTGACAGGACTGACCTTTGCCAATCTGTTGGCACAAAATGAAAATAATAAAATCCTGATCATTGAAAAACGCCATCATATCGGTGGCAACGCTTATGACAGTTATAACGCAAATCATATCCTGATTCACAACTATGGCCCTCATATCTTTCATACCAATAATCAGACGGTTTGGGATTACCTGAGTCAATTCACCGAATGGTGTGATTATCAGCATCGGGTCTTAAGCTTTGTGGACGGACAGTTTATTCCCATGCCCATTACGCTGGAAACCATTAATCAGCTCTATAACACCAACTTTTCGCAGTTTGAGATGGTTGATTTTATTGAAAGCCAAAAGGAAAGTGTGGTACCGATTAAAAGTAGCGAGGATGTGGCCTTAAACAATGCGGGTAGGGACATCTATGAAAAATTCTTTATGAACTATACCACGAAACAATGGGGCGTGGCGCCAAGTGAATTGGACCCGGCGGTCATATCCCGAATACCTTTTCGTTTCAATCGCGATACCCGTTATTTTACCGATCGCTATCAGGGGATTCCCAAAGCGGGTTATACTAAAATGTGTGAGCAAATGATCGATCGTCCGAACATAAAAGTAATGCTGAATACGGATTATAAAGAAGTGCGCGACGCGATTGACTATGACAAGATGATCTATACCAGTCCAATTGATTATTTTTATGACCATCAATTCGGTAAACTGAAATATCGAAGCGTTCGTTTTGAGATGGAAGATCATGATTGTGAATCGTTTCAAAAATCCGCGGTCGTCAATTATCCCAACGATTATGATTTCACTCGAATTACCGAATACAAAAAAATAACAGGACAGCAAGGCCGTAAAACCACAATCATGAAAGAATTTCCGTGTGATGGAGAAGAGCCTTTTTATCCATTTCCGACAAAGGAATGGCAAGAACTTTATTTACTGTACAAAGCAAAAGCCGATGCCGAAAAAAACGTTATTTTTGCCGGTCGGCTCGCGGAGTATCGCTATTATAATATGGATGCTGTGGTTGACCAGGCGATGCGATTTTTTGAAATGCGATTTTTATAATCGGTGGATTGAGGACTTTTTCCGTTCTCACCGAAGAAGCAAGAGCAGAAATAGTGCCGGGTTAACTCTGGGTGCTTTTTTGTGCAGGTTAACTAGAAATTTAGCAACGATTAGAGTACAATGGACAACAATAATATGTATAAAGGGGTTGTGATGGATACTGCATTGGTTTTACGGCTTGCTGTTGAAGATAAAAGAAGTCCCGATGGGGATGAAGTAACCAATTTATTAAACCAGTCAAAACTGGTAGCCAAACTCACCAGTGATTTTGTGGATCATCCGTTATTTGTCGTATTTCGTTTGTTAGGATTAAGCGAAATACCGTTTATTCAGGACTTGCCCTACACTAAAAAATTACTGAGTTATGTAAATGAAAACATATCAACGCCCCAGGGTTTTTCATGCTTGGGAGGAGTTGCTGAACTGGTACCATGCTATAATGCCCTTCTTTTGGAAGCTTATTGCCGATTTGGTTTGGCAGACAGCAAAGAAGCAAAAGCAGCCCTTCATTGGATTAAAAGCTACCAATTATTTGAAAGAGATTGCAGGACGACCTGGCGCTATAAAGGCGTGTGTAAACATGGCGGTTGTTTAGGAAAGGTGCCTTGTTATATCGGAATCGGGAAGACGATCCGCGCGCTAATCACTTATTCTGAATCGGTTGATTACACCGATAATGCTGTGGAAGAATTGATTGATAAAGGCATCACTTACATGCTGCGTCACAATATGTATCAGCGTTTGTCGAGTGGAGCACCGATTAGCGCCCATATTACCGATATTATGATGCCTCAAAGCTATGCGCTTTCGCTTACCGACTTAACCTATATTGCCGGCAAACGGAAATTAACCGATAAACCAGAATGCGCCTCATTAATGAAGCTTATCAATAACAAACAAATTTCTGAAAACCAGTGGAAAATTGATTATCGCTATACCTATAGGGGTTATATGGGATTTGAATCAAAAATCAGGGCATCAAATTGGATTTCTAATTTATTCCCGTTGTGGTTGTCATAGATAAATATCCAGATGAAGAAATGCGTTTTAAGTAGTTACAGTTTCCTGGATCAATTCACTTTCAGTTTCTGATTTCCCGGCAGCGCAAATGAGCGTGGAAAATCTACCGTAGGTAATGGAGCAGTTTGAGATAAACCGAGTTAATAAGGTAAATGAAAAAGATAAAAAATGAACATGTTTCAGGAGGATGGGAAAAGCATACTACTGCATTTTTAAGCAGCTAGGATCATTATATAAAAGAAACCCAGGTTTTTAAACCTCGGTTTCAGACAGAAAACAAAGGTCAGGAAATCCGGACCTCTTTTAATTTTTTGAATTCATATGACCTGAGACGTTTTATTTGTCATATTCGACAGACATTTGGTAACTGTTAAAAAAACAAGTAGTGCAATCAGTTATCATTTAACTTTGGCGCTGATGCCAAATTTAATCACCTGTTTGGGGCAGATATCTGCACACTCCAGACAACTGATGCATTCATTTGAATCCATTTGATTGGTTTTAACCATTTCCACAACATCAAGGCTCATCGGGCACTTTTTGCTGCAGCGTCCACAGGAAATACAATTCTCAGTTTCGGCTTTAAGTCTGAACCGGGGAATGTGCAATAAATCCGCGCATTTTTCTCCGATGATCATAAAAGGTGCCATCCAACATAAGCTATGACACATACCCCTTTTTCCCGTTGCCAATGCAAAGATATAGATTAGGGTGACAACAATCATATAGATGACAAAAATATGGCTGTCCAGACTATACATACTAAAAAAATTGACAGCGAGGGGACCGTTGCTGATCCATAAAAAGACAACAAAAGCTAACAAGAAAAACCAGATTATGTATTTTGAGCTATTTTTCCATTTCCCATTCCAGGCTTTGCTGTTGGAGTGCGCGGCCTGTTCCTGAATGGCACTCCCTGGATAAAGCCAGCCACAGAACAGGCGACTTCCGACTATCGAGAACAGCAGCAAGAATCCAAAAAACAAGGCACTACCGTTTGCTATACCATTGGTGGCCGACATGATAATGACATAAGGCGACATAAAGAAAAAGGTTAGGGAAAAAAGCAGGGCTGAATAGGTGAGAATACCTTTACGTATTTTTTGTTTCATGTTCTAATTCCTTTTGATCCAAGATCTTTTTTTTCGCTGCCACAACCCAATCTTTCATGGCTATGTATAAATATTTTCTGCAAAGTGCTGTCAGTTCGCTCCCCAATCGATCTGACGTTTTAGTTCGGTCTGGCTTTTTTATTACATGTCTTTGTCTACGCTAATAGATCATTATGATATATTAGCGTAGACGGGTGGATTTGTAAATAAATAGATACGTTGCTTAACATATTTGTAGACGTGGGGTTACTGAGCGCTTATTGGTGTCAAATCAGCTTGAAGATTTTTGGAATGCGATGAAGGAAGTACGAACGAATCAGTTCAAATGAACTGATTCGTTGTGCGCTATTGCGCCTGTTTTTCATAGACCGTGTTAATTGCCAAGCATTGGGATATCACGAGAATGGCTTTTTTTATCATAAGGTTGCGATCATCGCTCAGTTAGGCGTATAATAAATAAGTACATTAAATACAAATAACCAAAAATAGCAAGAGAAAGGATTTAAATAATGAAACTATGTGTTTTGTCAGGTAATCCCAAAAAAGATGGGTTATGTCAGTCTGTAATTGATGCGGCAAAGCTGGGTGCAACCGATGGCGGCGCCGAGGTCGATGAAATAAGATTGTGTGATTACGAACTAATACGATGCAAAGTATGTGGTGACGGTTGGGGTCCTTGTCGAGATGAAAATTTCTGTACGTTTGGAAATGATGGCTTTGATGAAATTGTCGCTCGGATCGAAGCAAGTGATGCCATCATTTTGGTCTCACCTGTCTATTGGGGAGAAACAACCGAAGCATGGAAAAGCTTTATTGATCGACTTCGTCGCTGCGAATTTAATGGACAAAAAGTCTTGCGTGATAAGCAGGTTCTAATGATTGCTTCAGCCGGAGGAACCGGAAATGGACTCTTAACCAGTCTTGAACAGATGGATCGTTTCTGTCGACATACCGGTATGGTTATTTTTGACTATATTGGCGTGAACCGTTGGAATAGTGATTATAAACGAGTTGCAGCGAAAGCCGCCGCTTATGCAATCGCAAGTGGCCGAAAAACGGAGAAAAGATGAAAGAAAATATAAACAAAGCGAAGAGTAACTGGAATATATTATTGGTCATTTTAATGGCAGTATTTGTCATGGTGATTGATACAACCGCAATGAATGTATCGATAGAAAATGTCGTAAAGGATCTAAATACAAACGTTAGTACGGTCAAGGGGGTAATGTCATTATATACATTAGTCATGGCATCCTGTATGCTTTTAGGAGCGAAACTGTCTGATATTATCGGAAAGAAAAAAGCATTTATATATGGATTATTGATTTACTGTGTGGGTACCTTAACGGCGGCATTGAGTGCAAATATCATGATGTTAGCAATTGGATGGTCGGTGATTGAAGGGATTGCAGCAGCAATCATGATGCCGGCAGTTTTATCAATACTAATCAGCAATTACGAAGGCCGTGACCGTGCAAAAGCAATGTCTATATATGCGACAGTTGCAGCAGTAGCCTTGGCAGTCGGACCGATTATCGGCGGAGCAGTAACCACATATTTATCATGGCGCGTTATCTTTGGTGGTGAAGTGATGGTTGCTATAATTGCATTAGTATTTTCAGGGGTGATACCAAAAGATTTTATTGTAAAAGAAAACCGACCGAAAATAGATTTTGTGGGTTTTTTGTTTTCAGCTTTAGGATTGTTTTTGATTGTTTTAGGACTATTAACAGCACAGGACTATGGCTGGTTTTATGCCAAGCAGCCATTTGAAATTGGCGGGGTTACTCTCTCATTATTTGGATTATCGGCCTCTTTTATCATGATCTTATTCGGAATTGCATTTTTGTTTATGCTTTTAATGTGGTTGAGAAAACGGGTAAAAAACAATAAAGCGGTTTTATTTCATCCCCAGATATTTAGTAACCGTATATTTTCACCCGCCATATTCGTGTATTTATTTGGGCAGATGACATTTTCAGGAATTATGTTCTGCATGCCAGTATTTATGCAAAATGCATTGGGTTATAATGCGTTCAATACCGGGATCAGTTTAATGCCACTGTCGATCGCACTGTTGATATCGTCATTATTTGTGACACGATTGATTTACCGTTTTTCACCTAAAATTATGCTTGTTGCTGGTTTAATTTCGTTGCTGACAGGTATTACCTTGATGAGGATGCCGTTTTGGGGGAATTTTACCGATATCAGTGGTAGCAGTTTTATTTCCGCCTTTCTTTTTATCGGGTTTGGTGTGGGGATTGCATTCAGTGTGGCCTATAACCTCGCATTATCAAACGTCAATATAGAATGGAAAAACGAAGGCTCAGGATTATTAACGACATTTCAGAACCTTGGTGCATCTGCTAGTGTCGCAGTTTTAGGAACAGTATTGTTTTCAAGTGTATTTGGTTATATTGCCCAGGGGATACTTGATTCAAGTATTTTAAATACTACGGATATGACAAAAAATGAAATTCGCGAATTACTCATTCAGAATGTAGAGACATTTAAAGAAGTGGTAGAACCGAAAATAGCGAGTATTGTAACCAATGCAATGTCGATGTCAATGGATTTAGTAGGAATTGTTCTTACGGTAATTGTAAGTATCGGATTACTGCTGGCAGTTTTCGTATTACCAAACGTAAAACTGAAAGAGTAGTAATAAGAGGTATAAATGGCCTTTTGAATGACGGCATTGTTGTTATTGCAATGATCCAGAACCTTGGCTTCCTTAAATTCAGGAGGTTCTTGATTTGTTTTTTGATTACCTTTACAAAGGTTATACATAATTTTGAAGAATTTAAGGAGAAGATGATTTGAACGTTAATAAATTATCAATCGCATTTTTAAATGGAACTGTTGCAACAACGAATGGTATATATCGTATCAGTGATATTGATTTTGAAACGGCTAGGAGGTTAGTTAAAGAAAGTCCATATATTTCAGCAATTGGTCATGAAGGTACAGCAGAAATTATGACAGAATTACTAGGTGTGGAAATTGCTTTTAATCGAATCCAATTTGAACAAAAAGTAAATCAAATAGCGATTGTATTTAAATTAAATAAAAGACC
This sequence comes from Acetobacterium sp. K1/6, assembly GCF_034438075.1. Lineage (NCBI taxonomy): Bacteria > Bacillati > Bacillota > Clostridia > Eubacteriales > Eubacteriaceae > Acetobacterium > Acetobacterium sp. K1/6. Next base: position 2,707 of record NZ_JAXQGA010000011.1, on the reverse strand, counting down.
GATCGAAGGGGTTATCTTGTCTAGGCAAGAAGTTATAGAAGTTGGTTACAGTTTAAAGTTAATGGAACGATTAGAATAGCATGGACTGGGGGCATCGGGTGAAAAATAACAGGGAGGTTTTAAAATGCTAAAAGAATTTAAAGAATTTGTATTGAAAGGTAACGTCATGGATCTTGCCGTTGCGGTGATCATTGGTGCAGCTTTTGGGAAAATAGTCACATCATTGGTTAATGATATTTTAATGCCAATAATCGGGATTCTATTAGGAGGGATTAATTTTGAAGATTTGAAATTTATCATTACCCCTGCAAGTGGAGAGGTTGTTGAAGTGGCCATTCGCTATGGCGCATTTATCCAGTCGATGGTTGATTTTTTAATTATTGCAGTTTCTATTTTTGGGATTATTAAACTCTTTACATTTAGAAGAAAAAAAGAGTCTGAAGAAGCGATTGCCTCTGAAGTGCCGAGCAAAGAAGCGCTTTTGCTTGAAGAAATTCGCGATATTCTCAAAACAAAATAGTTTAAATAGCGTGTTCGTTTAAAACTCTCGAAAAATAGCCTCGAATTTCTTGGCTGGTGGGAATCCTTGCATAATTCAGATTTTAACCTCCTCGAATTCGAGGGGGCTCATACTTTGAGATGAGATGTCCTTTTCGTAGTTTGTTAACGATTACAACTCCGAAATTTGGTTTTAGTACGGTACGGACAATAAACATATGGGACGTTATTAGGCAAAGGCAGCACAAAAAAACGTCCCCGTGTGCTCCTTGGGCATTATCTACGGCTTAAACAATTCTTTTATTAAAGAATAACTTCTTTTTTTTCAACACTGGTAACGGATGGGGTATCATCCATCGTGACACTCATCTGTGTTTCATAAGATTTCCTTTCAAAATCAGACCAGCTAACGCCTTGTTCGACAGTATCGCTTTTGCTTGTTTCTTCATTGTCTGTCATTCCAGTATCAGTCTGTTTTTCTTGTCTTTCTGCCATCATCTTTGCAGCCATTGCCATCGCATAAAGCTGCGGACTTGTGTCCATCAATTTTTTTAGGTCAGAACTGGATACTTTTCCGCCTGCGGAAATTTTTCCGGCTATTTCAATCGCTTCCGCTAAATCTTTGTAGGCACTTGCCCATGCTTCACTTTGTTGTTTGGAGACTGCCAGATCATGTGCCATAATATATTGATAAAAAGCGGCTTCACGGTCAACTTGTGCCTGATTATCTATTTCGGTTAACTGTTTTTTTAAATCATCGGAAAGCTGGATATCGACACCGTTAACGGTAAGATAGCCTCTCGAAACAGCTCTGCTTACCATCGCTGAATCAGAAAAATGGATAACATAACTGTTTGCGTTCTGGCCTTTTGTTATTCCAAGCGAGTCTTTTCCAGATGTGGCAGACATCGTCTCGTCACTTACCGCCGTTTTATAGGCTGCTTTTGAAATATCAAGCGTATCCGTTTTTTTTGAAACTGCCTGATTGGACGGTTGGCTTTTCTCCATCGATTTTTGCCTTTCTGTCATTTGACTGTAGCTGTTATACAAATTTTTATCAATAGAATTTATTTTCATCGAAACATTGTCTCCTTTTTGTAGATAAGTGTGTCTTTATGTTCAATATCTATTGTCGGCAATAAGGCTAATTTCTTTAATATCGCCAACAGTTAATCCGAAATGTCACAGGTCCCGAAACGTCCCCACGTCACCTCCCAATACGGTACAAACCACTAAAAAAGGGGTGATTTTGTTGTGGCATATTGATCAACTAACACTAGTGAAATTCCGAGAATGAGAACAAAAAGGGCTGCGAAATTTTCGATTATTTTCAAACGTAAACGAGCCGCCTTTTTTTATTGATGTGAATGAGAGCAAGTGACAGGATCAGAGCGATCACGGCACTAACCGTATGGATGAAGACAATTCCATTTACCCATTTTTCTTCAAGGAGGGTTTCGGCGTAAAACTGATGATAAAATAAAAGATGTGTGCCAGATTGACAACTCCAATAGCTGGAATTAGTAAAACAAGGCGACTGGCATTTTAGCAATCACTTCATCTTCAACGGATTGATTCAGCTTTTTTTCTTTCGAAAAGTATAGTTTTATTTTATTAAAATAGACGTTTAATTGACGAATAATTATTCCAGGACAATGATAATAAGATTGGTTTTGCTTTTAGACTTGTTAAGCCAGTACTTTTATCCGAGTGGAATGGTCGATGATTGTAATGATATTTTATCATTTTAGAAGTGTGGAAACAAGAATAAACACATTGCAATTCGGGAGGCTTTATGGTCTCCCGAATTGCAATTAAAAAGAAAAATAAATGGAGACTAAAGAAAACTTCGCAATTGGTTGAGACGGAAACATCCTGGCGGTGGTATAATGTAAAAAAATCACGAGCAAAACCAAATTTGAAACAATTAAAATTTATAGTCATGGATTAGGAGCGCAACGGGATGTTATTTAAAGAATTTGGAAATAAGCAGAATAAATCGATCATTCTCATTCATGGATATGGCATATCCTGGAGAATGTGGAAACCTCAAATAGATGTTTTAAGTAATGATTATTTTGTTATTGTGCCGGTATTGGATGGACATGACATAGAAAATAATTCGACGTTTATGGATTGTCAACACTTTTTCAGACAACTTTTTTAAGGTCTGCTGTTTTGAATTCAATCGGCGTCATATAATCAAGAG